>PLHC01000089.1 GCA_003138795.1 Granulicella sp. | reverse complement strand
TGCTGACCCCGGAAATGCTGCACTACGGCATGGCCGGCGAGGTCATCGAACTGCGACAACAGGTTCTCGACCAGGCCTATGCCCGCAACCCCGAACGCTTCGTCCGCGCACCACCCAGGCACCCGCCCCAGCCCACCGCGNNAAACTCGTTGACACGCTCCGGACACCTGGATCATATCGCCAAGCTACAGATAGAGCACATGGAGGTAACGAAGACGATGGTCGCGGCTCTAGCAGAGAGGCGCATGCGGGTTATTTTAGCTCGTGCTGCAATAGCCATTCGGAATCGCGGGTGCCGTTAGCTGTTACGCACGGACAGCCTCCACATCAATTGTGATCTTCACCTCATCGCCGACAAGCACTCCGCCTGTTTTCAAAGCGGTATTCGAGGTTAACCCAAAATCTTTACGGCTCAGTTTGGCGAGCATCGGCTTCCTTACTGAATAGCTGACTTTTTTCCCCAGTCGAACCGTCTCCCGAGGATGCCTTTAACGATAAGGTGGTCAGTCGCAACTGTAGGACCCACACCGACGCCGATGTTGATCTCCCAAACAGGGGAAACATTTAGGTCGGTCACGGCAAAGATCTGCTGCTGCTGTTCATGCAGCGCGTCGAAGGCCCCCAGGCGCCCGTAGTCCGCGTAGTATTCGAGACCACCACTCACCTTGCGCGTGAAGTCATAGCTAACTTTTACGGCGGGTGAGAAGCCGAGTCCCTGTTTTATATCCGGCCCATGCAATGTGCGTTCAAGAGCCGGATTGAACGCCAGGTACCATCGACCGAGGGTCCTATCCACGATGGGCCGTATCTCCCAGGTCCATGTATCTGGCGAGTAGACCGCGCGTTGATATCCGACCTCGGTGGAAAGGCTGAGTCCGACCGGCCAATGCCACCTCTCCGGAACGCGTACGCGTGGACGGATATGGTCTCCGACCCATTGAACACCGTGGCCATCCTGCCAACTGGTGAAGACGTAGAAGCCGACCTCGGACCAGTCATTGATTCCCTGCGTCAATTCAAGCGTCTCGTGCTCCTGGTGGTTGGTGGGGATGACACCGTCGATGTAGTTCGTCTGCCCTTCGACGGTATAGTTCGAGTGCAGTTCCACCATCAGGTTCTTCGGTGCAACCGTGTCGGCACCGTAGACCTGAATCTCATAGTTTCCTTGCGCCTTTGCTATCCGTGCGGACAAGAAGATGAACGCCGTTAGAAGGAAGAAAAAAAAGAGCGAGCAGGGGATTTTAATTACACGCAGACCAGAGCTAGGCATAGCGAAACACCATCATAAAACCTCTGTCCATGTGATCCTGTTGATGACAGTGGAAGAGCGTCCTGCCGGGATGATCTGCGACAAACTCAACCTCAGCTGTGGTTCCGGCTGGAACAAGCAAGACATCCTTGAGCAGGCCATGCAGTTCTGGACTGCGGTCCACCTGGCGAACCTCAAAGGTATGGCGGTGCAGGTGCACTGGATGGTCGTCCATGCTTAGGTTCTTCATCACCAGCCGGTAGCGCTGGCCTGCCGTCAAGATAGGTTCTTCGGTCTGGGGGTAGGACTTTCCGTTGATTCTCCAAAGCTCCTCATTCCCGTGCCCCTGAAACTTCGAGTCGAAGGCAAGATTAATGCGACTCACTTCGTCTCCACTCATCCTGGCTTCGCCCGGAGCGGCGAACTGGCGGTAGTTCCAAACAAGATCTTCCGGCTGGGTCCAGACAGGCTTGCCGGTTGCCCCCGCGTATTCGACCACGATCCCCATACCCGCAGCCTGTACATGCTTCCGAACTTCGCCCAATACCCAAACACCTGGGTTTTTCATCTCGACAATTGCGCAGACTCTTTCGGCGGGCGCCACGCGCAGCATGGGAACAGTCTGAGGCTGCGGCACAGGGTTTCCATCAAGCTCGATCACGCGCAGGCTGTGGCCCGCAAGCGCAATCCAGTGGACGTCCGTTGCGCTTGAGTTCAGCACATGCAGAAGGACGCGCTCGCCCTGCTTGACCCGCACGGGTTCGCCGAAGCCAAGCATCTTGCCGTTGATGGTTGAGACGTCGTAGGCGGGACTCATATTGCCGTCGCTACTGCTTTCGAAGTGACCGCCCCAGTCGTGAAGGCCGAGGAAGACCTCGCGATCATATCGTCCAGGGTCTTCGCCCGGCTCGATGAACAGAAAGCCGTGGAGGCCGCTGAACATCGCCTTCGTCAAGTCCTGGCCGGCAAACGTATGGGTGTGATACCAACGGAAGCCCGGCGGATCGGGCTTGAAGGTGTAGTGCGCCTCCGCGCCGGGAGGGATCATCGGCGTGCCTTCCTCCATCGCACCGTCGATATCCGGTGGGAGATAGAGTCCATGGTAGTGCACAATCTCAGGCTCGTTCGCGAGGTTGCGGACTGTGATTGATTGTTCCTGACCCTGCCGCATGCGAAGAAGTGGTCCGGGAATCTGTCCGTTGAACGCGAGCGTGCGGAAGCGATGTTTCGGAGAGGCTTCAAGAGTATAGGGAGCGATCTCAAGAGTCGTGTCCGAAGCCGTAGTACCCATGGCACGCCTCGCCGTAAGCACGGAGCCTGCCGTCATAGCTGAGAGTTGTGTGAAGCGTCGGCGTGTGAGCATACTCATGCGGCTGCCTCCGGCTGCGGATTGGGAGAGGGATCTTTCGGTTTTTCATCCCAGTGGATGATCTTCACGTCCAGTACCGCGATACTATACAAGACCGGCACAAGGATGACAGTGACGAAGGTTGCGATAGCGAGACCGCCAATCTGCGTGTAACAGAGCGGCTTCCAAAGCGGGCCTCCGTGGACTGCCAATGGGAAGAAGGCGAAGATCGTAGCAGCTACCGTGATGAGCACGGGCCGCAGTCGCTCGATGCCAGCATCGCGCAGTGCCTGCTCCAGCGGCTCTCCCGCAGCAATGCTTGAAATTGTGTCAAGGAAGGTACCTCTATGCCAGTTACCCGGATTAAATCTCAACAAAACGAGAGCCAGTACCACCATGGAGATTTGCGTCGAGCACTGATGCAGGCAGCGTTGGAAGTTTCAGCAGAGTCAGGTCCCCAGGACATTTCCCTTCGGGGTCTCGCCCGAAAACTGGGAGTCACGACGGCAGCCCCCTATCACCACCTCCGCGATAAGGGTGAGTTATTGCTTCTGCTAGCCATCGAAGGCTACTCGCGACTGCTGGAGCAATTGCAGGCTGCAGAAACAAAGTTCTCAGCTCCTGCGAAAAATATCGATTCGCTTACCCGCGCCTACCTTCAGTTTGGCCGCGAAGAGCCTGGCTACTATCGAATCATGTTCTTACGTGAAGTGGCCCAGGCGAACAATGTGATGCAACTCGAAGAACCCGCAGCTCAGTGTTTCGACTTGGTGCGTGGGGTCATTGCAAAGGCGAACAAGAGTCTCAGTTCAGATCAGGTTTCCGAACGAACCGTTTCTGTGTGGTCCTTTCTGCACGGCATGTTACTCCTGAGCTTATCCGGCCCGTTAGCAAGGAGACTCGCGCCGGAGCATGAGGACAGGGTCGCGATCGAGACGGTGATGCGTATCATTAGGGGCTAGTGTGTCTTACCGAACTGTTCATCGCTCCTGAATGAAGGTCTTTCCGGAAGCGAATATGTGCTGGCGTTGACGGTCGTTACATTCACCGCGTGCCCGAGCGGCGGCCGTGACAGCAATTACCGGTCGGCCCATTCCCGGGCGTAGAGATTCCTACCTGCTGAAGCACTACTCGAGACGCGTTAGCTTCACTTCAAACTACTCCCGCGTGCGCTTCTTCAAGGTGATGTTGAGCCGCTTGATCTTCTGGTTCAGCGTCGAGAGCGGAATTCGGAAGAACTCCGAGGCCTCGGTCTGGTTCCAGTTGCAGCGTTCCAGCCTGTCCGCAATAATCCGCCGCTCGATATCCTCGATCACATCGAACAGGGAAGCATCCGGTCGCTGCTCCAGCAGCGCAGTGGAGAACGTATTGCCCCGCAGTTGTGCTGGTAGCAGATCAGGGGTAATAGTCGGTCCATTGGAGAGTACAACGCCGCGTTCCATGGCGTTTTCGAGTTCGCGCACGTTGCCTGGCCACTCGTAGTCCATCATCAGCCGCAGCGCTTCGGAGGCCAGCTCCGGTGGCGGAAAACCGTTCTCTTCGGCGTAGAACTTCAGATAGTGGTTTGCGAGTAGCGGAATGTCCTCCTTGCGATTGCGTAGCGGCGGCAGCTCCAGCGAGATCACGTTGAGCCTGTAGAACAGGTCTTCGCGGAAGCGACCCTCCCGCACTGCCTGCTCCAGGTTGACATTGGTCGCAGCGACGATCCTGATATCCACCTGGATCTCCTGCGTCCCGCCGACGTGCATGAAGCGGCGATCCTGCAGCACGCGCAGAATCTTGGCCTGCATGTCCATGCGCATGGTGCCAATCTCGTCGAGGAAGAGCGTTCCACCATCCGCAACCTCGAAGAGTCCTTTCTTAGCCGCCACAGCCGAGGTAAACGCACCGCGCTCGTGGCCAAAGAGTGTGGACTCCAGCAGATCCGACGGTACCGCGCCCGTATTTACGGGAATGAACGGCTTTTCGCGCCGCGGCGAGTGCGCATGGATGGCCTTCGCGATCAACTCCTTACCAGTACCGCTCTCTCCCTGGATCAGTACCGTCGAGCGGCTCGGTGCTACCTGCGCGACCAGGTCGAACAGCCGCAGCATCGGCTCACTCTTGCCAACAATATTCTCAAACGACACGCGCTGCTTCAGCGTGCGCTTGAGATGCACAACCTCCTGCTCGGCGCGATTCTTGCCGATCGCCACGCGAATATCAGCCAGCAGCTTCTCGTTATCCCACGGCTTCTGGACGAAGTTCGACGCACCGGCACGGATCGCGTCGACGACATTGCCGACTGTTCCATACGCCGTAATCATGATCACTGGAAGATCCGGCACGAGTGCCTTAATGCGAGGCAGCAAGTCAATGCCGCTCTCTCCCGGTAGTGCGAGGTCCAGCAGAAGCAGGTCGTATGTAGTGCGCGTCAGTTGATCGAGCCCGCTGTGGCCGTCGCCAGCCAGATCGACGCGGAATCCCTCCAGCGTCAGCAGCGTCTCGAGTGAGTCGCGGATCGCTGCCTCGTCGTCAATGATGAGAATTCTTTGTCCCGGCGTTTGGACGGACGCCTTCGGCGCATCGATCTGGTCACTGAGTGCTGCGTTAGACATGTACTACCTTTCCTTCTAGGCTTGCTGGCTCATTGCCGGACGGCGTTTTCTGGTGAGGGCGCTGACCCATTCCATCTGCAGCGGGAAGCTCCAGCCGGAAGACAGTGCCCTGGCCAAGCGTGCTGCTTACCTCGATCGTTCCCGCATGTTCTTGGACAATCCCGTAGGTGACGGCCAGGCCCAAACCGGTGCCCTTGCGCTGGCCTTCCTTTGGATTACTCTTGGTCGTAAAGAAAGGGTCGTAGATCTTGCGCAGAACCTCCTGCGACATACCCACGCCGTTGTCTTCGACGCGAATCTCTACTCCTTTGGACGTACGAGCGGTCAGGATGCGCACACTGCCGCTGCCTTTCTCCTGCAGCGCATCCTTGGCATTCAGCACCAGATTCACGAGCACCTGCTGCAGCTTGCCGCGATTTCCCGCGACTACCGGCAGATCTTCGGTCAACTCCGACGCCACGGCCACGCCTGCCGACCGCATCTGGTGCTCAAGCAGCAGCACCGTATCGCGCACCATGGTATTTATATCGACGTGGCCGAAGTCGACGCTGCCCATGCGCGAAAAATTCAGCAGCCCATTGACGATCTCGGACGCGCGGAACGTCTGCTGCGTAATCTTTTCCAACACCGGCGCCAGCCGCGCATGCGTCGCCTCATCCGAGCGGAGTTGCTTGCCGAGCATCTGCGCGTAGCTCGAGATCACCGCGAGCGGCGTATTCACCTCATGCGCGACGCCCGCTGCCAGAAGCCCAATCGACGAAAGCTTCTCGGCCTGTGTCAGTTGGGTCTCCATGTTGATGCGGTCGGTGATGTCGTCGACAATAACAATCCGGCCGACGGCCTGGAAGTCACGGTTTAGCAGTGGAGCGATTGTGATGTTGGCCGTACGGGCTTCGCCAGTCGGCGTAGGCAGGCGAAACTTATAGAGTGTGCAGACGCCTGGCTCTCCGCGCAGCCGGTCGAACTCCTGCAGGAACTCGGCGGGGAAGACGTCACGCAGCGGGTGGCGCAGCGCATCAGCGCGCGGCGTTGCGTACATCACCTCCATCTGCGCGTTCCAGCTCTCCACGCAGTCTTCGAGGTCGACGGCAAAGACGCCGATATTAATCGACTCGACGATGTTTTCATTGAAGTCACGCAGCCGCTCGAAGTCCAGGATCTTTTGCTCGAGCCTGCGATAGAGCTGCGCATTCTGGATGGCAATCCCGATGTACCCCGCCAGCGACTCCAGCAGTTCCATATCTTCACTGGAGAGAAAGTCGCCATCACCCGTTCGGCCGAGACCAAGGACCGCAATCGTGCTGCGGCCAGTGCCCTCATGCCTTGCTGCCCGACACGGTACGTAATAGTTCAGATCGAGCGCAGCCGCCGTCTGCCGCTCAGCCTCGGGCAGTCGAAGCATTGATTGTGGCGTCTCGAAGAACAGATGGCTGCTGCTGTCGCGGCGATCGAAGTCGAGAAATCCGAGCTCGAGCGAATCAGCGTTCGACAGTACCTGCTGCGAGAGACCGTGCGAAGCCGCCAGCGAGAACCTGCTCTTGCGCCCCGCGCACTCCTCCTGCGCCAGGAAGACCGCAACGCGCGTTACCAGCAGGGTCTCGGGCAGCCGCTCGACGATCGAATTCATGAGCGCTCGCAGATCGGTCTGCGCATTCAACTCGCTGCCAAACTCCACCAGTGTCTCGCGATAGTCGATGCTCTTTTGGTCGAAGACGCGATCCATGTGCCCCTGGATCATGCGTTTGAGCGGGTCGAAGACCAGACCGGTGACGATGACCGCAGCGACCAGACCCCACTCGCCCAGGTGTTGAAACCGCGTGTGCACCATCTCCGCGCTCAGCGCCACGATGCCGAAATAAATCCCCACCAGCGCCGCGGTCGCAAGCGTGTAGGACGCGCCACGCTTGAAGATCAGATCGACGTCCATCAACCGGTAGCGAACGATCGCCCAGCTGAAGGTCAGCGGCAACAAGATCAGCGAGAGCAGCGCAACCCTCGTCAGTGCGCTGGGCATGTACGCATTGAACAGAAAGGGGATAACGTACAACGCCGTGAAGGGAATTACGGTGAGGACTGTTCCGCGCGAGAGCCACTTCAACTGCTGGCGCTGCAGCGGCTGCACCTCCTCGCGATACCTGACCCAGAAGACGATCCCCGCGAGAATGTAAAAGGCAGCCAGATAGGCGTAGTCGAACTTATTCAAGCGAAGCTGTAGCTGTCCGGTCGACTCCCAGTGGGTATAGGACAGATAGCGCAGAACGCCCAGCACGAGCCCCGGCAGATAGATCAACGGGTACAGCAGCTTGCGCCACCGCTGTGCGGGCTCTTCCGTAAAGCTGATCGCGAAGTGCAGAAACAGCGCGGGCTGCAGTTCCGTGGCGATGACATTACCCGTAAGGATGGTGATATCGAGGCCGTCTAAGATGCCCGTGTACTTGAAGGCGTAGAGAATGAACGACACCAGGCAGAAGACATAAAAATGTGTCGACTTCGGCGCCGTCCATCTACGAAACAGGACAAAGAGTCCAATCGCCAGGTAGACCAACGCTATGAGCCGCTCTACCTGCCAATCGGTGCGGTCTGTCGGCTCCAGGTAGACCACCACCGGTACGTCGACCAACTTGGCAGTCCTCTGCGTCTTACGCAACAGCGTATAGGTCGCGTGGGACCAGACGCCGCTGGCATCGATCTCGCGCTCCAGCGCAGCGAGCTGGGGCGTTGGGACATCATTGATCGCTGTGAGCACATCGCCGGTTCGCACACCCGCCCGGTACGCAGGCGTGTCGGGCGGAACCAGGTAAGCCCGGAGGCCCCCGTCGGTCTCTGTCCAGCCAGCCCCATCTGTTGCGGGATTGTAGCTGCTCTCCTGCACCAGGTTCGCAATTGCCAGCCCAAGGGCGGCCAAAGTAAACACCGCGAGCACGATTGCCAACAGCCGAGTTTGAGCGCCGCTCTTCACGGAGAGTACCGTCTTTCACTTAAAACAGTTGCAAATCATTGGCCAAATACCCAAAGCCTGTAAATCTTCCTTAAAACCAGTAGAATCAACCAGGTTACGGCGATCTCCATCTATGGAATGCACTAATTCATAGGCGCATCCGTAATTCAGAATAACGTGGTTCCGAGCCGTTCGGCATTTTGACGCATACAGACGGATTCTGTGAGGCCGGGAACTTGACCCGAATGCTGTCCTCCTGTGAGATGGGAAGATCATGTTTGATTTTCGGCAGAATGCCGACGCCCACCGTATTCTCGATCGCGACTCGGCAACCCTGCTCCCCGTCTACGCCCGCTATCCCGTCGTCATGGACCATGGCAATGGCGTCTATCTCTTCGACTCATCCGGCAACCGCTATCTTGATCTGATGGGTGGCCTGGGTGTAAACGCCCTTGGCCATGCTCATCCGCGCATGGTCGCTGCGATGGCCGACCAGGCGGGTAAGCTTGTCCACCTCTCCCCGCAGTACGCCAGCCGCTATCCCGGCGAGTTGGCCGAGCGGCTCTGCGCTCTCTCCGGACTCAAGGGCGTCTTCTACTCCACGGGTGGCTCGGAAGCCGTCGAGGGAGCTCTGAAGCTGGCTCGTACGCATGCTCGCCAGAGCTTTGCGCACCCCAAGCACGGCATCGTCGCTCTGCGAAACTCGTATCACGGCCGCACCTACGGCTCGCTCTCGGTCACCGGGCAGGAGAAGTATCGTCTCGACTTCGGTCCCGGCCTTCCGCACGTCACTTTCGTCGACCGGAACAACCTCGAGCAGCTTCGTACGGCAGTCACCGAGGCGACGGCCGCGATTCTCATCGAGCCCATATTGGGCGAAGGCGGCGTTAATCTCATCGACGACACGTTCCTCGCCGAGGCCCGTCGGCTGGCCGACCAGCACAACGCTCTTCTCATCTTCGACGAGATCCAGTGTGGCCTCGGACGCACCGGCGACTGGTTCGCCTACACCCGCTCCGGCGTTCAGCCCGACGTGCTTATCCTCGGCAAGCCTCTGGGTGGCGGCATCCCGCTGAGTGCGCTTCTGGTCAACGAAAAACTCTTCGACGCCTTCGGTGCCGGCAAGCATGGCAGCACGCTCGGCGGCAGCCCCATGGCCTGCCGCCTGGGTCTGGAGTTCCTCCACGTAGTCGAAGATGAGGGCCTGCTCGCACAGGTCGTCGATACGGGCGCCTATCTGTTCGACCAGCTTCGGAAACTCGCCGCCAGCAGCCCCATAGCCGTCGAGGCCCGCGGGCGCGGTCTTCTGCTCGGGCTCGAGATCACCGAGCCCGGCCGGCCCATCGCTGAAGCCGCATTGGCGCAAGGTCTGCTGCTCAATGTGGTGCAGGGAAATGTGTTGCGCTTCCTGCCATCGTTTCTTCTGGAACGCAAGCACGTGGACGTTGCAATCGAATTAATTCGAAAAATTATTAATATTGTGGGAATCCCAGAGCATGGACAGGCATCAAATCCCTCCAAGACCAAATCGTATGGCCTAGTCTAGAAAAGAAGATCTGCAGCCATGATCGAACGCCGCCAACTCCGCATCGACGGCCTTAGCCTCTCGTACCTTGAAAAGGGGAGGGCGGCGAAGGATCAGCCGACTCTCGTCCTTCTTCACGGTCTCATGGGCTGCGCGGATACCTTTGTTCCGCTGATGCAGGAACTTCATCCTGACCTTCACCTCATCGCGCTCGATCTTCCCGGCGCAGGACACTCCGAGCGCCGCGACGACATCGACGCGAGCCTCTACACTACGGCGCAGCTCGTCGGGCGTTTTCTCACTGCTCTCAATCTGCATAAGCCGGTGGTTCTCGGTCACTCCCATGGTGGAGCGGTGGCCATGAGCCTGGCTGCTCGTCACTGCAATGCATTGCGTTCGCTGGTGCTGCTCGCACCCGCGCACCCTTACTTCCATGCAGGCGATCCGTTCATCCGCTTTTACCTGTCGTTGCCGGGCCGGATGTTTGCCTACGCCATGCCCTGGCTTCCTGAGTGGCTGCAAATGATGGGCCTTCGCCGCATGGCGGGTCCGCAAAGCTGGGACACGCCGGAGCGTCTGAAGCCGTATCGTGAAAACCTCCGCACGCCGGGAACGATGTCGCATCTCCTCCGGCTGCTCCGCACCTGGCACAAGGATATGTCCGGATTGCGCCGCGCCCTGCGTCGCACCCTGAAGACCCCTGGCCTCATCGTATGGGGCGACTGCGACCGCGCCGTACCGCTCCACTCGGCTGCGGCGCTGCGTAAGCACCTGCGCCACTCAGAGCTCATCACGCTTCCTGGCGTCGGCCACCGCCCAGCGGAGGAGACCCCAAAGCTCGTCGCCGGACTTATTCACGAGTGGCTGGAGAAGCATGTCGCCGCCCCTTCCATTCAGTACAGCTCAAATTCATCGGCGAGCCACGCCCGTAGCGCTCCGCTCATCACGCCGAGCTTTGAGTCCGGCGACTGAGCCGTTCCCGCAAAGAAGTGGTCCGCGCCTTCCACCCAGACGATGCGCTTGGGCTCCGCAACCCCCACCAGCACCGACTCCAGCACGCCCTGCGGACTGAACTCGTCGTGATCGCCGCTGATGAAGAGCTTTGGAACGCTCCCGCAGCCAGCCAGAAATCCATAGCTGTAATCTCGTCCCGCCGAACGTACCGGGAGTCCCAAACCCACTAAGCCGCGCACGCGCGCATCGCCGCAGCAAGCGCGCAGACCCACGTTCGACCCAAACGAAAATCCCGCAAAGATCATCGGCAGAGCGTATTTTGCGGCGAGCCAGTCCACTGCCGCGCGCACATCGTCAACCTCGCCATGGCCCTTGTCGTACTCGCCCTCACTCAAGCCCACGCCACGAAAGTTGAACCGCAACACGGGCAGGCCAAAGCTGGAAAACGCCTTGGCCGCGTGATACACAACCTTGTTGTGCATGGTGCCACCGCTGGGCGGGTGCGGATGCGCCACCACGGCCGCATACAGCGCATCCTCGCGGCCAGTATTCAGCACGGCCTCAAGCCGTCCAGCCGGTCCGCGCAGGTCTGCGACGGTCTTCACATGGGATCGAAACGGCGTATCACTCATTCGCCCAGTCTATCGTTCTGATTTCTTTCTTTGCGTCGGTTATCCTGACCATAATGCCGATTGATCCCATCCAACTCACGAAGCAGCTTGTCGACGTCGATTCAACCACGTATCACGAAGCCCTCGCGGGCGAGTTTCTCGCCAAGTATCTTGCCGCGCAGGGTTACGCCATCGAGCGCCAGCCTGTCCCGCAGCCCGATCCCGCCAAGAACCCCTATGCCGGTACTGGTCCGCGCTTCAACATCTATGCGTCGCTGCCGGGCGTAACCCCCGACATCGTTCTCTCCTCCCACATGGACACAGTTCCGCCGTTTCTGGGGCCCTGCCGCGAGGACACTGACTTTCTCTACGGCCGTGGCACCTGCGATGCCAAGGGCATCATCGCCGCTCAGATCGCCGCCGCGGAGAAGCTGCGTGCAGCAAATAAGCGCATTGCGCTGCTCTTCGTCGTCGGCGAAGAGCGCGACTCCGCCGGCGCGCTCGTCGCCAATCAGAACCCCAAGGGCTCGCGCTTCCTCATCAACGGCGAGCCCACCGACAACCGTCTTGCGCTGGCCTCCAAGGGCTGCCTCCGCGTCGAACTTCGCGCTCACGGCAAGATGGCGCACTCCGCTTACCCCGAACTCGGCGACTCCGCCATCGACAAGCTGCTCGCCGCACTCCACGACATTCAAGCGCTGCCGCTTCCCGTGGTGGAAGGCATCGGCGACTCGACGCTCAACGTCGGCGTGATCCGCGGCGGCGTCGCGCCCAACGTCATCGCGGACAAGGCGGAGGCGCACCTGCTCATCCGCCTCGTGGGTCCGGCTGAAGAGATAAAGGAGGCGATCCTGCGCGCAGCGGACGGCCGCTGCGATGTGAATTTCTCGCTCAAGCTGCCCTTCATCCACATGCGTGCGATCCCCGGCTTCGACACCATGATCGCGAAGTTCACCACCGACATTCCTTCGCTGAACGCCTGGGGGGAGCCGTTCCTGCTCGGCCCCGGCAGCATCCTCGTCGCGCACACCCCGGACGAAAAGATCCGCAAGAGCGAGCTTCTGGAGTGCGTTGATCTATATGTAAAGCTTGCCAACAGCCTGCTGGGTTAGGCTTCTCCGGCAATCAACCTCTACACGGTATTCTGAGTCAATATGTTTTCTGCGTTACGAATGCTCTTCGTGTTCCTCCTTATTGGTGTGCCTGCGGCGGTGATTGGGATTCCCTGGTCGATGCTACGCGGCAACATACGCTTCATGTACCGTTGGGCCATGGTAGCGATGCGTATGGGGGTGCGCGCCGGTGGAATTCGCGTCCGCGTCGAAGGCCTCGAGAACATACCGCCGGGCGAGTCCTGCATCTTCCTCAGCAACCATGTTTCGAATCTCGATCCGCCCATCCTGCTGCCGGCAATTCCGGGGATGACCAGCGTCTTTCTCAAGAAGTCGCTGACGAAGTTGCCGCTGCTCGGAACTGCGATGCGCATGGCCAAATATGTTCCGGTATCGCGTGGAAACTCACGCAGGGAGGCCGGACAGAGCGTTGCAGTTGCATCCGATGCGCTGCGCAGCGGTATGCATATCTTCATCTTCCCCGAAGGCACCCGCTCGCCCGACGGCAACCTGCTGCCGTTCAAAAAAGGAGCGTTCTTTCTGGCTGCGGATACCCTGGCGCCCATGGTTCCCATCGTGATCAGCGGAACCGCGCAGATGATGCGTAAGGGAAGTCTGAAAATCTTTCCCGGCAAGGCAGTCGTGCGGTTTTTGCCGGTGCTCAGACCGGAGAACTTTGAATCTAGGGAAGAACTGATGGAGGCAGTACGCCTGGAGATGCAGGCAGCGCTCGCCGAAGCCTGAGAGCCCTGCAGGCCTATTTTACGATCGGTTGGTAACCGTCAGCCAGCAACCGCTGCTTCGCCGTGTCGGCATCTTTGCGGTTATTGAATGGCCCCACCTGGATGTGGAAGAGCTTGTCCTGTGGCACAGTGTGCGCCGTCACCGGATAGCCTTTGGCCCTCAACGCATTGACCAGTAGCTCAGCGTCCTCCTCGTGTGAGACCGCCGCGACCTGCACGACAAAGCTTCCCGTAGCAACGGACGGTGCGGGTGTCAGGGCGACCGGTGGCACTGTGTGGGGTGACGTCGCGGGGTTCGCGCTGACCACCGGAGTGGCCACTGTGGTGCCTGCTGCATTCCCGGAGCCATCCGCCGCCGCGGGTGTCTCATCCGTATCTGGAGCAACGCTTGGGGCCGGAGCAGGCGCGCTGCCGCCTGTGGGCGAGCCGGCTGCGGGCTTGAAGCCGCTGAAGTTCGTCGCCGTTGCTGGCGAGTTCTCCGCGCTGGCGGCCTCGGCTGACGGCGCAGCCTTATGGCTCCCCATCTTGTAGCCGAATCCGAAAAACAGCCCACACAGCAGAACCAGCCCGAAGAAGATACCAAGAATCATTCCGGTACTCAGCGTCAGCTCGCGATCGTCGCGATCCAGTTCGTCGTCATCATCTTGAAGCAGAGGGTTCATGAAAGCAGGCTCTATCTGCAGTATTTAAGCTTCTAGTAGCGAACGTAGAAGCCGGCCATAGGCTCATAGGTGTTGGAATGCTTCAGGATCGTCAGATAGTTCTGGCCGAAGTCTGGATCGAGAAAAAATAGCTCGCGAAAGCCCGCGCGAAAACCGAGGTGCTGTCCGTAATCCTTCTGCACCCCGAGCGAGTAGTAGTAGGTAGCGCGCGCCTTCTCAGGCTCTTCCTGACCACCGAGTGGGGTGGGCGTGAATGCCTGGGTACCAAATCCTGCTGACAGGAACGGCTGCATGCCCAAGATGAGATGGGGGGGCGTGATGAGGTAGCCGAAGGTGTACTCGTTCACCTTGGTCTGGACTTGGAAGTCCGTCGTGTTAGCCGGTAAAAAATAATTCGTAATCCCCGGACCTTTATAGTTCTCGGTATAACGCGCGTACCCGTAGTTGAACTCCAGACCAAAGTACGGCTTCGCGATGTAGTGGAGCGACACCAGCGCGCCCATCGTGTTGGAACCGAACTGCGTGATACTCTCGCCCTGGTTGTCCGAAAGCGGTATAACCGGACCGGTAACCGTGGTGTTAAAGATACCAACGCCAGCGACCGAGAGATCGAGCTTATGCAGCTGCTTATCAAAGGCGGTGGGCGGTGCCGCGGTCTGAGCGTGTGCGCTACCGAACGTGCTTGCAAGAAGTACGGCGGCGAGAAGGGGAAGGGCTTTGCGGATCAAGTCGTGAAGGCTCCGGGCGCGAAATAGCGCTCCCGTTTAGTCTAAACCTTTGTTGGTGCGGGCGCGCCGTGCGATGCGAGTAAGAATCGAGGTTCCCACCCCGATGACCATACCACACGGGACGGCTGTCAGAGCGTGTACCCGCAGCTCTCCAGGATCCTGAACCAGGTGGTCGAACCCCAGCACCAGCGCAAGCGTCGCGGCAACAGCCACCATCGGCGGTGTGCGGCGCAGCAGGTCGAGCACCAGCAGCGCCACCGCGGTGCACACCAGCGCTATGGCCGCAGGGTTCAGTTCCAGTCGCAGCAGCGACGCCATGGCAAATAGCGAAGCCAGCAGGCCCAACGCTCCGGTGATAATCCAGCCCGGCCGGTTGAGCTCGATGTAGATCAGCAGCAGCCCCAGCGTGAGCAGAATAACGCCGCCGTCCGGAGAAAGATTTGCCAGGGGTTTGAGCAGGGCGGCACCGGCGCCAACGGCGAAATACAAAGATCCCTCCACGTCGCTACACTCCGGTTGAAATCACACCCCAAACGTTGCCTGCCGGGAGCTATCGCACGACCTGCCCGCGCTGCTGCAGCACCAGTCGCAGCGCGATCGCATCGGCGTTGGTCGGCTCAATCTTGAGGGCGCGCGAGACATCTTCGGCGCTGGCTGCGAGCTGCTTTGCGGCCAGGTCGAGCCGCGCCAGGACCAGCAGGGCTGCGGTGTTGGGTTTCATAATCAGCGATGTCTTCGCCTCGTCCCGAGCCTTCGCCGCATCGCCGCTGGCCTCTCGCAGTTGCGCCATCCCGGCGTGCGCGTCCGCCGAGTTCGGACTCGCAGCGAGCGCGAACTGAAACTGCGTCTCGGCCTCGGGAAGCAGTCCCTCCGACAGATATTCACGGCCCAACTGCGTGTACTCGACGGCACGCTGCTCCGGCGGCAGCATCTCCATGCGTGCGGCGCGCATCTGGTCGAGCTGGAACTCCACCTGCCTGAACCCGGTCTCCGAGTAATTCCGGCGGATGCGCTCGAGCGGGCTGAAGCCGCTATTAGCGCTTTCGTCGAGGTGGGTTCCGGGGGCCGTACGCTTTAGCTGCGAACGAAGTTCGACCGCCTCATTGTCCGTGGGCTTCAGCTTGAGCGCAAGCTCTACCTCGGCTGTCGCGCCAGCCCTGTCGCCACGGCGGAACAGCGCAATCGCCAGGTTGTAGTGGTAGTCCTCGTCGGAGGGATCGGCGGCGGACGCGCGCCGGAACTGCGCGACGGCGTCTTTGCCCTGACGGCTCAGCGCGACGCCGTCGTTATTGACGACCTCAGGCAGCGGCAGGCGGCCGGCGACAAACTCAAACGCCTGTTGCGCCCCTGCGTAGTGCGCAGAGTTGAAGCGTGCGAGCCCAAGATAGAAGTTCGACTCAAGGGCCAGCCGGTCAGTCTTTGGAACCTTGGCGAGCGTCGCATCTGCGGCTTCGAAGTCGCGCTCGGCGTACTGCGCCTTGCCAAGCGCCAGCAGCGCTGCAGCATAGTCGGGCGCAAGCGTGACAGCATCCTTGAGACGCTTCAGTCGCTCAACGTCTGTAGCCGCATTGATACCGCGAATGTAGTCCTCAAATGCGGGCAGCGGAACCGCGCCCGGAGCCGCGAGGAACGTCTGCTCTGATACTGAAAAGTGTGGATCGAGGACGCCGGCAACCTTCCATGCCACAGCGTTCTCGGCGTCGAAGAGCCGCATCAGCTCGGCAGAGTCCTCGATGGGCGGCGACAGGCGCAGCCCGTCGATCGACAGCACCTTCGTCTGGATGGAGATGCGGTTGTTCACCACGTTGAAACTGCCGATGATCACAAAGTTCGCGTCCAGCTGCTGCGCAATGCGGATCGTGGTCGCGCGCGTAGGCCTGAAGTCGACCGGAAGTCCCAGGTGGTCATAGGCAAAGGCGCGGTCGTCGTGCGAGATCGTGAGAAAGCCCGCAGAGTTCAAACGCTTGTTGAACGTATCCGGGAACGAGTCTCCAATCCAGTTCAGCGAAGGGTTGCCGGAGTGGTTATCGAAGGGAAGCACAAGCACCACGCGCCCACCCGGCTCCGTGGGGCTCTGCGCGGTTACAGCCGCGCTGAAGGCGAAGGTCGTCACAAGAGCGAGGAGCAGGGCGAAGGACTTCGACAGGGACCGCATTGGCTTGATTATAGGCGGTCGCAGCCTCCGCTACTTCTTCCCAAACACCTCGCCCATGCGACGAATCTGTGCACCCACCCCGCGCAGCTTTTCCTCCAGCCGCTCATAGCCGCGATCCATGTGATAAACGCGGTCGAGAATGCTCTCTCCATCAGCCACCAGCGCGGCCAGGACAAGCGCGGCCGAGGCCCGCAGGTCCGAACACATCACCGCTGCCGACTGCAGCTTTGTCCCTCCGCGAACCGTAGCCGAGCGCCCCTGCACCGTGATATTCGCGCCCATACGATTCAACTCGCCGACATGCATGAACCGATTCTCAAAGATGTTCTCCGTAACAACGGACGTGCCCTCGGCCTGCGTCGCAAGCGCCATGTACTGCGCCTGCATGTCGGTTGGAAAGCCCGGATACTCCTCGGTGGTAATGTCTGCAGCCACGAGCTTGTTGCCCGAGCGAACGCGCACGTTCTCTTTGCCAATATCGAGCTTCACGCCGCACTGCTCCAGCTTTCCAAGCAGCGATCCAAGATGCGCCGGGTTACAACAATCGACGTTCAGGTCGCCGCCAGTGATCGCGCCCGCGATCAGGAACGTCCCCGCCTCAATGCGGTCGGGATTGATCCTGTGCCGCGCTCCATGCAGCTTCGCAACGCCCTTGATGCGGATCGTCGACGTGCCTGCGCCCTTAATCTGCGCGCCCATCGCATTCAGCAGCGCCGCCAGGTCGATGACCTCGGGCTCGCGTGCGCAGTTCTCAAACAGCGACTCGCCCTCTGCCATTACCGCAGCCATCAGCAGATCTTCCGTGCCGGTGACCGTGATCTTGTCGAAGACGATGTGCGCGCCCTTCAAGCGATTGGTCCGCGCCTCGAGATATCCATGCTCCTGGGTGATCGTCGCGCCCATCGCCTCGAGTCCCTTGATATGGAGATCGATCGGGCGTCCACCGATGGCGCAGCCGCCGGGCATCGCGACCCGCGCCATGCCGGTCCGCGCAATCAGCGGCCCAAGCACCAGCGAACTCGCTCGCATGGTCTTCACTATCTCGTACTTCGCCACTGGGTCGGAGAGCACAGCGCACTTGATGGACGTGCGGTGCTGCGCCCGTCCATAACCGAGCTCGACCTCCGCGCCCATTGATTCCAGCAGCCTGCGCTCGGTCTCGATGTCGCGGACCTGCGGAATGTTCTCGAGGATGACCTCGTCTTCGGTGAGGATGGCGGCAGCCATGCAGGGGAGCGCGGAGTTCTTGGCTCCAGAAACCTTGATCGTGCCGAGCAGAGGGTTGCCCCCGCGAATAACAAACTTATCCATAGTCTCAAGTGTAGATGCGAAGCAAAATGAGGAAATCGCTCAGGGCGGCGGGACCATCCCCGCGAACGGTGAATCCACGCGCATGCTTTAAGGGGGAAGGCGGTTATACCGCTCAGGACGAGGCCGCTGATGACAACCGCGAGCCAGATGCGAATCGAACACAAACGGCCCGCAGCGCTCCTGCCCTAGAGCTCGAGCCTTGAGTCCTCAATGGCCAGCCGCACATTCCCATCCGACTGCCGCAGTCGCCGCACGGCCTCCATCTTGTCGACGTTGGCCTTCAGCATCACCACCGCAATGGGAATCGACTTGCCTGCTGACTTGATGGTGCGGATCGCCGTCTCCCGGTCGATGCCGCAAACCTTCATCAGCACGCGAATACCGCGCTCGACGAGCTTGGCATTTTTCATGTGTACGTTCACCATCAGGTTGTCGTAGACGTAGCCAAGCCGCGTCATCGCACCCGTGGTAATCATGTTCAGGATCATCTTCTGCGCAGTCGAGGCCTTCATGCGCGTCGAACCAGAGAGAACCTCCGGCCCAACCTCGGCGCAGATCGTAATGTCGACAACCTGCCCCAGATCCGAGTTCGAATTGCAGGTAATCGCTGCGGTCTTTGCGCCGCATGCGCGGGCATATTCGGTCGCGCCCACCACGTAGGGCGTGCGGCCCGAAGCCGAAACCCCAATAACAATATCCTTGCGTGTTGGCCGGCGGCGGGCGATGTCGCGCTGGCCGATCTCGGGTGAGTCCTCGTTCACATCCGAAGCGCTCGCCAGCGCCTTCGGCCCACCCGCCATGATGTACTGCACCTGCTGCGGAGCCGTCGAAAACGTCGGTGGACACTCCGAGGCGTCCAGCGCCGAGATCCGTCCCGATGCCCCGGCACCTACATAAATCAGCCGCCCGCCGTCGCGCAACGAACGCGCAACCGTGTCGATCACCAGGGCAATCTCAGGCAGCGCCTTCTTTACCGCTGCCGCAACCTTGGCGTCTTCGTGGTTGATAATGCGGGCAATCTCAATCGCGGATTTGGTGTCGAGGCCCTCTGACGCCTCATTCGGCCTCTCCGTGGGGAGGCTTTGGAGGTCAGACTTAGTCCGCGCGGCGGGCTGTTCGATCGGAGATGGGGACATAGTCTGGGTTGACATGAGAAATGGGTCGCTGACTTCATTCTACTGCATCACGCAATGCTGTGTCGGCAAGCGCGAACCGCGGAAGGTGCGTACAGCCCACCGCATCACGCAAGCTTCGCCTTAGCCAGGCTGGAAGGCCCGCGTATCATCTTTTGTCCCCATCGCGAAGCTCGCCAGGGAAAGCGTCTCCGCCGGGTCATCGACCGGAATCGACGGCAAACTGCTGGTTCCAGGCCTCGGTTTAGCGGGAAACTCAACGCACCCTCCCGCTTCAGCGCCCTGAATAATGTAGCCAGAGCTTCATCGATTGCGTCTAATCTAAATGGGCCGCCGATCTTTCGACGTTGCCAGGAAGGCTTCTTAACAGTGCAAGAGACGCAACACGAAGAAGAACAGGAGAAAGCCCCGGAGACCACCGTAGAAGCGCCTGGAGGGTCCGGCTGGCGCTCATGGTCGCGCGATCTGCTGGTTTCGATCGCGATCTCCCTGTTCATCATCCTCTTCCTCTACCAACCGGTGCGCGTCGAAGGCACCAGCATGCTCCCCATGCTCGAGGATCAGGACCGCCTCTTCATCAACAAGTTTGCCTACCGCTTTGAGGACATTCACCGCGGCGATGTCGTGGTCTTCCTCTACCCGCAGGACCACTCCAAGAGCTACATCAAGCGGGTGGTTGCACTTCCCGGCGACGAGATCCGCATCGACCATGGAACCGTATGGGTCAACGGCATCGCTCTCACGGAAGACTACGTTCCCTTCAAGTACCGGGACGACCGCTCCCAGCCCGAGATGATCATTCCTGAGGGTGCATATTTTGTCATGGGCGACCACCGCTCCATCTCCAGCGACAGCCGCGACTTTGGCCCAGTCACCCGGCCTCTCATCTACGGCAAGGCCGCCTTCGTCTACTGGCCCATGGAGCAGGCCGGCGTCGTGCGATAACTCGATGTTGTGCCTGCGCCAGCGCGCTTTCGTGCCTTAGCTGCGCGTCTACACATAGTTGACGATATCCGCGAACGTAGTCGGAACCAGGCTTGCGCCCCCGACCAGCGCGCCATCGATCTCTTCCTGCGCCATCAGTTCCCCGATATTCTCCGGCTTCACCGACCCACCATACAGAATCCGCGTATTCGCGGCCGTCTGCGGGCCGCAGCAGTGGCTCAGCTCGTGGCGAATGATCGCGTGCGCCTGCGCGGCAACCTCCGGGCTGGCCGTTGACCCCGTCCCGATCGCCCAGATCGGTTCATACGCAATCACCAGCCGCCTAGCCTCGCTGGCCGAAATGTTTCGCAGCGCCGCCCGCACCTGGCTCCGCAGCGTCTCTTCCGTCCTCAGGTCCTCGCGCTCCGCCAGCAGCTCGCCGACACACACGATCGGCGTAATCCCATGGTTGATCGCCGCCTTCAGCTTCAGGTTCACGCGCTCATACGTCTCGTTGAAGTAGAGTCGCGGCTCCGAGTGCCCCAGCAACACATGCCTGCAACCGATCGACACCAGCATTGTCGGCGATGTCTGCCCCGTATACGGGCCCTCATTCAGCCAGTGCATATTCTGCGCACCGGCCCGGACGTTGGTGCCGATGGTCGCCTCGATGACATACGCCAGCGAGCTCATCGTAGGAAACAGAATAATCTCATCCCGGTCATGTCCCTCGACCAGCGGCAAGAATGCGTCGAGAAAGGCGAGCGACTCCTTTGGGGTTTTGTACATCTTCCAGTTGCCGGCGATAACGGGTTTCCGCATAGTGCTCCTGTTTGAGGTTTAGTGGACAG
This sequence comes from Granulicella sp., assembly GCA_003138795.1. Classification (GTDB taxonomy): domain Bacteria; phylum Acidobacteriota; class Terriglobia; order Terriglobales; family Acidobacteriaceae; genus Granulicella. Next base: position 16,936 of record PLHC01000089.1, on the reverse strand, counting down.
TACGAGTGCAGCGCGCAGTATGGCAAGAGGCCTGCACGCCTATCGCACACTACTTGTCCGTTAGGGCCGCAACCCCCGGCAGAATTTTACCCTCAAGAAACTCCAGGCTTGCACCACCGCCTGTTGAGATGTGCGTGATCTTGTCCGCGACGCCCGAGTTGTGCAGCGCCGCAACCGAGTCGCCACCACCCACAATCGTAATCGCATCCTCGTTCTTCGCCAGCGCGCGCGCAATCGCATTCGTGCCTTTGGCAAACGCTGGGAACTCCGCCACACCCATGGGGCCATTCCACACAATCGTCGCGGCGTCTGCGATCTCTGCCGAAAAAAGCTTGATCGTCTCCGGACCGATATCCAACGCCATCCACTCGGCAGGGAACGGCCCATCGCCGCTGAACACCTGTGTCCGCGCATCGGCGGCAAACTTGTCGGCCAGCACATGGTCCACCGGCAGCAGAAACTTCACGCCCCGCGCCTCGGCCTTCTTGAGCGCCGCCTTCGCCACCTCAATCTTGTCCGTCTCCACCAGCGACTTGCCCGTCGTCTGCCCCTTCGCATTCAGAAACGTATACGTCATCCCGCCGCCGATCAGCAGCGAGTCCACCTTCTCGAGCAGGGCATTAATGACCTCAATCTTGTCCGACACCTTGGCCCCGCCGATGATCGCCACAAACGGCCGGAACGGCTCCGTCAGCGCCTTGCCCAGGTAGTTCAGCTCCTTCTCCATCAGCAGCCCGGCAGCCGACTGCGCCACAAAATGCGTAATCCCCTCGTTCGACGCATGCGCCCGGTGAGCCGCTCCAAACGCGTCGTCCACGTACACATCGCAGAGGCTGGCGAGTGCCATTGCAAAGGCCGGATCATTCGCCTCTTCTCCCGCATGAAAGCGCAGGTTCTCCAGCAATAGCGTCTGGCCGGGCTCCAGGTTTCTGGCCATCTCCTGCGCGACCGGTCCCACGCAGTCCGGCGCGAAGGCGACGTTCTCATCTGCGTCGAGGGCACCGTCCAGCAGCGTGCGCAACCGCGCCACCACCGGCCGCAGGCTCATCGAGTCCACGTTCTTGCCGTTCGGCCTGCCCAGATGTGCAGCGAGGATCACGCGTGCCTTGCGGCGCAGCGCATATTCAATGGTTGGAATGGTCTCGCGGATGCGCGTGTCGTCCGTAATAATGCCCTCTTTGGAGAGAGGCACGTTGAAGTCGACGCGAATGAATACACACTTGCCGGTGAGATCGAGGTCACGAATTGATAGCTTGGACATTGCCAGCAAGGATAAACGACAAACTCAACGATTGGACAGCGGAGACCACATCCGCTCTGCAAATCTGCTCGCAATCCAGATGGGCCAATGTGGAAAAAGCCTGCAACCTGATCGTGACGGCCTTCATCTCGGTGTAGTTGTTCAACACCTCGGCGCCCATCTTGCGGCCCCAGCCCGACTGCTTGTATCCGCCGAACGGCAGCGCTGCGTAGGAAGCAGGGGGGGCGATCTAGGGCAGAACGGCCTCGGCCTCAATCTCGACGCGCCACTTGGGATTCAGCAACGCGGCGACGACCATCGTGGTCGCTGGCCTGATGGCTCCGAAGACCTCACCATGCGCGCGACCGACCTCTTCCCAGTCTTCAGCATGGGCCAGAAACATGCGCGTGCGGACGACGTGCTCAAAGCTCGCGCCAGCCTGCGTCAGCGCGGCTTCGATAATCCGCAGAGCAGCGCGTGTCTGCTCGGCCGCCGACAGCTCCTCAGCACCCACCGGCCCAGAGCCCGAGACATGCACCACGTTGCCGATGCGCACTGCGCGCGAGAAGCCGATGATCGGCTCGTAAGGGGATGTGCCAGCGATGTTCTTGCGAGTGGGATTTGAGCTCATGTCTGCATCATAACTGGAGAAACCACACCGCCTCTCATCTGCGATATGATCGCCAGAACTCAGAGGGCCTGACGAAGATGTGCTTTTCCGCAACAACGAACTTCGTGGGTAGCGGCGTGCTGGCGACCGTCGGCGTCATGACACTCACCAAGGTCAAACACCCTCGCGAGCTGCTCTTCGCCTCGCTGCCGACGATCTTCGCCATCCACCAGTTCATCGAGGGCTTCGTCTGGCTCGGCCTCGACGGCTATCTGTCGCCGAGGGTGACCCAGGACATGGGCGCAGCTTTCGTGCTCTACGCCCAGGGCCTGCTGCCGTTTCTCCTGCCGCTGAGCGTGATGCTCTTTGAAGCGAGTCTGAAGAACCGCCGCCGCATGCTGCCGTTCGTCATCATTGGCACAGGAACGTCGCTCTACATGATCTGGGCGCTGATCGCGTACCCGCTCCAGATCTCCGTCAGAGGCAACAGCATCGTCTACATCAACACGGCGACGAACAACACCACCCTCGCAATCCTCTACGTGATCGCGACCTGCGGCTCGCTCTTCTTCTCCAAGGTCAAGGACATGGTCCTCTTCGGCGCGGCAAACCTGACGATCCTGCTCGCGGTGATGGCCGTAAAGCGCTACGCCTTCACCTCGCTCTGGTGCGCCTACGCAGCGATCGCGAGCATCATCATTCTGGTCTACTTCTGGAAGAGCGCCGGCATCCGGCCCTTCAAATACGTGGAAGCGATCTGACAGCACGAAGATGGCCCGCTCTCTGAAAGAGAGCGGGCCATCTTATTCGAACAATCGTGAGAGCCTACAGCCCCTTCTTCACCAGGAACAAGATCAGATCCTTCACGCGGCTCGAATAGCCCCACTCGTTGTCGTACCAGCTGATGACCTTGCCGGTGTTCTTGACTACCTTGGTCAGTTTGCTATCGACGATGCTTGAGAGCGAATTCCCGCGGAAGTCAGTCGAAACCAGCTCCTCATCGGTGTACCCGAGAATTCCCTTCAGCGCGCCCTCGCTCGCCGCCTTCAGCGCAGCGTTCACGCTCTTCGCGTCGATTGGCTTCTCCGCAACGAACGTCAGGTCAACCAGTGACACATTCGGTGTCGGCACGCGGATCGCAAACCCATCCAGCTTGCCGTCCATGGCCGGAATCACCAGCCTCAGCGCCTTCGCCGCGCCGGTTGAGCTGGGAATCATGTTCAGCGCAGCAGCACGCGCGCGGCGCAGGTCCTTATGTGGCGTATCCAGGATCACCTGGTCGTTCGTATAGCTGTGGATCGTCGTCATGATGCCCGACGCAATCCCAAACGTATCGTTCAGCACCTTCACCACCGGCGCCAGGCAGTTCGTCGTGCAGCTCGCATTCGAGATCACGTGGTGCGCCGCCGGATCGTACTTGTCGTCATTGACGCCCAGCACCACGGTAAGGTCCTCATGCGACGCTGGCGCAGAGATAATCACCTTCTTCACGGTCGAACCCAGATGCGCCTTGGCCTTGGTCGCATCGGTGAAGAAGCCGGTCGACTCGACCACAATCTCCGCTCCAACCGACGCCCAATCCAGCTTTGCCGGGTCGCGCTCCGCAAAGACCCGGATGGACTTGCCGTCGATGACAATCGAGTTCTCTGTCGCCGAAATCTTGTGTTTCAGGTTCCCCAGAATCGAGTCATACTTCAGCAAATGCGCTAGTGTTGCCGGTGTCGTGAGGTCGTTCACGGCTACAAATTCGATCTCCGGATTGTCCAGCGCCGTACGAAAAACATTGCGACCGATGCGGCCGAAGCCGTTGATACCTACCTTGACTGACATATTCGCGCGTATCTCCTAAATGTCATTCAGGCTATCAAAGCAGGCAAGTGGCGGCAAACGCGGCTTTTACACAAATTCGCGTACCCGCGCTGGTGCACCATTTTTGCGGCAGAGGGAAGTACTGTGTTACAAACCACTTATGCGCGACTGGTTGCGCGAGACACTCATGAGAAGACGTTCTAAGCGTGGTCCGAATGAATCGGAGTCCACGGGCAAGATTGGACAGGAGATTCCTGCGAACCAACCCGCCCCTCTGCGCCCCACCTACCCCGAGCCTTTACCCGTAACCCAAACCCTCGCACCTCCCGAGGTTCTGTCCCGTGCCGAGATCGTCGACAGGGCCGCAACCGAAGGCTCCGACGAAACCCCATCCACCCGGCACCTGCGGCCCCATCAGCCGGAACCTCCGGCTGCGGAACCCAAGCACCAGGAGGCCGAGCCCTCGGAATCCAGACCCTCGGAGGCCCAGCTCGTCCACGAGACCCAGCCGGAGTCGCTTGCGACCCCGCCCGCTGGTCCCGAGGCCGTCTCCAACAAGTCGCCCCGCGGCTACGTCGTGCTCACCATCGGTCTCCCCGGCTCCGGCAAGACCACTTGGTACAAGCGCCGCGGCGTCACTCCGCTCTCCAGTGACATGCTGCGTAACATCCTGTTCGACGACATCACCGAGCAGCGCTACCAGGGCCTCGTCTTCAGCACTCTCCGCAGCCTCCTGCGCGCGCGCCTGATCGCCAAGATGCCGTGGAACTACGTCGACGCCACCAACCTCAGCCCGCACGAGCGCCGCCAGTGGATCAAGATGGCCAAGAGCTTCGGCTACGAGGTCCAGGCCGTCTTCTTCGACGTACCGCTCGCCGTGTGCCTCGAGCGCAACTCCAAGCGCGATCGCCAGGTGACCGATGAGGTGATGCACAAGATGGCAGAGCGCCTGCGTCCACCCGCCTTCAAGGAGGGCTTCGACAAGATCACCGTCGTTCGTGTGAAGGGCGCCGCCCCCACGTCCAACGTAGTCGCCGGGCCCGAGCATGGCGCGGAGAACGCACCCGAGGCCGCAGTCGAGGGATAGACCCCAACCCAGAACGGAGATGCAATGGCCACCCAGGGAGTGGAGTTCGCGCAGGTGAGCTTCACGGCCGGTTCTTCAACCGGCGTGGGTGGCTGTCAGCTTTAACATTCGCTTAAGGTTTGCACCCCAGCCTTAGCTGCCGGCCTGCTGTTGGCCCGTCCGCTGGCCCCCCGATCGGTGTCGCCAATGAATCTCGCAGTCGACGGCCAGCATCGAAGTGTAGCGTAAGTCGTTCGCGCGTTCCGCGCAAAGAAGGGATTGGGAATTTTGATGAGCGAAACAAAAACAATGACCCCGCCTAAGTCCGAACCGTGGCTCCGCGGCACTCTTACCAAGATCGATCCCGTCCGTCGCGCCGTGCTGCACGCACTGGAACTCGCTGCGGAAGACGTGACCCGCTGGAGCGATGGCCTCACCGATGAGCAGCTCTTCGCTCGCCCTGCAGGCCTTCCTCCAATCGCATTCCATCTTCGCCACATGGTCCGCACGCTGGACCGCCTGCTCACCTACGCAGAAGGTGGCCAACTCTCCGAAGCGCAACTCGCAGCCCTGAAGACGGAGATGGACCCCGGCTCGGCTGCCGATGTCCGAGCGGAGTTCAGCCAGGGCCTGCGACAAGCAAACAGCCGCATCGTTGCCATCCCGCCAGAACACTTCGCCGACCCCCGCGGTATCGGCCGCAAGCAACTACCGACCAGCGTCGCTGGTCTGCTCATCCACTGCGCCGACCACACCCAGCGCCACGTTGGCCAGGTGGTCACCACCGCCAAGGTCGTCGTTGCGCTTCAGCCTGTCGTTACGCTCGAGCCTAAAGCTTAGCGGCCTTGTCCCACGAGCTGAAGACAAACTCCGAGAGCGGCTTCCGCGTCCGTGGAGCCGTCTCCATCTCCTGTAACTGCTCGGGTAGCGCCGTTGGCTCGCCAAGATACCCCAGGGCCCATACCGCCCCCACCTCGTAATCCTCGGGAATATTAAAGTTCGCCCGAGCCTTGTCCCGGTCGAGCCCGCCCATACCATGCGTGTGCAGCCCCAGCGCCGTCGCTTCGATGCTGAAGTTGGCTGACGCTGCTCCCGTATCGTGCAGCGCATACGCATTCGGCTGGCCGCTCTGTGCGAACGTCTTCTTGCCCACCGTCAGGATCAGCACCGGCGCAGACTTTGCCCACCCCTGGTTGAACTCATTCAGCGAATCGAGAATTTTGGCGTACGTCTCATCGCCCTTGTGGCCCACGAGAAACCGCCACGGCTGCTCGTTATAGCTCGACGCGGCCCATGCGGCAGCGGTGAAAATCTTCGTCAGGTCCGCACTCGATACAGGTTTGTCGGAATACGACCGCGGACTCCACCGCTTCAGGATGATGTCTTCGACGCCCGACTCAGCGGGGCCGTGCTTCAGTGTCTCCAGATTCTGTGGCATACTTTCTCCCGCTCCGTTGGATGCAGCTGAAAACCCAAAGATGCCCGCGCCAAATCAGCCGACCAGGTGCCCCATCTTGTCGCGCTTTGTCTCGAGGTAGCGCTCAAACGTCGGCTCAGCCGGAATCGTCGCCGAAACCCGCTCGACGACGCGAATCCCCGCATCCTCCAGCGCCGCAACCTTCTCCGGATTATTCGTGATCAGCCGCACCGCCGGAATATTCAGTGCCTTCAAAATCTCCGCCGGCAGCTCGAACTCCCGATAATCCGCGCGAAATCCCAGCTCCAGGTTCGCCTCGACCGTATCGCGGCCTTTATCCTGCAGTTCATACGCGCGCAGCTTGGCCATCAGCCCAATGCCGCGCCCTTCCTGCTCCTCATACAGCAGAATCCCCGCACCCTCACTCGCAATCAGACCCAGCGCCAGGTGGAGCTGGTCGTGGCAGTCGCAGCGTAGCGAGTGAAACACATCGCCCGTCAAACACTGTGAATGGATCCTCACCAGCGGAGGCGCAGCCGTCAGGTCGCCCATCGTCAGCGCAACCGCGCTGTCCACGTGCTTCAGCGAAGCATTCCCCGGCTCACTCACACCCTCGAAGCCAAGAATGCGGAAGTGTCCCCACCGCGTAGGGAAGTCTGCACCGGCAACCTTGCGAACGCTGCTATACGGCATATATCTATTATAGATTGGCCGCCCCCCCACAACGATTCATAGCATCAACTCGAACGCCATCCGGCGCTCTCAAACGAGTACAGTAGAGGCGTGTACGCGAGCGACTCCAAACTGATCCTCATAACGCTGCTGGTCGAGCTCGGCGTCGCCGCTGCCGTGGCCAGTTCGCTCGCGCGCTCCATCCGCTTCAAACGGCTGCTGCTGCTCAAACATCGCAACACGCGCGAGACCATCCAGCTCGTCGCCTGGATCTGCGTTCCGCTGATGCTTGGCGTACTTGTGCGCGTGCGTGTCCCCAACTTCCTCGCCGCCGACCTCTCCTTCGAGGCCGTCGCCATCCTTGGCCTTCTGCTCGGCCCCTGGGCCGCGATGATCGGCGGAACTGCCCTCGCCCTTCCCGCGCTCGGCCATCATGAGTTCTTCGCTCTCCCCGTCAACCTCATCGTCGCCGCCATCTTCGGAGCCTATCGCCGCGTCGCCGGCGAAGAAAACATCTGGTCCTTCTCCCCGCTCATCGACCTCAGCCTCTACCGCTGGATTCGCCGCACCGTCACCTGGCCGCACCTCGACCGCCAGATCTTTCTCCTCGTCATCATCATGGCGACGCAACTCGGCACCAGCGTGCTCTCGCACTTCTACCCACGCCGCTTCTTCGAGCTCTACTCCAGCTCCTGGCTGATCGAGCTCGCCATCTGCGCCTGCGCGCCGGTAGTCGTCGGCATTCCACTCAAAATCTGGAACGCCGTCCGCATTGAGCGCAAGCTAGAAGAGCAATCCCGTCTTCTCCTCGAAGCCCGCCTCGAGGCCCTGCAGCGTCAGATCAACCCGCACTTCCTCTTCAACACCCTCAACTCCATCGCCTCGCTGGTTCGCTCCAAACCCGAGCTTGCGCGCGAGATGATCGTGAAGCTCGGCAACATCCTCCGCGCGCTCCTCTCTGATCGCGAGGCCTTCGTCCCGCTCCGCGAAGAGCTCGCATTCACCGACGACTATCTCGACATCGAGGTCGTGCGCTTCGGCGAAAAGCTCCGCGTCGTCAAGGAGATCGACCCCGACACCCTCGACATCGTCGTTCCCAGCATGCTCCTCCAGCCGCTCATCGAAAACAGCATCAAGCACGGCCTTGAGCCCCGCATCAGCGGCGGCACCGTCATCCTCCGCAGCCGCATTGTCGATGGCCGGCTGCTCCTTGAGATCGAAGACGACGGCGTCGGCATCGAGCCCGGCGGCCCCACCGCCGCGCCCCTCAGCGGCCTCGTCCGCGAAGGCTCCGGCATCGGCATGCGCAACGTCCGCGAGCGCATGCACGTGCTCTACGGCGACGAAGCCCAGGTGGAGATCGTCAGCCGCCCCGGCCGCGGCACCAAGGTTCGCCTCCTCATGCCGCTCGCCAGCCGCGAGGAAGGCGACGAATTATTGACCATGCTGGCTGAAACTGTGCGGCAATCGCTCAACACCCTGGAAACCCAGCGCAACCGCTTTGCTAAAATGAGGCCGGTGGGACGGCGCAATGACTGAGTTTGTCGATATGATTTCAGGCGCGAGCGGAAAACCCATCGCCGTCGACCGCAGGCCATCGTTGCAAGACCGGCTCCAGCACAGAGTTGTGCGGGCGACCCGAACCAGGAAGCAAGAGATATCGAGGAGCAAAATGACTGAGATTGTGTCCATCCAAGCACGCGAGATTCTGGACAGCCGGGGCAACCCAACCGTGGAAGCCGACGTTATTCTGGCCGATGGTGCGCGCGGACGCGCCGCCGTTCCCAGCGGAGCTTCCACCGGAGAGCATGAGGCCGTCGAACTCCGCGATGGCGACGCTGCGCACTACCTCGGCAAAGGCGTGCTGCAGGCCGTCGAGAACGTCGAGAGCGTCATCGCCCCTGAACTCGTCGGCATGGACGCCAGCAATCAGAAGCTCATCGACGCCACGATGATCGCGCTCGATGGCACGGAGAACAAGGGCAGCCTTGGCGCCAACGCCATCCTCGCCGTCTCCATGGCCTGCGCGCGCGCCTCCGCTGAAGCGCTCGGACTTCCCCTCTATCGCTACCTCGGCGGCGTCAACGCCAGCATCCTCCCCACCCCGATGATGAACATCCTCAACGGTGGCGCACACGCCGACAACAACGTCGACTTCCAGGAGTTCATGGTCATGCCCGTCGGCGCCGAGACCTTCGCCGACGCTCTGCGCTGGGGCGCCGAGGTCTTCCACACCCTCAAGAGTGTGCTCAAGAAGAAGGGGTACAACACTGCCGTTGGCGATGAAGGCGGCTTTGCTCCGTCGCTCAAGTCCAACGTCGAAGCCATCGAAGTCATCCTTGAGGCCATCCAACTCGCGGGCTACACGCCCGGCGAAGACATCGCCATCGCACTCGACCCCGCTGCCAGTGAGTTCTACAACAGGGAGATCGGCAAGTACGTCTTCAAGAAGTCCGACAAGAGCGAGAAGACCGCCGAGCAGATGACCGAGTTCTATGAGAGCTGGATCCGGCAGTATCCCATCATCAGCCTTGAAGATGGGCTGGACGAAAACGACTGGGCCGGCTGGCGCGTGCTCACCGAAAGGCTCGGCGGCAAGGTGCAACTCGTGGGCGACGACGTCTTCGTGACCAACACCTCAATCTTGCAGCGTGGTATCGAGGAAGGCGTGGCCAACTCGATCCTGATCAAGCTGAACCAGATCGGAACCGTCTCCGAGACCCTCGATGCCATCGAACTCGCCCGCCGAAACGGCTACACCTCGATCATCTCGCACCGCTCCGGCGAGACCGAAGACACCTTCATCGCGGACTTTGCAGTCGCCACCGGCGCCGGCCAGATCAAGACCGGCTCAGCCTCCCGCACCGACCGCATCGCCAAGTACAACCAGCTGCTGCGCATCGAAGAAGAGCTCGGCCAGACGGCCAGGTTCCTCGGCCGCGCGTCCGTGAATTGTGGAGCATAGCGATGGTGAAGAACGGTCCCGTTATTCTGACCATCCTCGACGGCTGGGGTTACCGAGCAGAAACGCTCGGTAACGCCATCGCCCTCGCCCGCAAGCCCACCTACGACAAGCTGCTGCGTGAATACCCCAACACCCTCATCCATGCCAGCAACCACTACGTCGGCCTGCCCGATGGGCAGATGGGCAACAGCGAGGTCGGCCACCTGAATATCGGTGCCGGCCGCATCGTGCGCATGGACATCACGCGCATCGACGAAGCCATCGCCTCCGGCAAGTTTTTTGAAGACCCAACGCTGCTCAAGGCCGTGGACGTCGCAGCGCAGGGCAAGGCGCTGCACCTCATCGGCCTCGTCTCAGATGGCGGCGTGCACTCCCAGCAGCGGCATCTCTACGCGCTCCTGCGTCTGGCCGCGAAACATGGCCTCCAGCGCGTCTTCGTGCACGCGTTTCTCGATGGCCGCGACACGCTCCCAACCAGCGGCGCAGGCTACATCCAGGAGCTGCAGCAGAAGCTTGCAGAGTACGGTTTCGGCAAGCTCGCCAGCGTCAGTGGCCGCTACTATGCGATGGATCGCGACTTCCGCTGGGAGAAGGAAGCCAAGGCCTTCCGCGCCATGGTCACCGCCGATGCGCCGGGGGGTAAGTATCAGGACGCCGTCGCGCGCATCCGCGAGAGCTACAACAACGAGATCACCGACGAGTTCGTCGAGCCCTTCGTCTGCATCGACGCGCAAGGCCAGCCCATCGGCCCCATCGCCGAGGGTGACGCCGTCATCTGCTTCAACTACCGTGCCGACCGCGTCCGCCAGATCACCCGCGTCCTCACCCGCAACAGCGGCCTCACCGCCGATGGTGGCATGAGTCTGCCGAAGGCCGCCGAGCTCAACGCCGAGATCCCGCTCGCAACCGTTCCGCACAACCTCCACTACGTCATGATGACGCAGTACGACCCGAAATTTACGCTCCCCATGGTCATCCCACCCGAGAGCATGGACAACTTGCTCGCCAACGTGATGGCCGTCGCCAACCTGCGCAACCTGCGCGTCGCCGAGACCGAGAAGTACGCCCACGTCACCTACTTCTTCAACGGCGGAATCGAGAAGCCTTTCCCCGGCGAAGAACGCGAGCTCGTCCAGTCGAAGAAGGTTGCAACCTACGACCTCGCCCCGGAGATGTCCGCCGAGGGCATCGCCGACGTCGTCATCAAATCCATCAACGACACTGCCTTCGACGTCATCATCGTCAACTTCGCCAACGCCGACATGGTCGGCCACTCCGGCAAGATTGAACCCACCATCAAGGCCGTCGAGACCGTCGACGCACAGCTCGGACGCATCTACCAGGCCATCAAGCAGCATGGCGCGAACTGGATCATTACAGCCGATCACGGCAATGCTGAGATGCTCATCGATCCGGTGACCGGCGGCCCACACACCGCCCACACCACTAACCCCGTCCCATTCATCCTCGTCACCGACCAGGGGAAGAAGATTGGAGTGCGGGACGGTGGATCGCTGCGCGATATATCACCAACGATCCTCAGTCTGTTGAAGCTGGAGCTGCCCAAGCAGATGACCGGCGGAGACCTCCGCATCCTTCCGCAAATCTGATGTGCTGAAACATGCGGTTTGCAACACGAAACAGGGCTGTACGGTCGTATTGCAACACGAATTACACGTCGCGCCGGCCTTCGAGCGCGCGGGTCATCGTCACCTCATCGGCGTACTCGATGTCGCTGCCCGCCGGAACCCCTGTCGCTATGCGGCTGATTCGCAATGACTTATTCCGCCGATGCACCTCTTCGGCGATATAACGCGCCGTCGCTTCGCCCTCCACCGTGGGCGAAGTCGCCAAAATAAGCTCATCCGCTTCCTCCAGCCGGGGCCACAGGTTTTCCAGCCGCAATTGCTCGGGCCCAACCCCATTCACGGGTGAAAGCGTTCCATGCAGCACATGATATAAGCCATTGAAACTGCGGGTCTTCTCGACGGCGTTGATGTTGGTGGGTTCTTCGACAACGCAGATGATTCGCGAGTTTCTAGCAGGATTCGTGCAGTAGGCGCAGGGGTCTATGTCTGTGACGTTATTGCACTTAGAGCACAAGCGCAGATGCTGCTTCAACCCTTTGATCGCCTCGGCGAGCTCTGCCGCGTCTTCGTCGGACGATCTAAGTATATGAAAAGCAAAGCGTTGCGCGGACTTAGTGCCGACGCCCGGCAGCTTGCGGAGCTCGTCGATGAGCCGTGCCATCGGCTCGGCAAAGCGCGTCGCCATGGCTAAAATCCGGGGAGGCCTAGGCCTCCTAACATGTTGGTAGCATTGGAGTTCTGGGCTTCATCGGCCTTGCGGGCAGCGGCGTTAACGGCGGCGACGATGAGGTCTTCGAGCAGGCTGATGTCGCCGCCGGCGGAAGCAGCCGCAGATGGTGCAATGGTTAGACTTAGCAGCTCTTTTTTGCCGTTCATGCGGACTGAGACCGCACCGCCGCCGGAGTCGGCCTCGACGATGGTCTGGGAGAGGCGTAAGTCCATTGCCTGCTGCATTTCCTGCGCCTGGGCGAGCATTTCGCCCATCTTGTTCATATCGAATTCCATGTGTTTTTCGGTGCCTTTCGTGCGTGTACAACCCACTTTCGTGCTGCGCGATGGGCCGTATAGCCTACTTTCGTGCGTCAGTCTTTGTCTCGGAGGTCGATGACGTTGCTGATGTCGGCAGAGAAGATGCGCCTGGCCTGCTGAACCATTGGATGCTTCTCAGCGAGCTCCGCGGCCGAGCCGCTGGCGGCTTGTCGTGGCTTTTTTGCAGCACCAGCCGGAGCGGGTGCGCCGGGCAGCAGTTTGAAGATCAGAGTTCCGGCGTTCGCGTCGCGGAGAGCAGTCTTGAGGAGGCGATCCGCATCCGCGTTGAAAACGACGGGGAGCATGGTCTTTGAGAGCGATGTCCGGATCTCGAGGGTGTTGCCGTTGAGGGTGAAGGTGGATTCCTCGAGCTGCTCGGAGGCGGACTGCTGGCCTTTGACCGCGGCGAGTGCGGCGATGAGGGTCGACTGCAGGGCAGCGGGATCGTCGTTTGCGGTGGCAGGACGGGTTGCTGCAGCAGCCGATAGCGCGGCGACGAGTTGTGGACCGCTGGGGTGGATCTCGGAGGGCAAAGCGGCGGAGACCGGGGCAGGAGAGCTGGCGAGGGCGAGCGAACCGGCGGTTGTGGCCGGTGCACCAGCGCTAAAGCCCGAATCCTGAGGCGGTTTGGACAGGGGGCTATACCCCCCTTCTACTGCGGAGGGTATGAGGCCCGCGGTCGGGACCTTGCGGCTGCGGTCGGACTCGAAGGGCGAGGGGCGCGGTGTTAGTGGGACACTGGGAGCTGCTGTGGCACCGGCCACCCTGGGAGATGGAGGTGCTGCCGTCGAAGAGGACGCACCCGGGGCTGTGGCGAGACTGCCCTCCCTGGGCGACGATGAAGCTGCAGCCGAAGAGGTGGCAACCGGAGTTATGGCTGCCCGGGACGCGGTCGCGGGGGAAGTTGTGGGGGTAGACGTTGGCTTCGCGCCCAACTGGCTGAGGAGCTCTTCGATGGGGACGAGGCGTTGGACGTGGACTAGCTTGAGGAGGCCAAGCTCGAGGTGGAAGCGCTGCTCCTGGCGGTAGCCCAGCTCGTCGAAGGTGCGGAGCATGATGGAGAGAAAACGGGAGAGCTCTTCTTCCGTGAAGTGTGAGGCGGAGCGAGCAACGCGGTGGCGCTCTTCGGGGGAGATCTGGAGCAGCTCAGCGGCTACGCCGGTAGCGTCGGAACCGGGAGCGAGGTGGGTGACCTTGGCGACGATGGTGTTGCGCAGGTAGCGGACGAACTGGCGGGCGAGCTGTGGTGCTCCGTTGCCGGCGTCGAGGAGGCGCCCAACGACGGAGAGAACGTCGGCGCTGTTGTTGGCGTGGACGGCCTCGAGGATCTGCTCGTAGACGACGTTTGAGACTGAGCCCATGAGCTCGCGGACCTGCGTGATCTCCAGGTGTGGGTGGCCATCGACGGTGGGGGCGCTCGCGATGGCCTGATCCATGATGGAGAGGGCGTCGCGCATGGAGCCGTCGCCGGCTTCGGCGAGCAGGGTGAGGGTCGCGTCGTCGACGGTAATGGCTTCTTTATCGGAGATGAAGCGGAGCTGGCCGACGATGTCGTCGAGCTTGACGGCGTGAAAGCTGAAGTGCTGGCAGCGTGAGCGGATGGTTTGGGGAATGTCCTCGGGCTGCGTGGTCGCGAACATGAAGATGGCCCAGTCAGGGGGCTCTTCGAGGGTCTTGAGGAGCGCGTTCCAGGCGGCGTCGGTGATCTGGTGCGCCTCATCGAGGATGATGATCTTGTACTTGCTCTTGTTGGTGGGACGGGTCTGAATCTTGGCGGTGAGGAGGCGTGCGTCGTCGATGCCGCGATTGGTGGCGGCATCGATCTCCTCGACATCGAAGGAGTGGGACTCCTCGAAGATGGAGTTTTCCTGACGAGAAGCCGAGGAGATCTCGCGGCAGTTGACGCAGCCGCGGCACGGCTCTTCGGTGGGGCGCTCGGGGCTGCCAACGGGCGTGCTGCAGTTGAGCGCGGCGGCGAGGATGCGCGCGATGGTGGTCTTGCCGATGCCGCGATGGCCGGAGAAGATGTAGCCGTGGGCGATGCGGTTCTGGGCGAGCGCGTTGAGCAGGGTGCGGGTGACGTGGTCCTGCCCGATGACGTCAGAGAAGAGCTGCGGGCGGTACTTGCGGGCTAGGACTTGATAGGCCATGGGTCAGGTCGATTGTATCGCCGGAGGGTGGGGAAAAGCGGGGAGCCCTGGGTGGTGCATGGGGGGGCGATGGCAATTGTGTGACGTGGGCCACAACTCCAGCCCGCCGAATGGCATCCCACGCTTATGAAGAAAATTATGCTTGGTTTCCTCGCTCTTATGTTTCTCGTGCCGCTGGTTCCTGCAGCGAATGCACAAGTGGTGGTCGCTGTTGGACACCCTCACCGGCATTGCTGGTACAGCCATCATCACCGCCACTGCCGCTAGTCTCCGGCCAAAGGCGTAGGACTCACGATGATGATGAATCAAGCCCAATCCGGGCGTAGGCCCGGATTGGGCTTCGTCGTTAGATAGGTTAAACCTGAAGGGGATAAAGGAAAGACAATCTCTGTTGCTCACATTGGGAGATTCAGTCCATGAGCACAACCCGGATTTTGTTTTCCGCATCTGACTTGGCTATGAAAAAACTTGGATTGAGCTTTCTACTCTTGTTGTTCCTCGCACCGCTGGCGGCTCCGGCGAGTGCACAAGTGGTTGTCGCAGTTGGGCACCGTCACCATCATCATTATCATCATCACTATGACCGCCGCTAGGCTGGTCGCCTCCCATGGCGAAGGCCAAGTGAGCTAACCCAATGAGCTAACCCAATTCGAGGAGACTCGAATTGGGTTAGCTTTTTTGCGTGGAGGTTTGTCCTCACCGACTCCCACGTCTCAGGAACAAGCGGCGGGGGGCGTGGGTTATTTTTTGGCGGCGCGGGATTTCTTGCGGGCGGCGCTGCGGGCGCGGCGCTTGAGCTCGTCGTCGGAGAACATGGTGCGGCGGCACTGGGGTGCGCCGCAGTAGCAGTCGGCGTTGTCGTCGTCGGAGTCGTAGAGGTTGTACTCGTAGACCAGCTCTTCGTTGGCGGCGATGTTGCGAATAGCGTGGATGTAGACGCGGCCGTTGTGCTCTTCGGTTTCACAGTTGGGGTCGCAGGAGTGGTTCAGGAACATCGCCGTGCCGAAGCCGTCGATGACGTCGCTGCTGTCGCCGACGCCAAAGAGGTAGGTGACGGGGCGGTCGGCGTAGCGTTCGTCGGCGAGCTCCTTCGAGATGCGCGCGCCGTCGTACTCGAGGACGCGGCGGCCGCGGGGGATGGGATCGAGGGTGTAGCAGCCGGCGGCGTGGATGGAGGAGGAGCGGATGAGGAGTCGGGGAGCTTGGATTTTGGAGGTGCGGGCGGGGCGCGGCATGGGGTGGAGTATAGCAAGAGGCGCGGTGAGGGGCTGAGGAAAGCAAAAGACGATGGGGACTACCGTGGAAGGGCGGTGTGTCGTCTAATGGGTATATGCGGTTGATGATGCGTGCGTTGGGAAGATTGATTCTGATGGGTGCCGGGGTGGGCCTCGCTCTGACGGCAAACGTAGCTCATGCACAGGGCAGCTGTACGTTTACGGATGAGAATGGCAAGACCGTGACGTGGCCGAACTGTCAGCCGCCGGCCGACACGAAGAATCCGCCGGCAAATGGAAGTGCTCCAGCGGCTGCACCGGCGCCGGGAACGAGTCCGGCGAAGAGCTTTCCGTTTCCCGGCGAGACGCCCGCGGCTGCGCCCAGCGCGCCGAGTGCTCCGGCGGCCCAAAATGCGGCAGGGAATCCCGCTGCTGCGGGGAGTTCAGCACAGCCGGCCGGGAAGAGTACCCCGCCGTCAGGCAATCGGTTTCCGTACCCGGGTGAGGATTCCTCGAATGATGCGGCAAAGGGTGGGACGAATCCGGCGACTGCTGACGGTGGTTCCAAGCCGGCACCGCCGAATGGCGATGGGTTGCAGGATGCGGGTAGCTCGGGTAGTTCGAGTAGCAGTTCGAGTTCAGGGGGAGGCGGCGTAGGGCCGCTGGCCGGCGATGATGACCCGGCAGCGAAGGCTGCGGAGGCAAGGCGAACTGCACGGAAGAAGTTGCCGCCCGTGGCCAGACAGAGTCCGGATGAGCGCGAGGAGGAGGACCTGAAGGTCGCCGCGTTCTACCAAAATGATCGCAACTTTAAAGGGGCGTACGAGCGGGCGACGGATGCGGTGTCGATCGCCGGGGATGATGCGGATGCGCACCTGGCGCTGGCGGATGCGGCGCGGCGGCTGGGGAAGCTGGACGAGGCGGAGACGCACTATAAGAAGTGCCTGACGCTCGATCCGATGCCGAAGGTGCAGAAAGCGGCGGAGAAGGCGCTGAAAGAGATGTCCGGCGGCGTGTAATGCCTAAGAATCTGTCCAGAAACTAAGTAGAGCGGCGCAGGAGCAGGTGCGCGAAGGCGATGTGGATCATGGTTTCAGCAGAGGTATGGAGGAGTTCGTAGTCTTTGCTGAGTCTACGTGACCAGTTGAGCCAGGCGAAGGTGCGTTCGACGATCC
>PLHC01000155.1 GCA_003138795.1 Granulicella sp. | reverse complement strand
CCAGCGTCACATTCGAGCCGGGTGCACGGACTGCATGGCATACGCATCCGCTCGGCCAGACTCTCATCGTAACTGCCGGCTGTGGCTGGGTTCAGCGCGCGAGCGGACCGATCGAGGAGATCCGGCCGGGGGATGTGGTCTGGTTCTCGCCAGGCGAGAAGCACTGGCATGGAGCAACACCCAACACCGCAATGACGCACATCGCCATTCAGGAAAAGCTTGACGGAAAGGTTGTCGATTGGATGGAACAGGTCACGGATGAGCAGTACCGGAAGTGAGTACGCCGGCCACATCGTCGGCACGCAACGTGACTCGTGGTCTCACCGGGAAAAGTAATTCACGACGGTATCAGGCTTACTGTTACTTTCGGCCCCGCCTCAATCCCAATTCTCGCCGTCCGCGCAGGACAAAATAGTTTCTTCAAAAACAGCCCAAAACTCGCGTGTCAAGCCCCCCACACCCCTCGAAATCACCAAAACCCCCATCAACACGTGCGATTTCTCTCCCCAAGAGTTGGCATAGTTACCCCCACCAACTCTCTACAATTGAAGTAGAGGGTATTTCAGCATGTCTCACCACCATTGCACCTCAAGTCGTCAAGGGCCAACGGCCCGACATATACCAGCCTAGGCCGAAGGCCTAGGCCAGATTGAAGGCCCGATATATACCTGCTAGGGGTAACGCCCCCAGAAAACGTTCCGAAGGGCTAAAATCCGTCCTAACCCACAAAACGGACGCTAACTCCAATAGTTTGAATACTTTGCCCGTAAAGTATCTGCATGGAATACTTTGCAGACACCTGAATTTGCAACTGTTGATTCCAGAGACTTTACAAAACCAGGGGGGGAGGGGGGGTACCCCCCGCACAGCCCCTACTCCTCCACGTGATAGTTCGGCGCCTCGCGCGTAATCACCACATCATGCACGTGGCTCTCACGCAAACCAGCACCTGAGATGCGAATAAACCGCGCCTTCTCCTGCAGTTCCTCGATCGTCCCGCAGCCAAGATATCCCATTCCCGAGCGCAGGCCGCCGATCAGCTGATAGATCATGGCCTCGAGCGGTCCACGATGCGGCACACGTCCCTCGATGCCCTCGGGCACGAACTTCGCCAGCCGGTTGCCGCTGCCCTCGCGAGCCGTGATCGACGGCCGCTCACTGCTCGCGAATTCATCAATGTCGCTCTTGCTCTGGAAATACCGCTCACCACTACCCTGCGCCATCGCACTCAAGCTACCCATTCCGCGATACGCCTTGAAGCTGCGCCCCTGGTAGAGAATCGTCTCGCCCGGGCTCTCATCCACGCCGGCAAACAGCGAGCCCAGCATGCACACGCTCGCGCCCGCCGCGATCGCCTTCGTGATGTCACCCGAATACTTGACGCCACCATCGGCGATGACCGCAACGCCGCGCTCCTTCGCCGCGCGATACGACTCGGAGATTGCCGTGATCTGCGGCATGCCCGCGCCGGTAACCATGCGCGTCGTACAGATCGACCCCGGCCCTATACCCACCTTCACCGCATCGGCTCCTGCATCGATCAGCGCGAGCGTGCCCTCATACGTCGCGATGTTGCCGGCAAAGAGATCGACATCCGGAAACGCCTTCTTCACCTCTGCAATCGCCTCCAGCACTCGCGACGAGTGCCCATGCGCCGAGTCGATCGCCAGCGCATCCACGCGATACTTCACCAGCTCCGCCGCGCGCTCCAGGTAATCGCCCGTCGCTCCGATCGCGCCCGCCACGCGCAGCCGCCCCTGCTCATCCTTGCTCGCATTCGGGTACTTCAACTTCTTCTGGATGTCCTTGACGGTAATCAGCCCCTTCAGCTCATACGCGTCATTCACCACCAGCAGCTTTTCCACGCGATGCTGATGCAGGATTTGCTCGGCCTGGTCGAGCGTCGTTCCCACCGGCACGGTGATGAGGTTGGTCTTGGTCATCACATCGCCGATCGGAATATCCGTGCGCGAGACGAACCGCAGATCGCGATTCGTCAGAATGCCGACCAGCTTGCCCTTCTTGGTCACCGGAACGCCCGAGATCTTGAACCGCCGCATCACCTCCAGAGCATCCGAGATCGGCCGCTCCGGCTCGATGGTCACGGGATCTACAATCATCCCGCTCTCCGAGCGCTTCACCTTGTCGATCTCGCCCGCCTGCTGTTCAATCGTCAGGTTGCGATGCACCACGCCGAGCCCGCCCTGCTGCGCCATTGCAATCGCCAGCCGCGCTTCCGTTACCGTGTCCATGGCAGCCGACATCAGCGGTGTCGCCAGCGTAATATTCTTCGTTAGCCGCGTCTGCGTGCTCACCTGGGAGGGAACGACGTCAGAATATGCGGGGACCAGCAGCACGTCGTCGAACGTGAGCGCTTCGGGAATTTGAGTTTGAATCATACTTCCCTATTGTTGCACCGGTGAAGGCTTCTCAGCATATAGAGATGAATCGCTGACTTGACACCTTTATCAGACCGGGCACGCCCCCCTGACCTCAGGTGAGCGCATTTTTTGTGCAGCAGCTCTGGAGCCGCCGTGCGGCCCAGAGGTCCGGGAGCGCCCCCGCCCACGTCACTTGCCCCCATAGTTGAGTTTTCGGCCAGGATGTCATAAACTGCTGGATAGCAGACGAATTTGTTCTGCCGCAGATAGTTGCCGTGAGCGAACCGGTAGGTGGCGGAAGAGAGGAGTGGGCGAGAGCCCACTTTTTGTTTGCTCTAAATCCAGTTTGGCGGACGGTGACAGCTTCCGCTAAATTCAAGCACGACAAGACGTTCTATGGCCTTGCAGATTGAGACAATTCGCGCCACAGCCGACCGCATCGCGGCCTCGCACCATCTCGACGTGGTGGACCTCGAGTTCACCGGCGGCGCCAAGCACCGCATTCTTCGAGTCTTTCTCGAGAAGGATGCAGAAGCCCGCGCCCAGTTTGCGGCCGACGCCGCATCCAATGAAGCAGCAGGCCTGCCAAAGGGTGTTCCCGTCGAGACACTGTCCGGCGTCACCCACGAGGACTGCGCCAACTTTGCTCGCGACTTCGGAACCGTACTCGACATCGAGGACCTCATCCCCGGAGCCGAATATACGCTTGAGGTCAGCTCTCCCGGCCTCGAACGCAAGCTGCTGAAGCCGGCCGACTTTGAACGCTTTCACGGCAGCCTGGCAAAGGTCCAGACATTTACCGCGATCGACAGTAACCGACACTTCACCGGTAGGTTGATCGCCTTCGACGGAAAGACGATCACCCTCGACCTCTCTGCCGTAAAGCAGAAGGGCAAGGCAAAGAAAAAGACGGTGTCCGCACAAACCGTCGAGATATCGCTCGCAAACGTCGAGAAGGCGAACCTGGTAGCAGAGATTTAGAAGCAACAGAATTTTGAACTATCGGCGACCCACATCGCCGAGCGAAAGAAGTGAGACACGACATGGCAAGTGCTCTGTATCAGTCGATTGAGATTCTGGGCCGCGAAAAGGGCATCGACCCTGAGATCGTGGTTAGCGCGGTCGAGGATGCGATCGCCCTCGCGACCCGCAAGTTCTACAAGACCGTCGAAAACATGCGCGGCGAGATGAACCGCGAGACCGGCGAGATCCGCGCCTACGTCTACAAGACCGTTGTTGAAACGCCCGAACTCATTGAAGACCCCGACAACCAGCTCACCCTCGAGCAGGCTCGCGAGCTCGCGCCCGAGGTTGAGGTCGGCGGCGAGCTCCGCTTCTACAAGGACACCACGCCGCTCGGCCGCATCGCCGCACAGATGGCCAAGCAGGTCATCTTTCAGAAGGTCCGCGAGGCCGAGCGCGACACCGTCTTCAACGAGTATGCGCACCGCGCTGGCGAGATCCTTACCGCCACCGTCAAGCGCCTCGAGCCCATGGACGTCATCTTCGACCTCGGCAAGACCGAGGCCCGGATGCCCAAGCGCGAGCAGTCGCGCCTCGAACAGTTCGCCGTCGGCGAGCGTGTGCGCGTCGTCCTTCTGCGCGTTGATCGCGCCGCAAAGGGCCCACAGGTGATCGTCTCGCGTGCCGCTCCGGCGCTCGTCCAGTCGCTCTTCCAGTCTGAAGTCCCCGAGATCTACGACGGCACTGTCACGATCCGCGCTATCGCCCGCGAGGCCGGTGAGCGCAGCAAGATCGCTGTCATGAGCCGGGACAAGGACGTCGATCCCGTCGGTGCCTGCGTCGGCATGAAGGGCATGCGTGTGCAGTCGATCATCCGCGAACTGCGCGGCGAAAAGATCGACATCATCGAGTACTCGGACGAGATCACCACCTTCGCCGAGAAGGCACTGCAGCCCGCCAAAGTCTCTCGCGTCTCCATCACGGACCTCGCCGAAAAGCAGATCGAAGTCATCGTTGACGACACCCAACTCTCGCTTGCCATCGGCAAGAAGGGCCAGAACGTCCGCCTTGCCGCCAAGCTCCTGCAATGGAAGATCGACATCAAGAGCGAAGAGGAGAAGCGCCAGGAGGTAGAGCAGCAGATGCAGGCCATGGGCGGCGGACCCTCCACTCCCATCGAGCAGGTCGTCGAGCTCGGCGACGCCGTTATGGAGAAGCTGATCGCCGCCGGCATTACTACTGTTGAAGCGCTCTCCGACATGACCGCCGAAGAGCTCAGCGAGATCCCCGGCATAGGCGAAAAGACCGTCGAAAAGATCGCCGTCGCCGTTCGTCACTACTTTGGACAGTATGAAGAGGGCGAAGAACGTCCCGTCCCCGCACCCTCTGAACCCACTCTTATTGAGGGTGAAGAAGCCATCGCCGCCGCCGCCGCATCCGATGAGGCAGGAGACGAGGTACATTCCATGACGAATTCACCGGAAGAGATACTTGCAGGGCAGGCCGCGGACGCCGGCTCTGCCGAAGAGATCAGCGAATTTTCAACCGAGGACATCGCTGCCGTCGAGGACGAGCTCTCATCGAGCGACGCTAACGACGCTAACGACGCTCGCGAAGCGGACATTGAACTCGAGAACGACACCGTGGACGAACTGGTCGAACAGGCCCAGGAAGTCTCCGATGAGGGCATTGATAACAGCGGGCATGATCGTGGTTGATACCCACAGTCCGGCCTGCAAGGTTTTTAGAAATATCAGTCAAATGGCTGAAAAGTTAACAGTTTCAAGGGATAATAACCTTGGACTAACCCCTACTTCGATTGAGGCTGATATGAACAGCTAAGTGCGTAGTGGAACTGAAAAGGGACGGATGAGCAAAGTTNNCTGGACGCTCTGACGGCGGTTGGCGTCACCGAGAAGAAGACGCACTCGAGCTCCATCGAAGAGGATGAAGCCGAGAAGGTGCGCGGCTACTTCAACCGCGGAGTGCGCAGTGCTTCGTCCCGGGTCGCCCCCGCGGAGATCAAGCCTAGGTTCGATCTGTCGCACGTCTCCAAGCCCGGCGATGCGCTCAAGGCGATCCTCGAGCGCAAGCAGGCCGAGAATGCGGCTAAAGCTGCGCCGCCCCCGCGCCCTGCTGTAACGGTGGCGCCGCCTGCAAATCGCCCCCCGGTCGCTTCAGGGCCCATAACGGCCCCGGCGGCGACGCTTGCTCCGGTTCCGCCGCTCGCAGTTGCTACGCCACCTGCGGCACCGGCCCCGCGGCGCATTGTTCCCATTCCACGGCCTGCAGCGCCAACGTACATTGTGCCGCCCGCCATCGCCAACCGTCATGTTGCGGGACCAGCCGTGGCTCGCCCGCCGGCAGTGCCAGCACCTCCAGCAGTGGCGTCCGTGCCACCTCCGGAACCGGTCGTAGTGAAGCCTTCCGACGTCCCGCCGCCAGCGCCGGTGGCAGCAGCGCCTGCACC
>PLHC01000008.1 GCA_003138795.1 Granulicella sp. | reverse complement strand
CGACCTCGACCTCGCCCTCGACCTCGACCTCGCCCTCGACCTCGCCCTCGACCTCGCCCTCGACCTTCCTCTAGTCGATCCGCGCAAGGTCTGGGACGCCGCAATCGAGGTCTTCGGCAAAGCCATTGACCTGACCGTTGAAGAGGTTCGGGGGTGATGGAAAAGATTTTGAGCCTGCTACGCGCACATCCTGCAGGCATGACCAGCGTCGAAGTGGCGCAGGCTCTCGGCTGGTCGCGCGTAGCAGTGGCCGCAACGTTGAAGGCGATGAAGCGTGCCGCATTGATCCAGGGCGCGGGTATGCATCGCGACGGGGCTGCCGTTGTACAGGTCCGGTCTCGGCCGCTGCAGCTGAACTTCTTCCGCCGTAGGAACGGCCGAACCACACACATTGAGCTTTCCACGTAGAGCGTGGATGAGGAGGCAGTATGGCAGGTACGTCGAAGCAGGCAGCAAAGAAGGTTGCAAAGAAGAAGGTAGCCAAGCGCTCGCGGTTCGCGGGCAGGGTTGCACTGCCGCTGGCAGGCGTCGCTGACAAGGTGATCACCCTCAAGGTCGATGTCGACACCGAAGATTTCACACGGCTGCAGGAGGCGATTGTTCGCGCGAGCGATGTGGCTGGGCGCGTGGAGTCGGCTGCCAAGGCGATTGCCAACCATAAGGACCCGAACCATAAGCAACTGCATCGCCGCGTTCGCGTGCTGGTCTATGACGCCGCGGGAACGCGCATATCCAACTCGATCTCTGACCTGACGCGCTCGGATGTGCTGACGCTGAAGGTCGACTGCGACAACGTCGACGCAAAGACGGTCAGCGTCGTTCGCTAGTGCTGCGCGCACGGCAAGAGGAAAGGCTTTCGCCGTGCGCAAACCAAACATTTCAGGAGTGAGGGATTTATGACAGACCGCAATTCGGAACGAATCCTGTTGGAGCTGAACGTCGCTGACCTTCGCGCCTCGAGCACCAACCCACGCCAGACCTTCGACCGGTCTAGGCTTGACGAGCTCAAGGCCTCGATCGCGCAGTCCGGCCTCCAGGAGCCGCTGCTGGTGCGGCCAGTGTTCCTTGAGGACTGCGACGGTGGCCACGGCGTTGACGTTTACGAGGTCGTCTCCGGGCATCGCCGCCTGCTGGCAGCGCGGGAGCTTGGCCTCGAGCTGCTGCCGTGCCTGCTGGCTCGCGGCATGACCGATGCCGAGGCGGCCGAGACCGCGATCGTCGCCAACCTGCAGCGCGTCGACATTCACCCCGTGGAGGAAGCTGAGGCCTTCGAGCGGCTGCTCCAGGTGCTTGGCTCGATTCCGGCAGTCGCGGCGCGGATGGGCAAGGAGCAGAGCTATGTCGCGAAGATCCTGCGCCTGTGTGCGCTGACGCTGCACTCGCGCGATGCGATGCGGGCTGAGTTGATCACCATCGACCATGCGCTGCTGCTGGCGCGCCTGGCGGAGGCCGAGCAGAATGCCGCACTGAAGTGGACGCTGGACCATAGCGCGGGCTCGAAGACGACCGTGGAGACGGTGCTGCAGCAGCGGATCGCGAGCGTTGTGCAGGCGCGCGCGGATAAGGCTGCGGGGAATTCGTCGCGTTATTCCTACACCTTTGAACCGCAGAGCGTCGTTCGGCTGAAGGCGTGGATTGAGGCTGAGTCGGGCATCCTGTTGAGCCGCGCGCCCTGGTCGCTGACGGACGAAGACTACCTGCTGCCCGACGTTGGGCCCTGCGCGGAGTGCCCGAAGAATACCAAGGCTAATACGCCGCTCTTCGGCGATATGGAGATGGGCGACGCGACCTGCACCGACGGCGCATGCTTCGCAGCCAAGACGGAAGGCTTCGTGCAGATCGAGATGCGCAAGGCTGGGCACGATGAGCTGGCCAAGCCGAAGGTTCTGGTACCGCGGCTGAGCTGGAAGATATCCAGCGTGAAGCCGAGCATTGTGCCCAATGATGGGATTGCGGCGTGCTCTATCAAGTCAGCTGCCGAGACGGCCAACCCGGCGAAGGTGCTGAAGTACGGCCAGTGGATCGATGCCAAGATGGGCAGCTGCGCGAATGTGCGTTCGGGTGTGACGGTGGATTGGAGCGATGCGGGCGATCGCGGCTACATGGGCGGCAGGGAGAAGCTGCGGATGGCCGGTGAGACTGTCCGGGTGTGCATCGCGGTGGGCTGCAAGGTGCACTCGAAGGGCTGGGAGGAGAAGCAGGCGCGCAGCGAGGATAAGCCGAAGCCATCGGAGACGACGGCGGAGCGTGAAGCGCGTGAGGCTGCTGCGAAGGCGTACGTGGAGAGCGAGCGGCCGGTGCGTGTCGCGTTCATGAAGCTGCTGCTGGCGAAGGCGATGGAGAAGCGTGAAGCGGTTCTGCGCAAGCTCCTCGAGGATGCACTCGAGCGCGGGTGGGGTATTGACGGTGTAAGCCTGGCGGTGTCAATGGGGATTCCGGTACCAACCGCGAAGGGCACTCACTTGTCCGCGCAGGATGATGTCGCAATGGATGCGATCGAGAAATATATCGGCACGGCCATGGTGGATGAGTTGATTCGTCTGGCCGCCGCGCTAGAGCACGCGGACCTGCTGAAGGTCGACCGCCGCGAACGGAAAGAGGCTGAGCGCCGGGCGATGGACGCCGTCGCGAAGGAGCTCGGTTTCAAATGGACCGCTCCGGACGCCGCAAAGCCGGTCAAGAAAGTCGCTAAACCTGCTGCGAAAAAGGTTCCGGCGAAGAAGGCTGTACTGCCAGCGGGAAAGAAGTCCAAAGGGGTGACGGCATGAGCGGTGCGACATCAATCGAGTGGACGGATGCGACGTGGAATCCGATTCGGGGATGCTCGCGGGTGAGTGAGGGATGCCGCAACTGCTACGCCGAGAGCGTAGCGCATCGCTTCAGCGGGCCGGGGTTGGCGTATGCAGGCCTGACGGCGTTGGGCAGGTGGAATGGAAGGATCGAGTTCGTGGAAGAGCACCTGCTCGATCCGCTGCGCTGGAAGACGCCGCGCCGCATCTTCGTCAACTCGATGAGCGACCTCTTTCATGAGAACGTGACGGATGAAATGCGCGACCGTATCTTCGCGGTGATGGCGCTGTGCGCGCGGCACACGTTTCAGATCCTCACGAAGCGGCCGGAGCGGATGCTGGCATATCTGGGCGAGCCGGGTAGACGCAGCGATGTGATGCTGGCTGCTGGTGACCTGGCGTTTGAGATTGAAGCACACGTGAAATATCCGCGCTCCATGTTTCCGAAGAATGCTGAGGTTGTCTATGATCTCGGCGCGGATCGTGATGAATGCGGCTGTCGAGTAAGTAGTAACTGGCCGCTGCTAAACGTGTGGTTGGGTGTCTCGGTCGAGAACCAGAAGGCTGCGGATGAGCGTATCCCGCTGCTGCTGAAGACGCCGGCAGCAGTGCGGTTCATCTCCGCTGAACCCCTGCTGCGGCATGTAAGTCTGGAAGAACTTCTGAGCGTTAGTGGGATTGGGAGGTATCTGAACGCTTTGAGTAATGCAGGTGTGGACCCCGGAGCAGAGATTGCGACGCGTCTTGACTGGGTGATCTGCGGCGGCGAGAGCGGCCCTGGAGCTCGCCCGATGCATCCGGCCTGGGCTTGCAGCCTGCGCGATCAGTGTGTCGCCGCTGGCGTGCCCTTCTTCTTCAAGCAATGGGGCGAGTGGCGGGATCACCGATGGGACGATCCGGACAATAAGCCTCACGTCAGACTAACGCGCGACGGAAAGGATGGGCAGATTCTCGGATCGGCTAGAGACAACGACGTGTGGATGGCGCGCCTCGGCAAGAAGTCTGCGGGCGATCTGCTCGATGGCGTGCAGTGGCACCAGTTTCCGGAGGTTGCGCATGGCAAAGCGTGATTGGGAGCTGACGAGCAACGGTGCGCTGCAGGCTGCGGCGGCGTGGCTGCTAAAGAAGAGCGGTGCGCTGCTGGTGGTCATCGTGCGGGTCGATGACCTGGCTATCGCCGCCGATCCGCTGTGCGCTCCGCGTGAGTCCCAGCGCCTGCTTGAGGACCGCATGCCGGAGTTGCATGAACGCCTCGAACGGGAACGCCAACTGGCCCGCGAATTGGCCGACCGCAAGCTCGCAAGAGCAGCGAAGAAGGGATCGCGATGAGTGACCTGCGAATGATCGAGATGAGCTTCGCGTATGAACGCGCTGCCGGTGTGATCGAAAGCGAATGTGTTCCTCAGGGAAGCAATTGCTATGGCGATATGTGGTTTGATCTCGCGAGCGCCACAGTCGACTTGACGGACGAAGTGCTTTACCTCGATTCCCGTCGGTTGCTAGAACGCAGTCTTGAGAATCCCCAGTGGGTCATCATTCTCGACGAAGGTGAACCCTTATGTGAGCCGGAGCCCGGCGCATGAGCGTTTATGTGGATCCGGTGATGGCACATGGTGGATCGAAGACTTTTCGCTGGGAGCGCAGCTGCCACATGTACGCGGACACGCTCGAGGAGCTGCACGCCATGGCGCGGGCGATCGGGATGCGGCGGGAGTGGTTTCAAGCCAAAGACAAGCTGCCGCACTATGACCTGGTGGCAACCCGGCGCACTGCGGCTGTCGAGCATGGTGCTGTCGAGCATACCCGCGAACAGATGGTGCAGTTCATGCGGTCCCACGGCGGCGGTAGTCAAGAGCAAGCGAATTTATTTGGAGGCGAGTGATGGTGAAAGTTGATATCGAGCGGCCAGCGGTCTGTTTTGCCTCAGCGCACGAGTGTGAGCTGTGGGAGCGGATGGTGTGCTCGGTTACCCCTGTGATTCTCGAGATGTATTCCGGGCGGATACCCACCGTGGCCACTGCTGCTGCGTTTGCGGATGAGGCGGTTTTACAAGCTCGCAGGCGTAAAGACAGCGAGGCGGTCTAATGGCCGTCAACGCGTTTGCATGGCTTGAGGACTTCGATGCATCGCCTACGCTGCCGTGCGTCAGCATCCCGATCACGGCCGCCATCCGTGCCGCCGATGCTGCGCTGCAGGCCGAGCGCGAGCGGCTGAGTGTGTCGCCAGCGCAGGAGTGGCGCGACCGGGTGCAGCTGAACCCCGCCAACCTGCGCACCGTGCGTCCTGCCCAGCCAGCAGCGGGCCGAGTCATCGAGTGGCGCCAGTATGTAGCCAGCGGCGAGCGGGCAAAGAGGTACTGCACGGCCTGCAAGGCAGAGCTGAACCCTTGCGTGAAGGGGGCGCTGTGCTCGACGTGCCGCCCGACGGCGAAGACCACGCGGACGATGCGGCTGTGCGCTGCAGGCTGCGGCCGGCGGATGGAGGCTCGCAGCACGCAGCAGATCTGCAAGCTCTGCCGCCCCAAGGCGGGGAAACTGAAGACGTGCGCAAGCTGCCCGCGCACCTTCAGTAAGTACTCGCCGCATGCGACCTGCCGGGAATGCCGCAGGGTAGCGATGCCGAAGGGACTGCCGTGCTAATGAGCCCCCGTGCTAAACGCAAGCTCTGGAGTCCGGAGGAGCTCGATGCCGTGCAGCGTACGTATCCCCACCTACCCACGGCCGAGATCGCGACGCAGCTCGGCTGCTCAGCGAAAAATATCTATCGCGTCGCGGCGAGGCTGGGGCTGAAGAAGACGGCTGCGTTTCTGGCCAGCCCGGATGCGTATCGTCTGCGGCGCGGAGACAATGTCGGGGCTGACTTTCGCTTCAAGCCTGGGCACGTACCGGCGAACAAGGGAATGAAGATGCCGGGATGGGCTCCTGGGCGCATGGCGGAGACGCAGTTCAAGTGCGGCCAGATCGGAAATAAGTACATGCCAATCGGGACGGAGCGCGTCAACCCAGACGGCTATCGGGAGCGCAAGGTCACCGACACGCTCGGAACGCCACGCGATTGGAAGGGTGTGCAGATTCTCGTGTGGGAAGAGGCGCACGGTCCGGTGCCGGCGGGGCGCGTAGTGATCTTCAAGGATGGCGACAAGGCGAACATCGTGCTCGAGAACCTCGAGTGCCTGTCGCGTCGAGACCTGATGCTGCGGAACAGTTCGCAGCGGTGGGGGCCGGAGGTTTTCGGATTGATTCAACTGCGCGGTGCGCTCAACAGAAAGATCAGGAGTCAACGTGAAAAATAAGATGTCGGACTTGCGGAACCATTTATTTGAGGCGATTGAGGCGTTGAGGGATGAAGAGAAGGCCATTCCCATGGAGGTCGCCCGCGCCAAGGCGATCAGCGATCTCGCGCAGACCATCATCAACTCGGCCAAGGTGGAGATCGAGTTCGCTAATGTGTTGGGCGTCAGGATTGCGCAGCCGTTCTTCGACAATGCAGTCCCGGATGACGGCAAACCCTGGGCGGCGTTCGCGTTGTCGAGTGAAGTGCGCAAGAGCGCCTGACAGTAACGCAGCAGAACGGAATGGTGGGCAACGGTGCAGCACGTCAATCGAGCAGCAAGAGCGGCCGGGGATACGACGGCGAAGGGTGGGCGTGCGTGAGCAACGAGGTAACCAATTCGGCATACCGAACGCGGCTGGGTAATCCGACCGCGAAGGCTGTCCTGGTTGTGCTCGCGGATGCGGCCGACGCTGCGGGCTATGGCTGGCCGTCGGTGGAGCGTGTGGCGGGGAGTTCCGAATTGAATTTGCGGACCGTCCGCCGCATGTTGCAGATATTCGAAGAGATAAACCTTGTCGCGCGTCAGCGGGTCGAGGGGAAGTTTTACAAATACGCCTTCCAGATCAACCTGAGGGTTCTAGGGACAGACCTGAAGCAGCCGTTCGCGGCCCGCTTCCGTCTAGCCCAGCGCCAGCCGTTGATCTTGGACGCAGAAGAAGTAGAGGCCGCATCCGTGGAACTTTTTGCCGATGCCGCCGCAGTAAAAGTGGTCTGTGAGACCGCATCCGTGGAACCATTTGCCGATGCCGTCGTAGTAGAAACGGTCTGTGAGACCGAAATTGCGGTCTGTGAGACCGAAATTGCGGTCTGTGAGACCGAACCCCCACACCCCCATATAGGAGGAACCATCATTGAACCACCATGGAACCTTCTTGCGTTTCCCGGCGAGACCGTCGCACCTGCCAAAGCAAAGCGAAAAGCAAAAGCGCCGATCAGGGCAAAAGCAAACGCAACAGCTCCGGCAGATCCACGGCATACGCCCTTCCGCCTGGCGATCGTCACCTATGCGAAGTTCAAGGACGTCGTGCTGGCGTGGGATGGCTCGGAGGCTAGGGCACTGTCGCTGCTGCTGCAGTCCGCGCCGGGGCTGACGCTGGAGAGATTTCAGGCGTGCCTGAACCACCGGGCGCGAAGTCCGGGAACGCCGCACGGCGAGCGGCCGCGTCTGTGGCTGTCGAACATCACGAAGTACCAGGACGGGCCCCTCAATCAATTTGGAAAAACAGGAGATATACATGGAACTTTCAAGGGTAAAACCGAATCCAGCCTCGATGCAGCGCAGCAGGCTATCGCCGTTATCGCCAGCCGAGAAGCAAGCGGCTATTACGCGGCTTCTGGCCAAGCTGGGCGTTCGGCGCCAGGCCAAGCTGGGCATGGACGATTACTTGGTGCTGGCTGAGGACCTGGCGAGATTCGACCTGGTCGACATCGAGGGCGGACTGGATGACATTGCGCGCTACCCAAAGCGTGACGGCGAGACGGCCTTCCCAGAATGCGCAAAGTTGAAGCAGGCTGTCATCGAGCGCAAGCTGGTCCGCGAGGCAGCAGAGATTCGCAAGGCGGAAGCGGACGATGCGGCGTATGCCAAGGATCATCCCGAGGAGTTTATGACCTTCGGCGAGCTGATGAAGATGCCAGAGGCGCAGGGCATCATGCAGAAGCTCGAAATGGAGCACCGGAAGGCGTGCTGCGCAGCGATACAGACACCCCGCAGCCTTGTGGAAAAGTAAGAATCGCAGAATTATGTGCATGTGTTTCGTCCAATGTTTATACGGGTAGATCGCCAATCACAGAATTATGTGCAACCTACCCATTGCATGTTGATAAAACATGCCTCATAGTCCTATTTGTACCTCACTGACGTACTGGCGAAGGTATGCAACGTAACTGCGAAAGCAGCGTAGCCAGCACCGACTGGCTGTACAGTCCGAGCGAAAATCGGGCCGTTGTGAAGCCTAGGAATAGCTCCGTCTCCATTTCCATATCCGCCTGTTCACGCGCCGTCGCGCGTGTGCGTCGATGTCTGCGTTTGAAAGAGGAAAGCATGTCGAAAAGCATAGCGTTGTGGGTCACAGATGAACGTGGAATCAACTCGATTCGCCGTTATCTGAAGCCCGAGGAGGCTGTGCGCATGGTTGAGCAGAACACTGCTGAGCCGGTGCTTCACAATCAGACGGGTGCGATCGTCGCATTGCGTTCGCTGCGCGAGGTTCGCAGGCCAGTGAGCGCGCCACATCCTGCAATGCAGGCGATCATGGAGCGGAGATCGAAGGCTTCCTGCACAGCGTTCTCTAAGGCGGAAGTCGAGGCGATCGTAGGAATGCGCGGCAAGTCACGGACGGCTCATATGACGGAAGACCAGAGGGCAGAACGTATCCGCCAGCGCTGGTGTGCTGAGGACCTGGTAGAAAGTGCGCAGCAAAAACTGGCTGTGTATACCGGCGTTCACTAGCGTGATCACCCAACTGGATGACGGCTACAGGTTGCGCTGCAGCGGCTGCGGTTGGGGCGTTTCCCTGACCTTCTCGGAAGTGCGGAATCTGGACCGCGCGCTGGACATCAAGAGCGAGCTGCAGCGGGTCCATAAGGATTGCGACAGCTTTGGCGATGTGGCCAAGGCGAGGGCTGCGATCCGGGCAACAGAGCAAGCTGAACGGCAAGCAACACGCGGAGGCGGGAAACGATGATCACGAATGAGCGGGATCCAGCGAAAGGCAATGGCGTCCTTATCGTTGCAATCGTCTCGCTGGCACTGACTGTCGTTGCTTCAATGGGCGGTTGGATGCTCAGCCTGGCGAGCCGGATTTCCGCGCTGGAAGTGCAGTCGGCGGCCCTATCTTCTGCGCCAACGCAGCTGGCGGCGCTGGAGCAACAGATCGTTGACTTCCGCAAAGATTTCGACGAACTGAAGGATGAGATTCGGAATAAGCCGGGCTATACCTACCGCTATCCCGATATGTCCAGACCTGCAAAAGATTGAGATAATACCCCGCTAAAACGTGAAGCACTAGACGAAACCGGCTCTGTGATTGACGCCAGAGCCGGTGCGGGGTTGCAGTTTGCGGTGGTTCTGAAATCCCCACTTTCCGCGTAAGCGTATTTCGTGGGTCAGTAGAGAACACCTGATAGCGGACGGTCGAACTCCGGCGCCGCAAAGCAGTTTCCTCCTGGGTCGCACGTCAAGGATGCGCGTGCGGCCTATTTTTTTCCGGAGATCTTGATGCGGCTGCGCAACGAGTGGAACGCGGCTCTGGATGCTGCCGATGTGTCGATGGCCCGGTACCTGGGGCCGCAGCATAAAGCGCGCATCGCGGTGCATGACTTGAGGCAATACATGAACAACTTCCGTTACGACAATAACGGCCTCGCGCTCACCGAGGGGTTTGAAGGCGTGCGGCTGATTGCGTATCTGGACGTTGGTGGAATCTGGACGATTGGCTATGGTCACACCGGCGGCGATGTTTGCAAAGGTCTCGTCATTACGGATTCGCAGGCGGAAGCGCTGCTGGTAAGCGATGTGGCCGCAGCCGTAGCCTGTGTGAACCATGCTGTCAGGTTCGATATCACCCAGTACGAGTTTGACGCGCTGGTGGACTTCACGTTCAACGCTGGGCGCGGCAACTTCCTGCGCTCGACGCTGCTGACGAATCTGAACGCTGGCAAGACCGAAGCCGCCGCTGCGCAGTTTGGTCTGTGGGTGAATGCTGGCGGCAAGCCGGTAAGTGGCTTGGTGCGGCGGCGTGACGCAGAAGAGCGGATGTTCCTGAGGGCGGCATAATGTGCCCTGAGATGTGGAAGCGATACGGCGAGCTGGAGCAGAAGGCCAAGCGGGTAGACGCCGCCGAGCAAGAGACTAAGCGGCTGAAGCAGATCATCGCGGACGCCGCGACGCAGGCGGCACTGGGCAAGGACTAACAGAACGGCGAGCAACCCTCGCAAGGAGCAATATCATGGCAATCAATTTCAAATCCGTCGGGCATTTCTTCGCGAAGGCCTATACCGCAATCGTCGCCGCAATCCCGAAGGTCGAAGCCGATATCGTAAAGGTAGAGGGCACCGCGGCTGTCGTCGAGAAGGTCACGTCCGCGATCCCCACCTATGGCCCTCTTGCCGTCACACTGGAGCAGGCGGGGTACGCCGTCCTCGGAGAGCTGGCTTCTGTGCTCACTGCTGGCGGATCGGCCGCAGAGGCCAAGCTGAGTGATGCGGGGCTGGACACCAACGTCATCAGCACCGTCAAGGCATTGGTTGCGGGCTTCCCCACGCTCGTTACCGTGGCGAAGTCGCTCTAAGCTGACTCTCTAACCTTATGGGCGGGCTGACACAGCAGGGGCCTCGCTGGTGTCAGCCCGTCCGTAACACGAGTTTGGGAGACTTCATGGTCAACCCGTTCAAGCACGTCGGCAAGGTGATCTCGGACGCTTACGCGAACGCCAACGAGAGCGACTGCGCGCCAGGCCTCGCCGTAGCCGCAACGACGGTGGGTTTGCTCGTCGTGGCTCCGTATTCGTTCGTCTCCGCGTTCTTCAAGAAGCGTGAGCTGGACGATCCAAACGACCCGCGCGGGAACAATGTCGCCGGCACGCACTTGACTCAGTCGCAGATTGATGCTGCTGAGAGAGGGAATCTCCGATGAAGCCTCTTACCTCCCATTCCTACTTCGAAGCTGTCGCACTGTGCTGCGTTCCGGTGATGTGCGTCTTTTTGACGTGGGCTCTTTGGCCGGTGCATCACGCGATCCAGTCGAACAGCCAAGGCTCCGCCGCAGTCCTCGCGAAGGTCGGGACCAACCTCGACAAAATCGGGATCGCCCTCGATACCGTCAATGCTCCGCCTCGGGATGACGGGCACCAGATCGTGTATGGCACGCTCTCAGGCGTCGCGCAGACGACCAAGAACATCGGCCTCATGGCAGCGCAGGGCGCGGAACAGGTAAAGCAGTCCGGCAAGCTCATCACGTCGGCGGCTGTCACGATCACCACGGTTGGAAAACATCTGAGCAAGACGGCAGATGCGGCCACGGGAACGCTCAACAGCGCCTCTGGTGCCTTCGACACGCTATCGAAGCACGGCGACAAGACGTTGGGCGCTGCTGATGTCCAGATCGCCGCGGTGGGCGCCCAGCTCGCAGGAACGCCCGGTGGTGACGGCGGGCTCATCGGCCGAGTTTCGCTGTTCGTTACTCATGCGGATACGCTGGCGACCAACTCCGACATTCCGCTAATCATGGGGAACGTGCAGGGCTTCACTAAGCTGTTCGTGACTACCACCGGAACCTTCAATCACATGCTGCTCACGGGCGATCAGATCGAAACCAAGGTGAGCGAATGCACCCTGCACCCGCATCTCTCCTGCCAGTTGAAGGCCTACACGATGTTCGGCGCGCAGGCCGGCGGATACTTGCTGCATTGATTGGTAGGGGGATTAGCGATGGCGAAACGACCATGCGCTCGGGCTGGGTGCAAGAACCTGGTCGAGCGCGGCGGACGGTGCGCAGAGCATAAGGCTGCACCTGCGCTTATGAAGCGGCTGAATTCGACTCAGCGTGGCTATGGATACAGGTGGCAGAAGTCGAGTAAGGCTTACCTGCTCGCGCATCCGCTCGCAGTTGATTGGTTCAAGGAGCATGGCGGAAGGTTCTATCCAGCGGAGGTTGTCGATCACATCATCCCTCATCGCGGCGACATGAAGTTGTTTTGGGATCCGAACAACTGGCAAGGCTTGACGAAGGCGGATCACGATCGCAAGACAGCGGTGGAAGATGGCGGATTCGGGCATAAGCCTAATGAAATCAAGGGGTAGGGGTAGGGGGTCTAAATCTCTACAACCTTCGGCGTCTAGACCCGTTATTGGAAGAATTTTTACGTCCGCAAAATTCTAAGGTTTTGGACAATGGATTCAACGATTTGGGACGAAAGAAACGCTCAGCTCTCAACGCCAATCGCACCTGGCTCAACTGTGTGCGGCTATGACCCATGGCAAGGCCACCAAAATCAGATATCGAACATGCGTTGTCGGGGGCGGACGCCAAGGACCCCGCGCGCAAGCGAGCTCGCGCGTCTGCAATCAAGCCCAAGGGGGACCTGGGGCCGCCGCCTCCGAAGTTCCTGGACAAGCATAGTCCATCAGCGGGCCAGCATCTTGAAGCGTGGAAGGACATCGAGATGGCTGCCGCCGCGAATGGCGTCAAGCTGACAGCCGGGGACCGCATCGACGTGGAGATGCTGGCCCGCATCATGGCCCGCTGCCGCCGCCTTGAGCCGCAGTCCTCTGACTTTGCAAACTATGACAAATTCTCGACAAAGCTTTGCCTCGGTACAGCAGGCCGCAAGCTCATCCACGACACTGGGGATAAAGCCGCAGGCACAACGGAGAGCGATGAATGGAGCAACTTGACTACGCCTCCCGCGCCACCCGCTACGCGCGTGCAATAGCAGAGGGGCAGATCTGCGCTTCGAAGTGGGTGCGGTTGGCGTGCGGGATACACCTCACTGATCTCGACAGCTCCGCGCGATGGGTGTTCGATGCCGCCTGGGTGAACTTCGCCTGCGACGTTGCAAGCAAGTATAGACACGAGAAAGGAATAAAACAGGGCCAGCGCATCGTCCTGGAAGATGCGCAGATCTTCATCCTCGCGTCGATCTTTGGATGGGTCGACCGCGAAACCGGGGTCCGTAAATACCGCGAAGCCTTCATCCTGATGCCTCGCGGATCGGGGAAGTCTCCACTCGCCGCGATGGTCGGCGTCATCATGGCCTTCTTTGCCGGCCAGCCCGGCGCCGAGGTCTATTGTGGCGCGAACTCCATGCGTCAGGCGATGGAGGTTTTCCGTCCCGCGAAGGCGATGATCGACCAGGAGACGGCGTTTCGTGAGCGCTTTGGGATCGAGACATCCTCGCGGGCGATCTATCAGCTTAGAACACGTTCACGCTTTATCCCGCTATGTAAAAAACCCGGCGATGGCGCCTCTGTATGGTGCGCCATCCTTGACGAGTATCACGAAGCGCTCAACCCCGAGCTCTACGACACCTACAAGACGGGAGCTTCGAAGCGCTCCGGTTCTTTGATCTTCGTCGTCTCTACCGCGGGCGTCGGGTCGACCGAAAATCCCTGCCATGCGCTGCAGGATGAGGCGGAAAAGGTTCTGGAAGGAACGCTTCCGAATGAACGGTGGTTTGTGCTTATCCATTGCGCGGATGAAACCGTCGAATGGACGACGAAAGAAGCGTTGCAGATGGCCCAGCCCATGTTGGGAATCTCCAACGACAGAGAGGCAATTGAGCTCGACATTCAGGCGGCGATCCGCAATCCGGCGAAGGCAAACCTGGTCAAGGCCAAGTATCTCAACATCTGGGCCGGGGGCTCTGGAAACTGGATGAATATGGTTTTCTGGGGAGCATGCTTCGATCAGGAGCTCAAGGATCAGCAGGAGGAGTTAGTCAAACATTTGCCGTGCTGGATCGGATCGGATCTTGCGTCCAAGCTCGACCTGGCGGCCTGTGTCCGACTTTATCGCGACGATTCAAAGGGCGACAAGCCACACTATTATGCGCTGACGCGTGCTTACCTTCCCGAGGAGCGCGTTCAGGAACCTCAAAATCAGCACTATCAGAAATGGGTCAAAGGCGGATTTCTTACCGCGACGCGCGGGGCGTCGATCGACTACAGCCTGCTCGAGGCAGATGTTGTCGGGGACATCGAGCGCAATGACGTTCGGCAACTCGCGTATGACGCTCGGTACGCGGACCAGTGGTCACAGCGAGTCGAGGAGATATCCGGAGCGACAAGGGTGGAGATGCCGCCCAGCCCGGCGATTCTCTCGCCGGCGATGAAGGAATTAGAGGGCGCGGTCTACGATGGCCGCTTCCACCATGACGGTCACCCGGTGCTTACCTGGTGCATATCGAATGTGATGACTTCGGAGTCGGGCGCCGGAAACTACCGGATGCCAGACAAGAAGAAGCCCGAGGACAAGATCGATGCCGCAATCGCGCTTTTTCTCGCGCAATATCCGGCGGCGTTAGCACTGGAATCCGCCTACATTTCACCCGTTGTTAGGAGTGCTTGATGTTCAAAGGAATCAAGAGCGCGCTCGGCCGCGCGAAGAAGGCTGCCGCGTTTTCGTTCGATACGATCAGCGCTGGATGGTATGCCCGCAATGGGTACTACGGCATCTATAACGCCCTCTCGGGCGGCCTCCCGGCGTGGTCTGGCGAGCCGGTTTCCACCGACACCGCCATGGGGCTCAGCACCGTCTGGGCCTGCAACAAGATCATCTCCGAGTCTGTCGGTTTCCTGCCCGTCAATATGATGCGGGAGAACGGCAACATAAAGGATATGGCGATAGGTAAGCCCCTGTACACGGCGCTGAAATATGCCCCGTCCGAGGAGATTACAACCCAGACATTCACAGAGCTGTTGACGTCGCACCTGGTGCTGCAGGGTAATGGGTTCGCCAAGATCGCGCGGCGGTCCGGAACGGGCGAGGCTCTGGAGTTTTATCCCCTTCAGCCCCAGATGGTATTCCCTGACCGCGAGAAAACCGGGCAGAAGCGGCTCATCTACGTGGTGCGCGAGGAGCATCAGGCTGACAAGACCTACACCGTCGAAAGGGGCAAGCCGCAGGACATCCTGCATCTTCGCGGCCTCGGCTGGGATGGCGTTCGGGGCTACAGCATGATCACCATGGCGCGTCAGTCGCTGGGGACGGCAATCGCCCAGGAGCGCAATGTTGCGAACTTCTACGCGAGGGGGGGACGTATCCCGTACGTGCTCAAGCATCCGAACAAGTTCAAGGATGACAAGGATTATGAGCGCTTCGCAGCGAATTGGGAGAAGACTTACTCGGACCCGCACAAGCCGCCAATCCTGGAGCAGGGCCTTGAGTACGAGCAGATCGGGCTCTCGGCTAAGGATGCGCAGCTCATCGAAAGCCGCGAGTTCACGATCCCCGATATCTGCCGATGGTTCTCTGTCTTTCCCACCCTTGTCGGCGATCTGTCGCATGCCACGTTTTCCAACATCGAGTCCCTGGCGGAACAGTTTGTGCGCTTCACGCTGATGACGCACCTGACGCGATGGGAGCAGGAGTTGTGGCGCTGCGTTCTTACGCCGGAGGAAAAGCATCAGGGTTATTTTTTCCGGCACGATCTCAGTGCCCTTCTCCGCGCCGACTTCCAGGCGCGCATGCAGGGTTATGCGACGATGCTGCAGAACGGTATCGAATGCATCAACGAAGTCCGAGGGTCTGAGGGTCTAAACCCGATCGATGGCGGCGACGAGCACTTTGTTCAGGTCAATCTCGCGCCCGTGCAGAACATGCAGGGCGCAACGCCGGCGGCCCGCGTCCAGGTCGTCGGCAAGAAGTCAAGGGAGAGCAGATGAAAAACAAGCAGCGTCAATTCCGAATGGCGGTCAAATCGCTCAATGAGGACGGATCGTTCGAGGGGATGCTTTCGCCGTATAGCAATGTCGACGATGGCGGCGACCTGGTCGAGCCCGGCGCCTTCACCAAGACGCTACAGGAAAACGGCAGCAAGGTACCCATGCTGTGGCAGCATAAGACCGACTGCCCGATTGGCGAGCTGGCGCTCGAGGACACGTCCGAAGGCCTGGCGTGCAAGGGGCAACTGCTGCTGGAGATCCCCGAGGCGAAGAAAGCCTACCTGCTGCTCAAGGCGAAGGTGGTCAAGGGACTCTCGATCGGCTATGACCCCATCAAGGCGCAGGTGATCGACGGAGTTCGGCACTTGAAGGAGATCCGGCTCTGGGAGGGGTCCGTTGTCACCTTCCCGATGAATACTCTCGCCCTGGTCGGTGACGTGAAATCGCGCCGTGAGAATAAGGGCGACTTCAACGAGGAGCTGAATGAGCGGCAGATTATGGCGGCTGGCTACCAGATGATCGGCGCGCTGCAGGATGCGCTGCAGGACGCCATCTGGGACGGCAACCTGAGTCGTGAGGAGATGGTGACGGCCGCCGCGACGGTCACCCAGCAGTTCTGCAATGCGTACATGGACTACCTGCCGCAATATCTTGACGTGCTGGCCGAGGTGTACGGCATGGACACAAAGTCCTGGTCGGCGAAGCGCCACGAGACCAAGGAAGGCCGCAAGCTGAGCGCGGCGACCAAGGGTTCGCTCGGCGAAGCCCACGAGCACATGAAGTCTGCCATGGACATTATGGATGCACTGATCGATGACGAAGCCGATGACGTCGAAGAGGAAGACGACGATGCCACTTCGAAATCTGCAGCCGCAGCCAAACAGAAGCCCGAGCCGGAACTCCACTCGGCGGTTGAATCCCTCGAATCCATGAGGGCGCTGCTGCGGGCGTAGAACTCCCCGCGGATCAACTCAACGAATCACTCCACCCACCCCATCTCCACAAGGAGTTCCCCCATGGAACTGAAGGACCAGCTGTCTACCCTCCAGACTGAACTGAAGGGCTATGTCGACAAGGCCGCCGAAGAAAAGAAGAGCTTCGGCACGATGCTCACCGAAACCAAGGATTCTGTTGAGAAGCTGCAGAAGCAGATCGACGCGATCGACCTGAAGATGGTCGAAAAGCACAACTCCGGCAACGAGAAGCCGCTCGAGCAGGAACTGAAGGAAAATGACAACGTCGCGCGTTTGATCAAGGACCGCTCGGGCCGCGCCTCGTTTACCGTCAAGTCCAACCGCTTCGAGCGCAAGACGACCATCAGCGAGTCCGCGGTCGGCTTCGCGACCACGGGTGTGATGCAGATCGACCGGATCAACGGGATCACGGCGGAAGCCCGTCAGGGTCTCCGGGTGCGCGATCTGCTGGTCGCGCGGCCGACGAATCTGGCGCTGATCGATTTTGTGAAGGTAACGGGGGCTCCCTCGTACGCCATCCCAATGACGGGCAGCACGACGGCGACCAGCAAGGCCGTGACTGCGCTCTCGGTCAGCACGTCCGGACTGAAGATCGGCCAGCCGATATCTGGTGCTGGAATCCCCGCCGGCGCGGTCATCGCAAGCATCACCGGCGCCGCCGCCATCACCATCTCGATCAACGCCACCGCAACTGCAGGTCCGGTCGCGCTCACGGTGACGGCCGGCGCTGGCAGCGTGACGGCAGAAGGAAACGCCATCAACGAGAGCGCCGTGACGTTTGCGAGCGCCTCGGAGAAGGTGCGCACCATCGCCGCGTTCATCCCCGCGTCGAAGCAGATCCTCGACGACTTCACGGAGCTTGCCGGGTACATCAATTCGTCCCTGCCGTACTACGTGAATCTTGAGGAAGAGCAGCAGATGCTCTCCGGCGATGGAACCGGCGAGAACCTGCACGGCCTGATCACCCAGGCTGCTACCTACGACACCACCCTGAATTTGGGCGGTGACAACAAGATCGACCAGCTCGGGCATGCGATCAGCCAGATCGCGCGCTCGAAGGAACTCAATCCGACCTTCATTGTGCTCAACACGATGGACTGGTGGGCGATCCGCCTGACCAAGGATGCGTACGGCCGCTATATTCTGGGCGACCCCCAGGCGGCGGTACGGCCGTCCATCTGGAACCTCGACGTGGTTTCGACCACCTCGATGGCGCAGGGTAGTTTCCTTGTGGGCTCCGGAGCTGCACCCGCAGCCGAGATTCGCGACCGCATGGATATGCAGGTCGAGATCTCGACCGAGCACGCGAACTTCTTCCAGTTGAACCTGGTGGCGGTTCGTGCGGAGAAGCGCTCGGCGCTGATCGTCAAGCGTCCGAACTCCTACGTGTCCGGAACCTTCAGCTAATCCCGAACCAAGGTGGGGAGTCTTCCCTCGGGAGACCCCCACCACATTTTCTTTGGAGGTTTTCTATGCGCGCTTGCCCGAAACCGCCCAAAAAGCCATCTGACTCACGCGAGACAAAGGTTGTCGCGCCCACCGAGGTCAAGCCGCTCTACCCACGCGAGACGAAGGAAAAGGCTCAATGAACTATCCCTACGGCTATCCCTACGTCTCGGCCTATGATTCCAACTTCGATTCCTTTGGCACGCTGCGCCTGACGGTGACGGACCCGGTGCAGACGTTCACCGAGCCGATACTGCTCGCGGATATGAAGAACTATCTGCGTCTCGACGCCAGCTTTACGATGGATGACGTGATGTTGGGGGGAATGATCTCCGCGGCCCGGGAGCAGGCGGAGATCCTGCAGAATCGCGATCTGGTGCAGAAGCAGTGGGACCTGTCCTACGACTATTGGCCGGCGTACAGGCTGCGCCTGCGCGCGCCATGCGTCTCCGTCGATCTCATGCAGTACACCGACCTCACCGGTGCCGTCACGCCGATGGCGCTGACAACGGATTACGTGATCGACCTAAAGAAGGAACCGGGCGTCATCACGCCCCCCTGGAACCGTTCCTGGCCGGCCTTTACACCGTTCCCCTCGTCGGCCATTCTGACGCGCTTCACCTCCGGCTATGCCGCGGTCGATCCTTTCTGGCTTGGAAGCGGAGCGCGGGTCAAGATTGGCATGCTGATGTTGATCAGCTCATGGTATGAGAATCGGTTGCCCTTCACGCCGGGAGCGAGCGCCGATGCGGAGCTGCCATTCGCCGTAACGTCCTGCCTGAACTATGGCGCACTTGAAAGGTTGAGCTAAGATGCCGCAGCGCTTCAATCCGCTGGCGATCGACCCCGGTGAGCTGCGTCAGCAGATCCAGATCCAGGCGCAGGCCACGACGCAGGACACGCTGGGTGGACAGATAGAGGTTTGGAATACGTTCCTGACGACGCGGGCAGCGATCTATACCGGGGCCGCGGTTCCCGATATCCGGAGCAAGCAACCCCGCGAGAATTCTCAGGATGGGCAGTTCTCCTCCGAGATCACGCATGTGATGAAGATTCGCTGGCCAGGTCCGGACGTGAGCTTGCTGGGCGGACAGCGGGTGCTGTATCGCGGCCGCTTCTTTGTGCTGCAGAACGTCGAGAACATCCAGGAGCGCGACCGCGTGCTGCTGCTGTATTGCATTGAGATCAATGGAGTCCAATAGATGATTCTCGAAGGCATTGTGGCGCTGATTGTGCAGGCGGGGAGCGGGTTGCAGGCGATTACTGCCAGCCGCATCTTCCCTGGCGTGCTGCCGGAGGCCGTGGGCGCGGCGCTGGGTGTGGATGGCCCGGCGATGGTGTTCAAGGTGATCGGCGGAAGGAGCGACGCGACGCTGGAAACCAGTGGCTTGCAGACGCTGCGGCTGCAGTTCGATTGCTACGCCGTGGGAACGGCGACGGCCTCCGGCTACGCGGTGGCCAACAGTGTGCGCGAGGCGCTGCGCGTCTTGCTGAATGGGTATAGCGACACGCTGCCCGATGGGAGTTTTCTCGACAATGCGGACCTGATCGAGGGCCGCGACGCTTATATGAATGAAGCCCGGCAATACGTTGCCGAGATCGAGTTCCGACTGTTGTACACCTTCACCGAGTAGTACCCCGCGCGAGCGGCATTTCGCATCAAGGAGAGTCAAATCATGGCTTACACACGCAGCTTTGCCCAAGCCGGGCGGGGCACCATCTTCGCTATCGGGCCTATTTCTGGAACCGTTACCCCGGTCTACGTGCCGGTGGGCGAAATCAAGACCACCGACCCCGGCAAGGGCACGTTCGACAAGGAAGAGGTCAGCAACCTGGAGTCCGGGCTGGACAAGGAGTTTCTGAAGCTGATGCGCGACAATGGAGCGCCCAAGCTCAGCGGCAACCGGGTGGGCAGCGACGCCGGGCAGTTGGCCGTGGTGGCCGCCTACAATGATGGCGATAATTCCTACATGATCAAAGTCACGCTGCCGATCAACAAGAAGGCCGGGCAGATCGCCCAGGGCGACGCCTACACCTATGACGCGCTGGTGATGGGCCAGTCGTTCGGGCCGGTCGAGACCAACAAGGCCATCGCGTACGAGGTCGAGCTGCAGATCACCGGGCCCGTCACCTTCACCCCCGGCAGCTAACGAGGTTTAGGGCGGCGTCGCATGCGGGCGCGCCGCCCCAGAACGCCAAACCTCCCGCATCCCATCTCACCTCCAAAGGATTCATCATGGCAACCCGCAAAGCCCCCAAACTACTCAAGTCTTCACCCTCAGCGCAGGACCCCACGCTTCCCACGCACATCGTCTCCACTGCCGACGGCGAGATTCGCCTCTGCCTCGACTTTGGAGCGCTGATCGACACCGAAGCGGAGCTGATCGCGGCGGGACATCACGACATCAGCTTGCTCACTTGTCTCCAATTCAATTCGGCATCTGCGCTACGCACCTTCTTCGTGATCGCGGCGCAACGCTTCCATTCCAAGCTCGGCATCGAGCATCTCAAGTCGCTGGTGACCTACCCGACGCTGGCCCCGATCAGCGAGGCGATCGCGCAGCTCTGGGTACT
The DNA here is from genome assembly GCA_003138795.1 of Granulicella sp. Taxonomy (GTDB): domain Bacteria; phylum Acidobacteriota; class Terriglobia; order Terriglobales; family Acidobacteriaceae; genus Granulicella. The sequence goes on along the minus strand of PLHC01000008.1, from coordinate 15,122 downwards.
CTCGATGCCCAAGCCGAAGAAGACTGAGGGCGGTGCATCGGACCCTCTCACACCCGCCGAATAGGGCGGGAGGAGTATTGGGAGTACATCCTCACGGTCGCTCGCGTGGATCTGGGGATGTCGCTGGAGGAGTTGCGCAGCTTGGCGCCTTGCCAGTTTTTTGCGATGGTCGACCGGCTGAAGGCGCTGGACCGCCCGCGCAATGGCACTATCGAGCTGATGTGCGCGCAGTTGATCGCGATGGTCGGCAATACGGGCTTCCGCGAGTTCAAAAATCCAGTGGACCCGAAAGATTTCATGCCGTCGCTGCTGGTAAAGCACAGCCATGGCGGCGGCCGACCAAAGCGTCGGCGCAACCGTCAGGCCATCGCGGACGAATACAGGAGCGTCATGAATTCCTTGCCGAGTAGATCTTGATGCGGTGATAAAATTCTGCGCATGAAGGCCGGAGGCTGCGCGGGTTGAATGGATTTCTTATGTGTGGATGTTGAAACAGCAAACGAGTCGCACTCCAGTATCTGCCAGATCGGTATCGCGTCTTTTGCGGGCGGCCATTATGTTGATGGTGTAAACACGCTGGTGAATCCCGAAGACGTCTTCCTCGACGTCAATGTCGACATACATGGCATCACGGCAGAGATCGCGGCGAAAGCAGCGACATTTAAGCAGATTTATCCGATCGTCCTGAATCTGCTGGTTGACAAAATTGTCGTTAGCCATACGCCGTTCGATCGAATCAGTCTGGATCGTGCGTGCGCGGCAGCGGGGTTTCCCGCTATTCCGTGCCGCTGGCTCGACTCTGCAAGAGTGGTGCGCAGGGCGTATCCGGATCAGCGCTATGGACTGAAGTTTATAGCGCGATATTTGGGGATTGAGTTCAAACATCACGATGCGCTCGAAGATGCGCGGTGCTCCGGAGAAATTCTAGCGAGAGCGATTCTGGACACTGGAATCGATCTAGATGGTTGGTTCCGCAGGGTTCAGCAGCCCGTCTTCCTGGGCGGCGCGTCCGTGGAAGTAAACCGGGAAGGCCCATTATTCGGGGAGGTCGTCGTATTTACGGGCGAGCTGAGTATGCTGCGGCGTACGGCTGCAACTCTGGCCGCACAAGCGGGCTGTGAGGTGATGGAAGGTGTCACGAAGCACACGACGATACTTATTGTTGGTAATCAGGATGCCCGAGTGTTGAATGGTGCGGAGGTTAGTCACTCGCACGCCAAGGCGCGTGAGTTGGCGGCTAAGGGGAAACCTATCCGCATCATCTCTGAGGCTGATTTCGAAGCTCTGATCGGGCTAGGAGACTGAAGCGGCGGTGGTATAATTCGCGGCATGCGAAAAGCCATCTACGTCTTCGTGGTTTTGACTCTCGGTTACTACGCGTGGCAATGGTCGAATCACGCGGGCAGTGACGTGTCCTCGGATGCTATCGAGCAGGTGCAGGCGAAGGCGCAATCCTGCACTGCGGCCGATTTCTCGCTGTCAAAGACCAAGGCAGCCGTCGAATACGATGAGGCGAAGCTCACCGGCATAGTAACGAGCCATTGTGCATCCGCAGCCGGCGTGCGACTCAAGTGGACCGCATTCAATCCGGACGGCACCGTTGCGTTTTCATCGGATTTCTGGCCGGCGAGCACAACCAACATTCCGCCGCATACTGATTATGCGTTTGAGATGATGAATTCAGCCCCGCGCGGTAAATGGACCTATCGCGTCGTGCCTATCAGCGTTGACGTGTGGTGACACATGCAACGGCGGGGGCCTGCAGCTAAGCATCCCCAGCACGGATAAAACAAGCCGCCTTCGGGCGGCTTTTCTATTGCCCGGAGGTTGTGATGGATTTTGAAATAAAGGGCATGAAAGAGCTGGTCGCGAAGCTGGAAAAAGCGCGCGTTGACATGGCTGGCCCGGAGATGAAGAAGGCGCTGCGTGCGGGCGGCAAGGTTATTCAGCAAGCCATGATCGAGCGTGCCCCGATGCTGGATGGAAAGACGCCCGGTTCGGATTCGCTCGAGCCCGGGGCGCTGAAGTCGCACATCACCGTTTCGGTGCCAGCAAGCGACAATCCGATTGAGGCCATCATCGGCCCCAACTCGAAAGTCGCGTATGTCGCTCGCTTCGTGGAGTACGGCCATCGCCAGGTATCGGGCGGCTATCTGAAGTTGCTGGGTAACGGCAAGTCGCGCGGCACTGGCACGGCTGGCGTAGATGTTCCCGCGCATCCGTTCCTGCGCCCCGCGTTTGAGGCCAGCATTGCTCCTGCTGGCGAAGCGATCGAGAAGAGTTTGAGCGAGTCGTTCAAAGAGGTATTGCGCTGATGGGAAACATGGACCTTACAGCACGGCTGCTCGCGGATAACGCGCAGTTCGATGCGGCGATGGCGAAGTCCGCCAAAGAGGCCACGGCCACGGGTGCGGCCACGGAGAAGGCGGCCAAGCGTGGCGCGGACGCGCAGAAGTTTGCCTCCCAGTTCATCGGCGATGCGGTCACGAAGCAGAGTGTCGCACTCGTCAACGCGCTCAAGAAGCAGCGCGAGGCGTATGCGGACTTTGCTCGTGCTCAGAAGATTGCTGCCTCCGGCTACGTGTCGGAGGGCCAGGGGATCCAGGCGATGGCCGCCGCGCACCAGCGGCTGCAGACGCAGCTGCGCGCCACGGCGGAGGCGCAGAAGGCCGTCAACGGCGGTAATAAGAATGGCGGCGGCATGAATATGTCGTCGATGCTGAAGGGCCTCGCCTCGGTTGCAGCGATCGGCGAATTGATCAGCAAGATGAAGGAGGCGGTCACCGAGTCGCTCGATTTCGGCGAAGCGATTCAGCGCGCCAGTGAGAAGACGGGGCTTTCGGTTGGCACGCTCTCCACGCTGCATTATGCGGCGGGGATCACGGGCGGCGACTTCGATAAGATGAGTTCGGCTGTCGCAAAGATGGACAAGACTATCGCTGCAGCCACGGAGGGGGATAAGAAGGCTGAGTCCTTTATGAGGTCCCTCGGCCTCAATGCATCGGAGCTGGCTGGCCGCTCGGACGGCGCGGAGATCGCGTTCAAGAAATTCGCGTCGACGATGGCCGATACGGAGAATCCTATTCGCCGCGTGGAGCTGGCCACCGGGCTGCTCGGCAAGGCGGGTGCAGAGCAGATCCCCACCATCCTGCAGCTTGGCAACAACTGGGACGCGTTCCGTGCGAAGGCTGCTGCGGCAGGGGTGCAACTGGACGGTCAGACGGCGGAGTCGCTGGCTGCAACGAATCAGCGCTTGAAAGATATGCAGCAGAAGGTTTTGGGCGCGCAGCTCGCGTTCACGGATGGGTTGACGCCTGGGCTGAACCAGTTCATGAGTGCTCTTTCCAACGGCGCTGGTCCGATGTCCGTATTCACCAGCCTGGGGGAGAGGTTGGCAGCAGTCATGAACCTTGCGGCGGCGGCAGCCTATGGGCTGGCGAGCGGCACCGTAGAACTGGCGGCGCTTGGGGATGGTGGAAGGCTTACCTCATCGGGAAGGGAGATGTTGGATCTGGCTGCGAGTTTGGACGCCAAAGCCCAGGAGTTTCGCGAGGCGATGGTGGAAGGCAATAAGAGCGGAAGCTCGCCGATCATTCCCGCCGTGGTGTCCGGGGGTGGGACTGGCGGCGATGGAGGGTTTGGGGGGACTGGCGGCGATCCCGGCAGCGCGGCCAAGGCCGAGGCCGCGGCGAACAAGGCCCGCGAGCAGCGGCTGAAGGGCTACACCGCCGATCTCGACCAGATGAAGCAGCAGACTAATGTATCGGTCAAGGTAGAGTACGACTTCTGGTCGCAGCGCATCGACGCGTTCAAGCAGGGCTCGGAACAGTACGACGCCATCGTCGCGAAGCAGGCGTCGCTCGCCGTTGAGGGCGCGAAGGCAGCGCACGAGGCTATTCTCAAGTTCCAGAAGGAGTCGAACGAAACCGCCAACCTCGATCCGAAGGAAGCGAACGAGGCGATGGCTGCGTTCAATGCACGGCTGCGCGAGCAGGCCGAGGACGTCTCCCGCACCGGCGAGCGCTGGAAGGTCTACAACGCCGAGATCGCGAAGAACAACGATTTGATGGTCAAGAGCCAGGAGGCGATCAAGGCGCTGCAGGCGGAGCATGGCGTTAAGACGGGCGCGATGTCGAAGGGCGATGCCGCCCAGGTGATGACGGGCGTTCACGCCACCGATTCGGCTGCAAAGATCGCCCAACTGCAGCAGGACCTCGCCGACCTCAAGGCCGATGCTAAGAACTTCGATCCCAACGGCAAGGACTATGAGCGGCAGAAGCCGGAGAATGAGGCGCAGCAGAAAGCGGTGCAGGGCGCGATCGCTACAGCGACGAGCCAAGCCCAACTGCAGGCCATGCAGGATAAGTGGGAAGAGTTCTCGAATACGGCGGTCGGCGGCGCTGTCGCTGCGTTGCAGGAGCTCACGGCAGCGGCGATGGACAATGCAGCGCTGATGAAGCATCTCGTCGACAGCGCCCTCAGCAGCGTCAACAATGCCATCCTGAACCCCGGCAAGCCGGGATCTCATCGCTTCAAGGCGATGGGTTTGGCTATGGGGAAAGATGCTGAGGGGGAGGGTCTCAAGTACGGCGAAGGGACGACTTTGAAGATGTTGGGCAAGTTAGGCGTCCCTGGTCTTGGCGGCAAGAGAGATGGATCGAGTGCGACCGCGGCGCTCTATGTGCACGAGGTTGGCGCGGCGGCGCTGGGCAAGTCCCCCTTTGGCGCGAAGGGCCCATCGACGCCGAACGTCTCCGCCATGCCCAACGGACTGGCTGGCCTCTTATCGCCGCGGACTCCGGGTGCGGACTTCGCTCCGTTGTTGTCCTCCACTGTGATGCCGGGCGCTGACACTGGCTCCGCCGCGCTGGGGCAGTCGCTCTTTGGCGCGAATAGTCCAGCGATGCCAGACGTCTCCCTCGCGGGCGGCGCATCCCCGCCTTCCATGCTGAAAACCCTTATGAGCTATGCCAAGCTCGCTATCCCGTTCCTGGATGTGGGAACCGACTACGTCCCGCACGACATGCTCGCAATGGTCCATCAAGGTGAGGCCGTCGTACCGAAGAAGTACAACCAGCCGGGCGGTATGGGCGGAGGCGACACGCACTACCACTACAACGTCGACGCTCGCCAGAGCAACAACCCGGCGCAGACTGCGGCGTACGTTCAGGCCGCGATTGAGCACAGCAGGAAGCAAGCGGTGAGGCAGGCGATCGCTGCAACGCAAGATATAGCGAAGAGGAAACCCTAATGATCATCGGCACCTTCAACGGGGCGAACATCATCCAGTGCCCCAACAGCCGTCTGATTGAAGTCGCGGTTACAGCCCACGACGCGACCTCGGTCAGCCAATCTCCGTGGTCGGGAGCGACCAGCGTGTATAACTGGGCAGCGCAGTGGTGGACGCTGAGTATTGCCTTCCCTGCCATGACCCGCGCCCAGGCCCAACCCTGGCAGGCCTTCCTGCTGGAGCTGCAGGGCAACACCAACGTCTTCCTGATCGGCAATCTGATCGAGGCCCGCCCGCTGGGAAGTTATGCGGGCACCGGAATGACCTTCCAGTCAGCCACCACCCTGAACAGCATCGTGGTCGCAGGCCTTCCCGCCTCGGCCAACAACCTGTTTCTTCCCGGTGATTCGATCCAGATCGGCTACCGGCTGTACAAGATCCTCGAGGCGGTCAACTCCAACGGCACGGGCGGAGCCACCCTTTCGATCTTCCCCCAGCTCCGCGACACTCCCGCCGCCGGTACCCCTATTATCACCACCAACACGCAGGGACTCTTCCGGCTGGCGAAGCCCGACCGCGAGTGGAGCTACTCGGTAAAAGCGCTGTATACCTTCCCCACCCTGCAGGCCATGGAGGCGCTCTAATGCCCAGAGGCATCGACCCCACCGTCTTAGCGCTGATGGCAACCGGCAATCTCCGCATGGGCACGCTGGTGAGCATTGAAACCCTCAGCGGCATGGTCTACGCCTGGACCGGATACGGCACCGTTGTCTACAACGGAAACACTTATCTCGGCCTTGGTTCGCTGACCAACATATCGGCCATTACAGAGGCCAATAGCGTGATTTCGCAGGGTGTAACCCTCACTCTGAATGGTGTTGACCCCACCAACATCTCCGAGGCCCTGACCGACATACCGCAAGGCGGCAATGTTCAAATCCTGTTCGTCGTGCTGGATGGCAGCAACAACGTTATCGGCGTTCCGATCGTGAGCTTCGCCGGTCAAACAGACGGGATAACCATAAAGGAGGATGCCAGTGGTCTGTCGTCCATATCCCTTGACGTGGAGAACCGGCTGACCCAGCTGCAGCGTGATCGAACCTATCGCTGGACACAGGCTCAGCAGGCCGAACTCTACCCCGGAGACACGGGGTTCCTGTACACCGCCGACCTGGCCGACTACGTGGCCTTGTGGGGCAACACGATCTCCTAATCCGCACGCCGGGAACCCTCCCGCAAGAGAGCACAATGAAATCGACCTTTGTCCAGCCGCGCCCGCACCCAACCCATCCCCGCCACTACCAGTGGCAGGAGAGCATGCACAAGTTCGTGGTCTCGAAGGCCACGGTACCGTTTGCCTTTGGGACCAACGACTGCGCCATGTTCGTCAGCGATCACATCAAGGCGATCACCGGAATCGATATCGCGCAGGGCGTGCGGGGAACCTACAGCACGGAGCTGGGCGCGGCGAAACAGTACGCGGCTGCGGGCGGCCTGGATACCCATTTCGCCAAGATAGCCGCAGCCAATGGCTTCACGGAGATCCCTGTGGTCTACGCTCAGCGCGGGGATGTCCTGTTCAACCCGCAAAGCGGTCAGCCTGCCCTGCTGGTCATGGACTTCGACGGCATCCATGCGATCGGGATCCATGACACCGGCACGGCCCGCATCAAGGCACGGGGCAACTGCACCCGCGCGTGGAGGATTGCCTAGCCGTGAAGATCATCATTGGAGTAGCGCTTATCGCAGGGGCCGTTACTGCTGAAGTTCTAAGTGCAGGTGCGGCTACGCCCTTTCTAGGGTTTGTCGGCACAACGATGATGGCCATCCTGCAGGGTGCGGTTATCGTGGCCGGTGCCATTGGCGCTGACTTGACGATATCGGGGATCGCGGAGGAGCTGAGCTTCGGCGAGGGGACGGGCTTCGCTGTTCGCGGCAAGGCGGCGAGTGACTGGATCGCCGTATTCGGGCGGCAACGCATTGGCGGCGCGCAGGTGGACTGCAGCGTATCCGGTTCCAGCAACCGCTGGCTGTGGGAGGTGATTGCCCATGCCTGCCACCCCCTCGAAAGCTACGATCACATCTATCTGAACGGCCAAGAGGCGTTCATGATCGAGGGCACCAACGGCCTCGAGGGCAACACGCTGGGATTGGCAGGGTCCGCCAACATCAACAATACGGGTCTCCCCGGCAATACCCAGAATATTCAAGCCACCGACCTGAACTGGCAGCAATACTCGAACTTCTACTATGACGGCAACTCTCGTTTCTGGATGGCACGATACGATGGCACCCAGACCGAAGCAGACCCGTTTTACATGGCCAACTGCTTCCACAACGGGGGCGTCCCGCACTGGGGATCCACCGCGGTCCTGAAGGATACGGCCTATAGCATCCTGCGCTATTGGTGGAATGCCAACTGGGCCGGAAGCCCTCCGACCGTGACCCAGGATGTGCACGGTTGCAATCAGATCTACGATCCGCGGCTGGACACCACTCCAGGGGCCAACCCAACCAACCCGGCCTACCTGATCTACACGGCGAATGCGGCGCTGATTCTGGCCTACTACCTCACCAACACCAAGTTTGGCGCGGGCTTCCTGTGGGCCGACATCAACATGGAGCAGCTGGTCGCGGCGGCCAACATCTGCGACGAGCAGATCTTGCTGCAGAACCCGCAAACCATGAATTACCAGGGTGTCGATGGTGCCGATGCCCCTAACAGCTATACCGTCACGGTCGAAAACCAGTTTGAGATCAACGGCTGCATCGATTCCAGCCAGGCCTCCGGCGAAGTGATCAGCAACATGCTCTCGGCGATGGCCGGCAGCCTCAGCTATATCGGCGGACAGTGGAACATCTTTCCGGGCGTCTGGTACGGCACGCCTGCGAGCGTGTTGACCGCGAGCTCCATGGTCGCGCCCATGAGCTACAGCCCGAAGAAGAAAGCGCGGGAGCTCTTCAACGAGGTCCGGGCGCAGTTCATCTCGCCGGCCGCCTTCACGACAACGATGGGTCCAAACATCGACGTCTATCAGAACACGAGCCTGTTCCAGAACTTCAACGCGCAGTGGAAGAAGACGGACATGGTTCCGTATCTGGAGAATCCGGCGCGCAACTACGGCACCAACCAGTGGCTGACGCAGGATCGCGGCGTGGAGTACATCCAGAACGTCAACTACCCGCTCACTATCTCCCACGCCTGCTGCCAGCGCCTCTCCAAGATCATGCTGCGGCGCAACCGCTGGCAGGGTACGGGTTCGCTGACGTTGTCGCTCGAGAACTACAACATCACGCCCGTAGATAACATCGCATTTGATTATCCCCGCTATGGCTGGACACAAAAGCTGTTCACTGTTGTCAGTGCCTCCCTCGAGGCCGGGACCAGCGGTGACAAGATCAGCGCCCCAACCTACAAGATCGGTATCCAGGAGACAGACCCGAGCATCTACGAGTGGTGCGTCAACATCACAGCCGCCGACGTGATCGCGGCCGGATCGCCAGCCGGATACGCTGCCGTCAGCACCGTGCTGCTGAACGATGTGAGCCAGGGCACCACGGTCATCACCGATGAGCTCGCCAACACCCCCACGGGCATGTCGCAATCCGCGCCGACGGCATCGCTGTGCGCCCCGGTAACGAACCTAGTGGCTGAATCCGGTTCGGCCACAATGGTTACGACCTCGGTGGGCATCTCCACGCCGGCAATCCTGGTGACTTGGACTCCGCCGACCGTCTCCACTGCCACCGGCGCGGGCACCACATCCACACCGACACCCGATGGCATGGTAGTCGACGGCGGACACTACAACGTCCAGGTCTCGACGGACGAGGTGAATTGGAACGCCGTAACGACGATTGACGGTACCTCCAAATCCTTCTCCATCACCGGGCTGAGTGATGGGACGATCGTCTATGTGCGCGTGCAGGCGGTGCGTCAGACGGGGCTGTGCTCGGAGTGGAACCAGGTGGGACCGGTGACTGTCAGCGACACGCTGCTCAATGTGAGCGCTGCCGATGTCTACTATGGTAGCGAAGGCAACCTGCTTTCCACCGTACTCGCAACGACTATTTCGGCGGGGAACACGGCTCTAACCAATGCAGGCATAGCTCAGGCAGATGCAAACGCCGCTAATGCTCTACTGGCCATCCTCTCGGCTGAGAGCGTCTTGACGCCAGGACAAAAGGCATTGCTCGCGGCAGACGTGGCTGCTCTGAATGAAGTCCAATCGGAGAACGACGGTCAGGCGATAGCGGTAGGGGTTTCTCATGCGGTGTATGACGCTGCCCTCGCCACGCTGAATGCGTATCTAGCCACATTGACAAGCCCTGTCGCATGGAATGTGGCCACGAACTACACCACGATCAATGGTGCAACCTTGTCCGCCGACTTGCAGGCGGCCTACTCGGCGCAGTCTGCCCTGCTGAGCGCCATCGCTGCCACCATAAACTCGACTGCCATATACGCGACTCCAGCTATAAACCTCGTACCCGACAGCAACCTCCAGTTCGGCATCGGCCCGTCAGCATATTGGAGCAATCCCGGCTCTGAATGGTCGGTGGTGGATGCCATCTCCACCAGTAATCCTGATCCTGCCAGCCCTGTACCGGGATGCATGGCGCTGATGGTCTCTGCTGCTGCTAGTGGAACGTATCAGTGTACGCAATCCACGCCGTTCCAGCTGGTTGCTGGACAGACCTATACACTCAGCGGATTTATCGACACATATTATGTGACGGCTGGAACTCCGGTATGGCAACTATATAACCCATCCATCACAACCTTTTATGTTACGGTCACCCAGGCCCCAGGACAGACGGGCCGCGTCAGCATCACCTTTACATTCAGCCCCGTTGGTGTTGCGGCTGGGACGGCTGTCAACGTGGTCTTGCTCTTCGACACGAATGCCTGCACAATCTCCTCTGGTGGTGTCCTACTTGCAGCGGCTCCTATGATCCAGCCGGGTAGCACGATGACGGCCTATATTGCTGGTGTCGGTGCGACCAACTCGACAGCAGGGTTGGCGCATGGTGCGATGTCCAGCAGCGTACAGGGCATTATTACGGCAAGTACTTCAACGACACCGGCGTATCTATCGGCTAGTGCGACCGTTCAAGGCACGACCACAACACTCGCAGCCATCACACCTATCGCAACTCTGATGCCGTCACAGGCGGGCGCGGATGTCACGGCGCAGCAGGCTATCGTCTACACAGGGTCTAGTGAGAGCATAGTTCCAAACGGTACTTTCATTCTCGACAACACTCAGGGATGGGTACTCAGTGGGGCAACCTACAGTCTAGGCGGCGGCCCTGGTGCATGGAGTGACGCTATTCTCATTTACGCATCTAATCTCGGCGAGAACTTTGCAGCGACGCCAGTGTTTAGTGTTGTTGGTGGTGCAACATACATGATAACTGTCACAGGTTTTTATGGGGGCGTTACAGTTAGCCCAAACCCGGTGATGCGTGTCAATTATGGGTCAGCCTCAACAGGATTGCAGGGCTGGGCCTCAAGTAGCTCTTACACCACGATCTACCTACCCTTCGCTTATAACTTTGAGAATAACTACAGCTTCGAGTGGGTGTGTCCAGGTGGCCTCTTCGCATCCATACAGATATGCAGCAACGGAACTACTGGCGGGGATATCTATTTAGAGGGTGTGACCTGCGTACCGTATGGTGCAACAGGCCAATGGGGTGCGGATGTTACATCGCTGAACCAAAGTGCCACAACCGCATCGCTGAGCAACCAGTCATTAGACACTCTATCTAACGGCAGCACTTACTCGCGCCAGTTGGCAACAACGCTCGCGAATGGTCTGCCTGTGAGGAGTGGTAAGGCCGCAATCCTATATCTTGCGCCAACAAACTTCTGGCCGCTGGATAATAACTCCATGACGGACATCGGTACGGGACCAGTGAACCTGTCTTTATTTATAGGTTCCGGTGGGTCGTCAGGAATAGCGGTGCAATCCCCAGCACCCGGAGATGCGATTGCAGGGAGTTACGTTTACGGTCAGGCCGCATGGTATGCCTCCCTGTGGTCCCCTACATCGTGGACGGTGATGACGTGGGTCTACTTTGGCGGCAATCTACCGCCGCAGGGAGGAGTCGCAGGAATATTTGCAAATGCTAACGCTAGTCCGGCTGGATACGCACCTACAGGGTACAACCCCGTAATGTTTGTAGATTCATCCGGCTACGTACATGCAGGGACATACGGAAATGGCTTGAATGAGGCAGTTTCCGCTTCTGCGCCGAATTGGAGCGTGCCCCACCATCTTGCCTGCACGTACAACTACAACACGTTGACATTGTTTGTCGATGGATTAGTGGTGGGCACGGGGTCAGCACCGAACAGCGGGGCGTTGAGTATATGGATCGTTGGCTCAGTTTTTGGAACTAGCTGGCCCAACTTAGCCAGCGGATGGAATTATTGCTCAAATGGCATCAACATGCAGGATGTGGCATTGTGGCTTGGGACATGCCTGTCTAACTCGCAAGTGGGCAATATCTTTGCGTCGTATGGCAACCCCAACGCTGCATCGCTAGGCGGCGTGGCTGCAGCAGCCATCACACCCATTGCAAGCCTTGTAACATCAGGCAGTAGCTCATCCCTAAATAAGCAGGGCGGACTCACGGGGTTTGGCAACCTTGCGTTTACCTACACGGGCACTTATAACACCATCACAGTGAGTTGGGTGACGTTTGACCTGTATCGTTCGGACGGCTCTATTACAGTAATCAGCGCAGGCAGCTATGAGTTCACCGGGTTGGCAACGGGTACCACCTATGACATTGGATGCAGCCTGAACGTAGCATCCTCAACGCTTGGTGAGTGGATGATCTCCGCCACTACGTCGGCGGCAACAGCCACGACGTTTAGCAACCTGACAATAGTCACGGTGCTCGGTCTCGACGGCAACATCGCGCTGCTGACGGGTGGGCCGGGGATGCAGGCATCCACAGCCGCAGTCGGCAGCGGCGGAACGTCGAGCGGAGGGAGTGCAGGCGTTCCCAAAGGGTGCCCCGCGCTGGAGATGTTTGTCTACGACGGCGTGCAGGTTGGCGATCTCGTCATAGGAGATGTGCTGGACTGCACAGACGGAGAGTTTCCAGTTGAGCATGATGGTGTCAGCTTACAGCCCTGTGTGCGTGTCTGGACGGACGTTGGACACGAACTTATCGTTAGCATCTCAACTCCGTTCACCTTGGAAGATGGGTCGTCGTGCCTCGCTGTTGCAATGGATGGCAGCATGGTTCTGACTGATTCGGGCCACGGCACTGAATGTGTCTGGGCGCGATGCCATGTAGAACCAGCCGGAGCAAGGCTGGTCAACTTCATCTCTGTGGGTGGCCGCACCTTCGCAGCCGGAACAACGGCGGATCGTCGCATCTACAGTCACAACTTCCAGAAGATTTAGACCGAGGACTCGCCATGAGAAACAAACTGTACTTCGTAGCACCAATAACGGCACAGGCGGCTATCACCACCGCCTGTGCTGTCTCACGGCGCGAGTGGCATACGCACACTATACCGCCCGATCACGCGAACATGCTGGTCGTAGTCATGGGACCGACAGCAGATATGGAGACGGAGTTCACAGCACAATATCTGGCGTTCCCTGAACTGCACGATCCATCCGAGCACCTCACCCAACCGCTGATTGACGCGTTCCCGGCGAGTGTCGGACTGAGCTTGCAGGATTCTACATTCAGCGCGCTGAAGAAGATTCACACCTCTCTGGGCATGGCCGCCATGCACCCGAAAGCATAAAGGAGTAACAACATGGATTATTCGGCCATTATCAGATTCCTCTACCCCACGGCTGCGCAGGGCGCGGACTTTTACCTCTACTTTACGCAGGGCAGTACCACGCCCACGCTAGGCAACTGGAACACGACCAAACTCGGCCCGCAGCCAACCATCCCCGAGTTGCAGCAGGCATGGCCGAGCGTGCAGTTATATCAGGCACAGCAGCAGCAGCTTACCCTGCTCAGCAACAATGCCAAGCAGGCCATTATCGGGGGATTCAGTTCGTCGGCTCTCGGCTCGGCGCATCTCTATCCATCGGGGCAGACCGACCAGCTCAACCTCACAGCGTCTGTCGTAGCATCCATGCTGCCCGGCGTGCCAAGCACCTTCACCACGCTGTTTTATTGCGCGACTGGAACTCCGGCCGTCTGGGCATTTACTCCCCACACCGCAGCGCAGATTCAGCAGGTCGGCGTCGATGCCAAGGCGTGGATTCAGTCCCAGCAGGCCACGCATGCCACGCTGGGGGCCGAGGTTATGGCCGCAACCACTGTCGCCGCCGTGCAGGCCGTCGTCTGGTCATAAGCCCTCGCCGTCCGCGCAGGACCGAGAGAAAGGAGTCGCGGAGAATCGTAATGAGCCGCACACGGAGCCCCGCTCTGCTTCCCCTTCGCATGGGGGCGCAGGCGGGGTTCTTTGCGCGTTAGTGCTGCGCGGACGGCGAGCGAATAAAGAACTCTGGCCGTGTGCCCAGCACCCTGTTGTGCATTTGGTAACGATTGTGTCCGTTGGTGCTCTAAGGTATAAAGTTGGACTCTCTCCGAAGGAGTCTCCGATGATAAGTGAATACGCCCCTACCCCCTCAACCAGAGTTCTTGTGAGGAAACGGAAGATATGGAGTCCGTCTCGTCAGCACACCCTGGATCACCGGGAATGTCCAGCGTGTGAAGCTGCAAACGAGAGGTTACTCAGTATCGACAGCGCGATTTCTACCATGACCATCCGATCCGCCGGTGAGCGGTTCGTCGAATGGCGCAGACCCTACGTCCGGCCAAGCACCATTGAGGCCTTCCAAACTCAATTCATCGCGCTCGACCGATTTTTCGGCGACTTGCACCTGGGCGAGATTAGCGCCGGACATCTACGCGAATATCAGCGCACGCGAGCGGCGAATGCGGACGCGATGTGGAAGCGCACCGCGGGTGCCGGAACCATCAATCATGAGATCAACTCGCTCTCTCAGGTGCTCGAATATGCTGGCCTGTGGCAGAAACTCAAGCCCTACTATCAGCCACTGCAAATACCGCGCTGGACGCCTCCGCGCGTGATGGAGCCAGAGGAAGAGCGCAGGCTCTTCGAGGTAGCGGCAGGGGATCCGGATCTGGAGATGGCCTACCTAGTCGCGTCGATCACGAACAATACGAGCGCCTGCGGCTGCGAGCTGCGCCAGCTGCAGATCAAGCATGTCGACCTGCTGTCGAGCCCGCCAGAGGTGCTCATCCCGTCCGACCGGGTGAAGAACGAGTTTCGCGGCCGGCGCATTCCGCTCAATGAGACGGCGGCGGCGATGTTCGCGCGGTGCCTGGCGCGCGCGGCGAAGCGTGGCTCCGTGGATCGGGAGCACTACCTCTTCCCTTTCCGCGTGAAGCGCAACAAATACGACCCGGCGCGGCCAGCCTCGCGCTATTGGATCCGCGCCAACTTCGATAAGCTGCGCATTGCGGCGAAGCTTCCATGGCTGCGTCCTCATGATCTGCGCCACCAGGTGATTACCCGTATGCTTGAATGTGGAGCGCCTGAAAAAACAGTGATGGCCGTCGCGGGCCACATCTCACGGCAGATGTTGGATCATTATTCGCATATCCGGATGGAGGCGAAGATGTCTGTCGTCAATGCGATCGAGCCGCGCCACTGGCACATTGCGGCGGTACGCCGAACGGCTTAGATGCTGGCCCGTGTACCTAAGTCGTAACCTTATGGAAAACTCCCACAGAATAATGCGATATAGTTGTTGCAACTTCAAACGCGGCTTGTCGGCGCTTTGGTAATGGATCTTAGGTGGTTTTGCGGGATTACGGTTTCAAGCACGGACCGAAATTCCGCGATCCTCCACCTTCTAAGTCCGGGGTTGCA
>PLHC01000133.1 GCA_003138795.1 Granulicella sp. | reverse complement strand
TTCCAAATGCAATTCCCCTGGGGGGGGGGCGGCTTGATGCGCCAGGGTGATAGGTGCCGTACTGTCATCCTCAAGATGGGGCTGATGGGGCTATAGGACTGGCGAGAAGAAGTTCATCACTGATGGGAAAGACATGCTGCTGGACCTGACGCGCTCCAGCGCATCCGGGCAGAGCGCCCCGGTTGTTCATCTAAAGTCTCAACATCCAAAATTCGCTCTTCTCGCAGAAGAGCGATAACCTGCGCATCCGCGCTTATTCGTGGGATTGTGGATTATTGGCTCTTCGCTTGGGCTCCCACTTCTTGCGTGCAGTAGTCTGGCCGCTATCATTCTTCTTGTCGGGCAAATTACCAGGCTCTCCTGGCCCTTCCACATTTGCGATGGGCGCATTCGATACCGCTTCCAAAGTATCTGTTGAAGCTGCCGGCTCCTCCGGTTGCGGAGATTTTGCGGGGCTCGTGGAGACCTTTGGAGCCCATTTCTTGCGTTCGCTCACGGGCGCTTGTTGCGTCTGCTGTGGCGGCAGAGTTGGCGGCACATTGGCTGCGATCTGCGACTCTTCGGCCTTTGCCGGTACGTGGCTTACTGCCGTCACCGCAGGCGGTGCAGCTACATCCGTTTGTGCGGCAAGGGGAGAGACGCGAGACGTTTGCACTATGCTTTCTCCGGCTCTCCTCAGCACGCTTTCCAGGAGCAGTTCGGCGACATCTTTGATGACGATCCCGGAATTCTCGCCCTTGCCCGGCGTGCTCTCGAGCATGCTCTTGCAGAAAGGGCAGCCTACAGCGAGCACCTTGTTCTCGCCGTGGGACTCAAGGCTCTGCTGCGCCTCTCGAAAGCGATTATCTGAGATTCTCTCCGAACCAGCTTCTTCTTCCTTCCAGAACTGCGCTCCGCCGGCACCGCAGCAGAAGGAGTTCTCACGCTTCCGTTCAAGCTCGACGAAGTCATTGGTGAGAACTCGAAGCACATTGCGGGGTGCGTCGTATACGCCGCTGTGCCGACCCAGGTAGCAGGGATCGTGATAGGTAACTGCCGATGGCGTGGCCTCCGCAGTGAGCTTGCCTTCAGCCATTAGCGACTCCAGATACTCCGTATGGTGCATCACCTTGAAGTCGCCGCCAAGCTGCTGGTATTCCTTGCCAATGGTGTTCATGCAATGCGGGCATGTAGCCACAATCAGCTTTGGCCGGGCAGCGGTGAGCGTTGCGATATTCTGGTCGGCCAGTTGACGGTAGAGGTATTCGTTACCCGCGCGACGTGCGCTGTCACCGGTGCAGCGTTCTTCTTTGCCCAACACCGCAAAGTTCACTCCGGCACGGGTAAGCAATTGCACGAACGCACGAGCTGTCTTCTGCGATTGTGGATCGTAGCTAGCAGCACATCCAACCCAATACAGAACATCGGGATTGGGATTTTCCTCGATCGTGGTGACATTCAGTCCCTCTGCCCAGGCCATGCGCTGCTCATGATTAATGCCCCAGGGATTATTTGCCCGCTCCATGCCACGGAAAGCGGACTGCAGCTGCGTGGGGAAATGGCCTTCAATCATGACCTGATTGCGGCGGATATCGATAATGTCGAGCATCTGCTCATTCTGTACCGGGCATACCTCCATGCAGGCGCCGCAGGTAGTACAAGCCCACGCTGCTTCAGGCGACAGCGCAAAGCTAAGCAGTGGGCGAGGGCTCTCAGCACCGGCCTCGAATCCCGGCAGGTGCTTCGCCAGGTGGTTCAGTTCCATCCGTTTATTGATCTCAAGCGCCGCCGGGCTCAAAGACTTTCCCGTGACCGCTGCGGGACAAACATCCTGGCAGCGGTTGCACTGGATGCAGGCATACGCATCGAGCAGCCGTGGCCAGCCTAGATCTTCAAGCTTATTCGCGCCGAGCTTCTGCTCCTCGGACTCAAGATTCAGTTCAAGCGCGGGCAGCACTCCGGATGAGGAACTACGCGCCACCAGATATTTAGCTGGCGCCATCAAGATATGGATGTGCTTTGTAAACGGGAAGTACATCAAAAATAAAAGAACGCTGCCCAGCGCACCCCAATAGCCGAAGATGCGCCAGGCCTCGGCGTTGGCAGGGGTAAACGCATGGGAAAGCAACGTTGCAAACGGTTGAAAGCGATCCGGACCTTCTGCTGCCAGCTTTGCCCCCGCGCCAACCGCCCTGCTTCCCACATGGAACAGGATGAAGATTGAGACAATGAGGGAATCCCGCGAAATGTAGCGATGCCGGATGTCCTCGTGCAGCATGGTATTTTCGTTGAAGCGAAAATCGCGACGGCTCGGCAGGGAAAATCTGCGGGCCACCAGCGCGATAACCCCGACCATCACCAGCAGGCTGAGACTATCTGCCAACAGATTGTAGAAACTGCCAGCCCAGTTGGTGGACGAGATCGATATCGGGAAAAATCCCTCCAATCCGTCGATGAAATTAACAAGGATGTAGAAGACGAAGCCGTAAAAGATAAACGAATGGAAGAAACTGATCACCGGGCGCTTACGAAAGGTTCGGCTCTGCAGCAGCGTCGTCGTCAACGCATACCAAACCCTCGAAGGCAGCCGGTCCAGGCGAACATCTGCATCGTCACGCCCTGCTGCAATGCGGCGATACAGGCGATAGAAGCCACGGAATCCGATCAATCCGGTGACGATCGCGAGCAACAGGAATGCAATTTTGTGCGCTAATGGAAGCATCCGGACTCACCCATGAATCTTCTTGCGTTGTGTCGCTCTTATTTACGTAATTCCTGGATGATGGCAGGGACAATTTCTTTCACATCGCCCACGATTCCGTAATCCGCGATCTTGAAGATGGGAGCTTCGGCGTCCTTGTTGATCGCAACAATACATTTGCTTTTGTTCATTCCGGAAAGATGCTGTACGGCGCCTGAGATACCAATTGCGATGTAGGCCTTCGGTTGAACCGTCTTTCCAGTCTGCCCTACCTGTTCGGAGTAAGGGCGCCAGTCCGCATCCACGACGGCGCGCGTCGCTCCAATCGCGGCTCCGAGCTGATTCGCCAGCCCTTCTACCAGCTGGGTGAAACCCTCTGCGCTGCCAACGCCACGTCCACCTGAAACCACAATGTCGGCCTCTGTCAAAGAGATGCGTCCACTCTTCTCCTGCGTTCTTCCGGTAATCGTCAAACGGCGCTTCGGCAGTATGAGATCGACATCGAACTGGTCCGATGCGGTGCTCCCCGGCGTTGCTGCCGCGAATGCACCTGGTTTTACTGTCACAATCGCCATAGGTCCTTCCGCTTCGATGCGTTCCGTAACCCTGGCGAGGAAGGTGTAATGTTCCGCCTGGAGTACTCCGCCTTCATCCTTCAAGCTGATTACGTCTTCGAGCAATGGGGCGTCGAGTTTGACCGCGACACGCGGACTATATTCCCGTCCGCTGCGGCTGCCTGCGATCAAGATCGTATGCGCCTCTCCCTCAGTGGCAATCTGTGCGACAGCGGCAGCCCAAACCTCCGGATCATACTGCGCGAGTTCCGGTGAATCCGCGACCAGCACCTGATCGGCGATCAGCGCTGCACCGGAAGCAACAGAGGCCACGCCGCTGCCTAGAACGAGCGCCGTCACACCACCCTCACGGTGCAGTCCGCGCGCGGCCGTCACTAGTTCATATGTGCTCTTGCTTGCCTTACCGTTTGCATGTTCGACAACGATCAAAATCATGAAATCACCCTAGCTTCATCGCGCAACAATTGAACTAACTGGGAGGCGGCTGCGGTCGCATCTTTGCCATCGAGAATCTTTTTCAGCCGTTCCTTTACCTGGATTTCCACACCGGTCACTTTCAACTTTGGCGCGACGCCGAAAGCATCCAGTGTCTCCTTGCGAATCTCCTTTTTCTTCGACTTCATGATGTTCGGCAAGGTGGGATAGCGCGGTTCATTCAGTCCCTGCTGTGTCGTAACGACCGCCGGCAGCGACAGTTCAAACGACTCGCTTCCTTCGTCGGCCTCATGTTTCCCGGTGAGGACTGTGCCATTCAGCTCCAATGCGTTTGTCCACGTCGCCTGCGGCCATTGAAGCCGTTCGGCGGTGGCCGCTCCGAGCGCATGGCTATCCCAATCAGCCTGTTGGCCGCCACAAAAAATGAGCTCTGCTTGCTCTGCCCGCGCAATCTGCGCGACCACGGCGCTCAATGCGATGGCGTCGAGCGCGACGTCGGTCACAACGTGAATGCCGCGGTCGGCGCCCATCGCCAGCGCCGTTCGCAGCGCATCCTCGGCCCGCACAGGGGCAATGGCCAGAGCGATGATCTCAGCATCCGCACCGCGCTCACGAAGACGAAGTGCTTCCTCGACTCCATACTCATCCATGGCGTCCATCACCAGCTTGCTACTTTCAAGATCCACCGTGCCGTTCCTGACTCTTACGCTCTCTTCCGCGTCAAGAACCTGGCGGATCAATGTCAAAATTCGCATCCGTCCAACTCCTGGAATATTCTGCTTAGGTTGTCTTCCTGTGAATACTACCGCCGTCTATTTCCAGCTATACTTCTGCTGTGTTAATTTACCCTTCGGTAGAATAACTATGCAACCCCTTTTTGGAGAACCAATCATCTATGGACATGCAAGCTTCTGAAACACTACTCCCGATGCCCCTCTCGACGCTGACCGCAGAAGAGCAAATCCTGCAGGAAACAGTCCGTAAGTTTGCGCGCAAGGAGATTGCGCCGCTTGTCCGCGAGATGGATGAGGCGCAAAAGATGCCTCCTGGCTTGATATCCCGGCTCTTTGATCTGGGACTCATGGGCATCGAAATCCCTGTCGAGTACGGTGGTGTGGGCGGATCCTTCTTTAGTTCGATTCTCGCGGTGGAGGAGATATCGGCGGTCGATCCTGCTGTCGGCGTTTTGGTCGATGTCCAAAATACGCTCACAGTAAACGCTCTTCTTCGCTGGGGAAGCGATGCGCAGAAGGAGCGATATCTACCCCGGATCGCGACGGATACGGTCTGCTCCTACGCCTTGAGTGAGGCCAGCTCGGGCTCCGATGCCTTTGCGTTGATGACGACAGCGCGAGCGGACGGAAGCGACTTTATTCTGAACGGGCGCAAGCTCTGGATATCGAATGCTGCCGAGGCAGGCCTCTTCATCGTATTCACAACCGTGGACCCCAGTGCCGGGTATAAAGGCATCACCGCATTCCTGGTTGAGCGGGATACTCCAGGATTTGTGGTCGGCAAGAAGGAAGATAAACTCGGCATTCGCGCCTCTTCCACCTGCGAGCTGCTCTTCGACAATTGCCGTGTTCCTGCTGAAAATGTTCTTGGGGAGATTGGCAAAGGGTATAGGATCGCCATCGAAACCCTGAACGAAGGGCGCATTGGAATTGCAGCGCAGATGCTGGGCCTGGCCAGCGGAGCCTGGTTACATGCTGTCAAATACAGCCAGGAGCGCAGGCAGTTCGGCAAGCCGATTGCCGAGTTCCAGGCGGTGCAGTTCACGCTTGCGGAGATGGCGACAGAGATCGAGGCGGGTCGGCTGATGGTCTATAACACCGCACGCAGAAAAATGGCTGGCATGCCATTCGTGAAAGAAGCTGCCATGACGAAATACTTCGTCTCACAGCTTGCGGAACGGGTAGCCAGCAAAGCCGTCGAAATCTTCGGAGGATACGGATTCGTCAAGGACTATCCGGTAGAAAAGCTGTATCGGGATGCGAAGATCGGCAGCATCTATGAGGGCACATCGAACATGCAATTGGCCACGATCGCCAAACAGATTTTATAGATCGTATTTAGGTGGGGTACAGCAACAGCGTCGTACTTACTTCTGCTCCATGAAGCAGGGAACCGCTCATGCGAAACAATCAGAAGTACCTGAGACAAATGCAGAATTTAGCGAGACAATCCGGTTGTCTCACTTTTCTTCTGCATTTGTCGTGCTACTTTGAGCGGGCCGAGAGCAACATTGCTGTTCGCTTTCTGGTTACAGGTTGGTAGCCCAAATCACCGTTGCGGAAAACTGATCCATGGGCGAACGCCTTATCGTTCGTTACGAGTACCGCGCCCATCGAAATCGCATGAGCAGCGATCAGTATATCCACGTGGCCTGGAGTCGTCCCGAAAGCCTCCAGCTTCGCACGCAATTCGCCGTAGGATTGCGCCTCATCACGGCCCCGCGGCAGGACTCGAAGGCGAGCGAGAAGGCCCTTACACTTCTGAGCGCCGTTGCGTCTGGCCTCTTGGAGAGTCCGGACCGTTTGGCGACAAACTATCCTCAGTGCCCGTGGGTACTAAGGACCTGAGATGTATTGTGCGGCAGCAAGAAAACCTGGAACAGGACTCGAGAGTCCTAGCCAAAGTCGCAGACACAACTTTGCGAGCTTTTCTTCGACAAATAGACACGTGGCACACCTATGCAGTATATGTGCTACGCTCCAAATAGAGGTTCTTCCATGGCCCGGGCAATTGGATCTCAGAATCCCCGAAGCTCAAAGCGACCGAAGCCGGCAGTGAGTAGTCGCCGACTCAACGATGCACTTTCGATCGCCGGGCAGCAGGGGCTGCTGAGCGGCGGCCGGACACTCACTGTGCGCGGTCGCATGCCATCGCTTCTCGTCGAGCAGGCAAAGAAGAAGACCGGTATCCAATCCGACTCCAAGCTGATCGAAGCCGCTCTAGCGAACCTCGTGGTCGCGGACGAGTATGCTGACTGGCTTCTTGCCCAGCGCGGTACGGTGAGCAAGGATCTCGACCTTGAGTTCTAGCTCTGCGTTCCAACAATCGCTACGACGACTGAAGCCGGAGAAACGTCAGAAGGGGCTCGCATACCGTGATCGCTCTCAGTTGCGATTTCTGTCGAACCTCAAGCCTCCGCTCCCGAAACTGCTCCTCGACACCACTGTCTATATCGACGCTCTGCAAGGAAGACTGCCGGATGATACGGAGGTTGCTCTCCGGATCGGGAGCCTCTGGCACTCTTCGGTTACGGGAGCGGAGCTGGCGGCCCTCGCCGGTTTGCTGGATCCGACGCATCCGGATACAGCGAGTGTGATTGCCCAGGTCGCCGCGTCCATCGAGTTGCGGCCGGAGCATCGCATTCTCACACCAGACCGGGACACATGGCGCGAAGCTGGCATCCTCGCCGGGCTCCTGGCGCGGCTGCAACGATACAGTAAGACCGAGCAGCGTAAAGCGCTCAATGATGCGTTGATTTTTCTCACAGCGACCAAGAATGGTTGCGTGGTGCTCACTCGCAACGTCACGGATTTCGATCTGCTCATGCAACTTGACGCAAAAGGGCAGGCCGTCTTCTATGACTCGCTCTAGCCCCAGTGCCTGGTTACCGGCATTACCGTCAGTAACAACTTAGTTGACATCCGGGCCCGCCTCCGGCGGGAATGATGCTTCCTCCGTTGCCAACTCATCCGGTTGCGGGATTCCGCTGCACCGGGTCGCGGCATAACCGTGTAGAGACTGGCAGCATAACAATGCATCAGGTGGCGGAATTGAGTGTATTCAGCAAAGACCTTGGCCTTTTCAAGCGGTGCGCGGGAGATGGGGACCCAAACGAGTAGTTTAGGGGGCATTACTCGGCATTATCTTGCTGGCGATGAAGTGCTTTCTTATAGCTGGCGACAAACAACAGAGCTAGCTTCGCCCCCCAAGGATGTCAATAGAGAGAAAGCGTGTCCATACATGGACATATTTTATCTATTGTGAGACTATTTAGGTGGGAGGCAATAGCCATGGCGACTTTTCCAAACTACGCAGCTCCGGGATACCAATTTGACGCCACGCCGGACCTGAGCCGGGTGGAGACGCGTGAGCGCTTGAGCCAGTCTGCGATCGACGGATTCTTCGCCATTATGGACAAGTGGCAGATGCCAATCGAACGGGCCGGGGAGCTGCTCGGTGGCATGCCTCGTTCCACGGTCTATAAGCTGAAGTCGGCTGCCGGCACGCTGCGCCAGGACGAGCTGACGCGTATCTCGTACCTCGTGGGGATCTACAAAGCGCTGCACATCCTTCTTCCCGACGACCTTGCGGACCGCTGGATCACGCAGCCGAATGACAATCTTCTCTTCCGCGGCCAGACGCCCGTCGAGTTCATGGTGCGTTCGGGTATTCCGGGGCTGCAGCAGGTGCGGAGCCTGGTCGATGCGGAGCGGGGCGGGCA
This sequence comes from Granulicella sp., assembly GCA_003138795.1. Taxonomy (GTDB): domain Bacteria; phylum Acidobacteriota; class Terriglobia; order Terriglobales; family Acidobacteriaceae; genus Granulicella. The sequence goes on along the minus strand of PLHC01000133.1, from coordinate 6,278 downwards.
CTGATTGGCAACGCTTGCACAGTTCGAACAAACGGCAACCCACAGATTGATCACGGCCAAGTACGGCGCTGCGAGCGTTCTCGAAAGCCTTCCGCTGCCCGCCGAAGTCCTCGCCGACCTGAGTGAGCTTGATGCCGCAACCAACGAACGGAAGATCGCCGAGAACGGCGGCAACGGCGTGATTGGCCTCGGAGAGTTGCTATTCGGAGTGCCGGAGGCGCACGTCGTAAACGCCGCCTTCACCCATCCAGGTCCATTCGGTGGCCGCTTCCATGGCTCGCAGCGAGGTGCCTGGTATGCAGGATTCGAAATCGAGACGTCGGTTGCTGAGGTCGCTTTTCACAAGCGCCGCTTTCTCGCCGACGGCCGCATCCAGGGGCAGCACGCATTTGACTACATCGACTTCCTGGCCGACTTCTCAGGCTGGTTTCACACGCTCAATCCTGCGGAACAAGAGAGCTGCCTTCAGCCCGATCCTGTTCCGCAGTGTTATGGCTCATCGCAGGCGCTGGCGAACAAACTTTTGTTTGAGGGGGCGCTTGGCATCGTGTATTCGAGCGTTCGTCGGCCCTCAGGAACCTGCATCGCGTGTTTCCGTCCCGCGCTCGTCTTTCATCCTCGCCGGGGCCGAAAGTATCGCCTCACTGTAGAGGCCGGGGCGGACACCGTTGAGTCGCAAGCGATCACCGCTTAGCCATTGATGGGCAGCAGGGCTCGAGTCACGACTTAACTTTAGCTTCTTCTTGCAAAGGCGGCCTTTTGCCAAGTTCGCTAAAAACCTGGTTCGACTTTCGATGACTCGATCTAAATTGGCAGTCCTGATCCTGCCGATTCACGTGGCGAGATGGGAGTGCAGTGGGTGGCGGGATAGTTGTGCATTGGGTACATCGCTAGTGGCGGGATAACGCTGTACCGGGTGGCGGCATATCGGTGCAGCCAGCAGTGCGATATGTAGGCAATGTCGTTGGTCGATTCCGGCGATGCATCTTCGTGGATAGCCGCGGCACGAGTTGGCGTGACTTTAGGTGTGGGAGTTGCATGAGCGTCTGGTACTGCGCCTGAACTACCAGCTTGACGCGGGTTTCTTCTGGAGTGGCTTGGCGAAGTAGCCATTCTTGCCCTGTGCGTCGCACCGTCTTGGCCATTCCGCAGGACTTGACTGAGCTAAAATAGCAATGAAATTCCCGAAGTCGAAGACAAATGAATCTTGCAACAAAACTGGACAGATATTTTTCTTCAAGTATTAAGGCGCGAGGTCTACAAGACTTCTTGCAGCATCGTGTCTTCATCAGCTACAGTTCGGATTTTGAGGTCGAGGCACAGGTCAAGGGAACCTATTTACATGATGTAAACCTTTACTGGACGGGCGGCAGGCTTATCGTTTGGTGCGATTGCAATGATTTTATGGGAAGATACGTTCCCTGCCAGCATCTGTGGGCCGTGATCCAGACCGCCGATGCGAAAGGTTACCTTCCTGAGGTCGCGTCGGCAACGGAAGTGACGCTGGATATGGACGATTTCTTTGAGGAGATCCACGAGCATGTGGGCGGCAGAGTATCACCCGCATCATTGCGTGTTTTGGAGAATACTGTTTTGAAGAAGAGAGAGACGGTCTCCATGCCGTCTCTCAAGACCGCAATGTGGAAAAAGCGCATCAGCGAAATTTCCAGGGCTGATACCAACGACACCCATTCCCCAAACGCATGGCCGGCAAAGCGAGAGATCCTCTACATTGTGAGTGTTTCCGGAGACGGTGTCAGTGCGGTTCTGTCGCTCGAATCGCGCGATCAGAAGAAAAATGGTGACTGGAGCAGCCCCAGGACGCTGGCCCTGAAGAGTTTTTCGATTTCGCAGTTGCCACTTCCCGAAGACCGCGAGATATTGTCCGCATTGATTGGGGGAAAACAGTATCTTGGGTACTACTACAACACCTACGATCAAGGCACAAGCTCATTTCTTCTTTCTCCCATTCTGGCGCGCACGCTCCTACCTCGGGTGGTTCGCACCGGACGCTGTTATTTGCCCCATGCCAAAGGCGGGGAAGGGATGGTTGCGCTGGGGTGGGACGATGGGCCTCCCTGGGCATTTGACTTGGAGTTGTGCCGAAGAGGCACTGGAGGATGGACGCTGGGCGGGTTTTTCCATCGCGGGGATGGGCGGATAGATGTGAGTGAACCGATGCAGGTCACCTCCGGTGGCTTTCTTTTCATGCCTGACCGCGTGGTGCCGCATACGGAAGAAGCATCCTTTACCTGGGTTCAGCATCTTCGTAGAGAAAGATCCATCGAAGTGCCAGAGGAAGACCTGGACGCATTTCTGACCGAGTTGCTTGGTTCTCCTCTGCTGCCGCCGATCCAGATGCCCGAGGAGTTGCAATATGAGGAAACTAAGCCCCGGCCGCGTCCCAGTTTGCGGATTTTCAAGCAGCAGTTTTACGGTGAGGCCGAGCGGCTGAACGCTGAGTTGTCCTTTGATTACGAAGGACGATTGGTTTTAGAGAAGACCGCGGCGCAAGGATTCTATGATGCCTCCACGCGACGGCTGGTGCGTCGTGATTGCGAGGCGGAAAAGGCCGCCTGTGAACTGCTCGATGAAGTTGGAGTCAAATATCCGGCTTCGACCTGGGGTAGGGATCTGGTGCGGAGGCTGGGACCAACCAAGCTGCCACGCGTTGTACGCACGCTGGTGGAGGATGGATGGCATGTGGAGGCCGAGGGTAAACTCTTTCGGCGTCCGGGTGAGTTTCATCTTGCAGTTTCCAGTGGAGTGGATTGGTTTGAACTGCACGGCGATGTGGAATATGGAGAAAGCAAGGCTGAGCTTCCCGCATTGTTGGAGGCCTTGCGCCGTGGCAACAATATGGTTCTGCTCGATGATGGCTCCTATGGGATGTTGCCGGAGGAGTGGCTGCGCCGGATTGGGCCCATCGCCGGTATGGGCACGCTCAAGGACGGTCAGGTCCGATTTCGCCAGAGTCAGGCCGGGTTGCTCGATGCCATGCTTGCCACCCAACTCCAAGTGGACTGCGATGCAACCTTCACTCATCTGCGCGAGGAACTGCGGCGGTTTAACGGGGTGGAAGCAGCCGAACAACCCGCAGGGTTTGTAGGGCAATTACGAGAGTATCAACGGGAGGGCCTCGGCTGGATGCATTTCCTGCGGCGGTTCCGGTTTGGCGGCTGTCTGGCCGACGATATGGGCGTAGGAAAGACCGCCCAGGTGCTGGCGCTTTTGGAATCGCGCAGGGAGCTACGTGTACAAGACGAGTTGGTGGGGCCTTCGCTGGTTGTGGTCCCAAAATCGCTGATCTTCAACTGGAAGCAGGAGGCAGCGCGCTTCACGCCGCAGCTTCGCATTCTGGATTACACGGGCCTGTCCCGCAACGACATGGACCCAGCATCCTACGATCTGGTCCTGACCACGTATGGAACGTTGCGGCGCGATATTTTGCGTCTTCAGGAGGTTGCATTCGACTATGTGATCCTCGACGAGTCACAGGCCGTCAAGAACGCGAACACGGAATCAGCCAAGGCCGTGCGTCTGCTGCGTGGGGCCAATCGCCTTGCCTTGAGCGGTACGCCGATCGAAAACCATTTAGGGGAGCTTTGGTCGCTCTTTGAGTTTCTCAACCCGGGCATGCTCGGCGCGGCGAGTGTCATGCAACTGGCCAACGGGGTGTTGCGCAATCCCGATGAAGACACACGCAAGCTGCTGGCCAGCGCTCTGCGCCCATTTCTGTTGCGCCGCACCAAGGAGCAGGTGGCCCGCGAACTGCCCGCGAAGTATGAGCAGACGATATATTGCGAGATGGAGCCTGCTCAACACAAGCTCTACGACGAGTTGCGCCAGCACTATCGCAATTCCTTACTCCGTCGGATACAAGATGAAGGGATGGGTAAGTCTAAAATTCAGGTACTGGAAGCGTTGCTGCGCTTGCGCCAGGCCGCCTGCCATCCTGGTCTACTCGACCCCAAGCATCTGGGAGCGTCCAGCGCCAAGCTCGACGTGCTGTTGGAGCAACTGCGCGTAGTCCTCGACGAGGGGCATAAGGCACTCGTCTTCTCGCAATTTACCAGCCTGCTGGCCATCGTTCGGCAGCGCCTGGAGCGCATTGGGGTCACTTACGAATATCTGGATGGCAAGACGCACAACCGGCAGGCGCGGGTGGTGCACTTTCAGGAGGATCCGGCCTGTCAGCTTTTCCTGATCAGCCTGAAGGCGGGAGGTCTGGGGTTGAACCTGACCGCCGCCGACTATGTGTTTATTCTCGATCCGTGGTGGAACCCGGCGGTGGAGTCGCAGGCTGTGGATCGGGCCCATCGCATCGGACAGACGCGACAGGTCTTCGCCTATCGTCTGATCACACGGGACACTGTTGAGGAAAAGGTCTTGGAGTTGCAAGAGACGAAGCGCGACTTGGCGGACGCAATTATCGGTGCCGACAACGGCCTCATTCGCAACTTGCGCTCCGATGATCTTGAACTGCTTCTATCGTAGCCAAGGACAATCATGCAGAACGGCGGCAGGCACGTCCGGCAAGCTCGCCGACAATGCCGAGAGGTGAGACACTGGCGTGGAAGGCTGCACGGTAACCATCGACGCCATAGCCACACCGTTATTCGCCGTACCTTTCCCGATGGAGGTCCCACCAGACAGGAAGGTGACAACACCGATTACGGTAAAACAGCAAATGCTGCCCACATCAAACAGAATCAGGTGCCCACATCGAATGGAATCGCCTGCCCACATCGACCGGAATACGCACTTCTCTCTCTCTCCAAACTGATCGCTGAGGAGATTCTCCTGATCGAGACCAAGCAGATGAGTCCCGACGATCGCCTGTTTGCACTGGCCATGTTCTACCGGGCTGCCATCCTCGATCTCGAAACTAAGGTGGTTAGCTGTGCAGGTTCACTGATAAAGGGCGATGTCGTGGGTCATCCGGGCTCCCGGCGAAGCGGCTCGCGCCGCGGCGAGATGGACGCGCTGGGACTGAAGACCCCAGCGACGGTTCGGGACGGCTTGCCGAGGTAAGATAGCACCAGGTGCTACTATAGAATCATGGCAGCCGGAGCAGAACGAGTCTTCAAAACAGCCTGGTTTGCCAAAGCCTCAAAGAAGGCGCGTATCACCGATGACGAACTTTGCTCCGCCATTCGCCAAGTCGTGCTGGGCCAAGCCGACGATCTGGGCGGTGGAGTGTTCAAGAATCGTCTTGGCAAGAACCTGTATCGATCCCTGATTCTCGCTCGAGGTCGCCAGTGCTGGGTTTATGCCTATCTTTTCGCCAAGAAGGATCGGGCCAACATCGATGAGGACGAGCTCGTCAGTTTCAGGGCCTTGGCGGGACTGTACGCGCGGAAGACCGCCGAAGATCTAGCCAAAGAAGTGCAACTCAAAGAACTGGTGGAGATATGCCAATGACAACCAAACACAAGTACAAGAGTGATGCCTTCGAAGCGATCCACAGCACGGTTGCCGGCATGTATAAGGCCGGCACCATCGACAAAGAGACGATGCGCAGTTTCGACGAGTCTTGCCTTACGGTGCCCGACTCCATCAAACCGGAGCAGATCAAGCTGATTCGGGAGAGCCAGCAGGTAAGCCAGCCGGTTTTCGCCCGCTACCTCAATACCAGCGAGTCTACCGTCGAGAAGTGGGAGGCCGGTGTGAAACGACCCAGCGGCATGGCCATCAAGCTCCTCATGATCGTGCAGAAGCATGGACTGAAGATGCTGGCCTAGAGCAGTTTTACAATTTCTGTGCGACCGGCGAGGTGCCGTACTGAAGGAACACACGCTGCACACGGATTTTCTTCTCGGGGTATGGCAACGATTCGATATTATGCCGTGCGCCGCATGATATCGATCATGCGGAGTTCCGGGGCATGCGGAGTAGCTAATGGAGGAACTCTCAGAATCGTCTCCGCGCGGGGCTTTCGTGCTGCGTTGCTGGTTGTGTACTCCGCATGATCCTGACAGGATCTTCTAGTCTGGCCAACCGGCAGCCATCGTCAGATCATCTCCTTGTGCGTATTCCGGTGATGTGGGCAGGCGTCGGAGCGAAGCGACGCTGGTTGCTTTTTACAGTAGTCAGGTTGCCCACATCGACCGGAATACGCACTCAGATACAGCATCGCGTCTTACGACGCGTTCATGGCACACGGAATCCCCTTCGTTCAGGGAGGGGAGGATGTCAAGCTGGATAACTGCTGGATTTAGGCATTAGGAATCTGCTTTTAGACTAGATGGGCTAGCAGCCCGTGGTACAAGTGGCTG
>PLHC01000024.1:6086-14880 GCA_003138795.1 Granulicella sp. | reverse complement strand
GCGATCAAGGCGCTGCTCGAGTATGAGAAGGTCTACGGCTTTCACTACGTCGGCAAGCGCTACGACGCGGGCGATAAGCTGGGGTTCCTGAAGGCGACCGTGAAGTTTGCGCTGAAGCATGATGGCGTCGGTGCGGCCTTCCGCGCCTGGCTGAAGACACAAAGTTTCTAACCATCGTTTCGGATCATCGCGGGTTGCAGGGATATTCTGGAGCGTGTCGAAGTACTTCGGGAGGGTATGCGTCCGCGGACGGCGCCCGGTAAGGTATCGACCGCCATGAGGACGTCTTGAACAAGAATCTGCTGCCCATCGAAGCCATTGCCGCCAAGCTCAACCTGCCCGGCACGTTGTATGAACGACGAAGCCCGATCAGCGCCAAGCTCAGCCTCGATCTATTGAAAGATGGGACATACCCGCTATTGAAAGGTGGGACATCTCCGCAAGGCGATGCCGCGGCCCCTGCTGGCGGGGGCAGGCGCGGCAAGATGATTCTCGTTACCGCGACCACGCCGACGGCCTCCGGAGAAGGAAAGACGGTCACCTCGATTGGCCTGGTGCAGGGGCTGGAAAAGATCGGCAAGAGCACCATCATTACATCGCGCGAGCCGTCGCTTGGGCCGGTCTTCGGCATGAAGGGCGGAGCCGCGGGAGGCGGCCGCTCGCGGATAGAGCCCGCGGAAAAGATCAACCTGCACTTCCACGGCGACTTCCATGCGATCACCTCGGCGCACAGTCTTTTGTCGTCATTGATTGATTCGCACCTGTTTCACGGCAATGAGCTCGACCTCGATCCCAATGGAGTGACCTGGCCGCGAGCGCTGGACATGAACGATCGCGCGCTGCGCAACATCGTGGTGAGCGTGACCGCCCCTCACCAACGGCAGCGTGACGGCAGCAACCGCGCCAGCGGTTTTCTCATTACGGCAGCATCGGAGATCATGGCGATTCTCTCGCTGGCGTCTGGCCGCGAGGACCTGCGGCGGCGCATCGCACGAATCATCATTGGGCAGAACCGCAAGGGCGAGCCAGTGACCGCTGGCGATCTTCGTGCAACCGGACCGATGCTGGCGCTGCTCAGCGAGGCGCTGCTGCCGAACCTGGTGCAGACGACCGAAGGAACCCCCGCGATGGTGCACTGCGGACCATTCGCGAATATCGCGCACGGAACAAGCTCGGTGATCTCACATGAGATCGGACTGCGCCTCGCAGACTACGTGGTCAATGAGACGGGCTTCGCCTCCGACCTCGGCTTCGAGAAGTATATGGACCTGGTGATGCCGCTGTCGGGCATCAAGCCCGCAGTGGCAGTGCTGGTGACGACGGTGCAGAGCGTGCGCAACCAGGGCGAAGGCGACCTGGAGCGCGGATTCGCCCACCTCGAAAAGCACATCGCGATCGTCCGCGGATTCCATCTGCCCGTCGTTGTCGCGATCAACCGCTTTCCAAACGACAGCGACGCAGAGCTCGATCATCTCAAGCAGTTCTGCGAGGCGCACGGGGCGTCCTTCGCCTTGTCCGAGGCCTTTGCCAAGGGCGGCGAGGGCGCAGTCGAGCTCGCACAGAAGGTCGTCGAGGTGATCGACGCGAACCCGAATGTCGAGCCGGTATCGACCTATACACCCAATGATTCTGTGGTCGAAAAGATCACCAAGGTGGCACGTTCGGTCTATGGTGCCGACGGCATCGAGCTGAGCGATCTTGCGCAGCAGAACCTGGCGCGCTTCGAGCGCTGGGGGTTTGGACATCTGCCGGTGTGCATCGCGAAGACGCAGTACTCGCTCTCCGACGATCCAAAGCGGATGGGCGCGCCCACTGGATGGACGCTGCATGTGACCGATGTTGCGCTCTCAGCGGGCGCGGGCTTCCTGGTGGTCATTTCGGGCGCGATCATGCTGATGCCTGGCCTGCCAAAGGCCTCGCGAGCGCTGGATATCGACGTTGACGAGAACGGCGACATCATCGGGATGTCGTAGCATTTCTCCTGTCATTGTGAGATGGACGAGGCAGAAGAGTGCCGTTTTCCTTGGGGAAAACAGCGTTGAGAGCTGTGGTTTCGGTGCACACCCACAGGAGAACTGCTCCGGCGGCGAGACCGGCTTCGTGTGGGGATTCAATGGAGCACGCACGCCCACTGTAGCCGCTTAGCTGTGGCGCGAGGTGCTGGGTGTCGGGTGGATCGATGGAGCGCTGCTATTGGCCACCACAAGCTGGTTGCGGCCGCTGTCCTTTGCCGAATACATCATGGTGTCTGACGAGCGGATGAGGTCGTGGAGCGTAGCTCCGTCCTGCGGAAAGGTAGCGAGCCCCAGGCTGGCAGTCACCGCGAGAGAGAGGCCTTCGCCCGTGAGGAAGCGTGTCTGCGCAAGTTGTTCGAGCACCAGCCGCGAAAGCTCTGTCGCTGCAGGTTTGTCGAGCCCTCGCAGCAGCGCCACAAACTCATCGCCGCCGTAGCGGAACGCAGCATGGGTCGGTCCAAGGGTGCGCTTGAGCAGGTTGCCGATCTCGGCGAGCAAGCGTGAGCCGACGAGGTGGCCATGCCGGTCGTTGACGCTCTTGAAGTAGTCGAGGTCGAGAAACAGCAGGCTGAAGTGCGGCTGTGCGATGGGAACCACGCGCCATTTGGCTTTTGCCGTGTGCTCGGCAATCTCCTGCTCGAGCAGCGTGTACAGATGGCGCGCGTTGAACAGCCCGGTGCAGTCGTCGGTGATGCTCAGGTGCTGAATCAGCTTGACGTGGCGCGCATTTTCGAGCGCGATCGCCGCATAGTCGCAGAGCACGCGAAGAAACGCGATGGATGACTCGGGGAGCAGATCCAACTCGCTGTTGTTGAGCTGCAGAACGCCGAGTGTGCGCTCGCCGTGGCGGATGGGAAGACACGCGATGGAGCGCAGATTCAGCTCAGGATGGGCCTCGGCATAGCGCGACCAATCGGGGTCGGAGCTGACGTCGGGAACGACCAGGGCATTGCCGGTGGCAGCAACGTAGCCCGCAATACCCTCGCCGGAACGAAGTCGCAGGTCGCGTAACAGGTCCTCGTCCAGCCCCGTGGAGAGAGCGTAGTAGAGCTCTGAGGTCTCTTCGTCGAGCATGAGCAGAGACCAGTGCTCTGGCCCAAAGAACTCCTCCATCTTTGCCATGATGGAGCGCAGCAGCGAGTCAAGATCAAGGTTGGAGGTGAGTGCGCGAGCTACCTCATGGAACACGCGCAGGCTGTCCATCTGGCGCGAGTCGATGGAGGCCAGTTGGCGGTGATCATTCTTGCGGTAGTTCTTCATGACGTGCGGCGTGCGTCGCCGCGTATCCCCTTCCGATCGATCCCCCTCAGCCGCGGTGCCTGCTTTTGACCTATCGCTGCGGCCCAGAATGGTTCGGACGGTGTCACTAGGATAGCCGAGAAGCAGGCTCCATTGCCACGTCCTGCGCGGCATAGCGCCAGACCGTTCTGTTGTATTGCGGGAAAAAAGTCGTAGCCGCGCTCAGCCACCGATGTGGACCATGCTCCGCGACGGCTTGAGAAAGCCAGGCTCGCCGATATGATGACGTGCCTCCTTGTGCTGGACGATTCGCCGGATCCAGTCACTCATCTCATCGTCACTTGCACCGCCATACATGAGGCCGATGAGATCGTGGTCCGACTGCGAGAAGAGGCAGGTCCGGATCTTGCCGTCGGAGGTGAGCCGCACCCGGCTGCAGTGACCGCAAAATGGCTCGGAGACCGGAGCGATGATGCCGATCTCGCCAAGGCCGTCGTCAAAGGTGAACCGCCGCGCCGTCTCGGAAGGATGATTCGGCGGCAGCGCCACCAGCGGCCGCACCGCATTCAGACGGGCGATAATCTCGCTCATCGGAACTACCGTCTCTGGAGACCAGCTCCGGTCCTCTTCCAGCGGCATGAACTCGATAAACCGGACGATCACCTGTTCACTGCGGGAAAATTCGGCAAAGGCCTCAATCTGGGTGTCGTTGAAGCCGCGTAGCAGCACGCAGTTGATCTTGATGGGGCCGAGGCCGGCGTCCTGCGCGGCGCGGATGCCCGCCTGCACATGTTCAAAGCTGCCGGGAACCCGGGTAATGCGCGTAAAGGTCTCGGGGTCGACCGCGTCCATGCTGATGGTGATTCGCGAAAGTCCCGCATCCTTCAGCGGTTTAGCCAGCTTTGCCAGCAGATGCCCATTGGTCGTAATCGCAATGTCCAGCGGTGCTTCGGAGAACGCTGGCCGCATCTGCGCGGCCTCGCGCACCAGCTCGAGCAGGCCGTTCCGCAGCAGCGGCTCACCCCCCGTCAGCCGCACTTTTTCTATCCCCAGCGAGACAAACACACGCAATATCCGCGCATAATCCGCAATCGGCAACTCAGAGAACTGCGCGCCGTCGTTGCCCGTGCGGCAGTAAACACACTTATAGTTGCAGCGGTCGGTAACCGAAAGGCGAAGGTCGGTGAGGATGCGGTTGTGGCCATCGCGCAGACGCAACTCTCCCGCCAGGTCGCCGTTCAGCGGCGCTGACGGCACTGCAGACTCGAGGATGGGAGGCAGGGAGAAGGCCATAACCAACAATACAGCTTGTTGGACGCGCAAGACAGCAAGTAGGAATCAGGAACCAGCAGATTAGGAATCAGGAACCAGCAGGTAAAGGGGAAGATCGGAGCCGCTGAGCGTGGCGGCGCAATGCTGTTCGCTGTTTCTGCGCTTAGATGCCTACGCCAAACTCCACATCCTGCGCCTGATCGCCGGAATGTGCGTAGACGTCGTAGGGTGTGCGGCGATTGAACTTGTAGCGCTGACGGATCTCGCGTCCAACCACGACACCCAAAGCCAGCGCGGTGATGCCAGCGGATAACCAGCCGACGTTGCGGAGGAAGGAGCTCCCGTCGTGCGTTGCATTTTCGACGGAGTCCTCGATCTGTTCGCCGATATTGCGGAGCGAGCGAGAGAGTTTCATGCGTTGAATCATATCGCAATCGGATGAGGATTTGTATCTGGTAGCAGATCAGTTAACAGCACGCATTCCAGACCTGGATCGGACATGCACCGCGGTCGGATGCGGCTCAAGCCTTCGTGGTGGCCGCAGCAGCAGGCGCTGGCGAGGTGCTTGGAGCCGTCACGAGCTTTGCGCTGTCCCCGGATCCGGAAGCCGCGGAGCCTGCACCCGCGGANNCTGCACCCGCGGAGCCTGCACCTGCGGAGCCGGCAGCCGCCGAGGCGGAGTTCAACGCTGCGGTCGAGTCACCACCGCCGGTCGGAGCGGTGGGCTTGACTGAGGCGTAGCCATCCTTGTACCAGCCGCCGCCTTTGAACGATACGGCCGCAGCCGTGATGGTGCGCTCCAGCGCCCCCCCGCAGTGCGGGCAGAGGGTCAGGTCTGGGTCGGAAAACTTCTGGATCTTCTCGATGCGGCGATGGCAGGAGGTGCATTCGTACTCGTAAAGCGGCATTGCGGTCCTTAAGATGTTCTGCTGAACAGCGAAATCAGCCTTTCTTCAGGATACAGACACCATGCCATGCGTGGCGAATACGCCCTTGGAAGCGCACCAGGGTGCAGGCTCAAGGCCCGACAGACTCCTGAAGCCCGCCGAGGCTCATGTCGCGGGCACCGCTGCATCTTCCATGAGCGATCGACCCGGTTGCGAGGTCGGCTCCAACGCGACCGCCAGGAGACTTCCTTAATTCAGGATAAACGAGAACAATTCCCGGTTGAGAACCTATCCATTGATTAGAAGTTTCTAACATTCAAGTGAGCTAGCTACAGCATGGCTTCTCGCAATGTACAGATATATCGAGTAAATAGCCTTATAAGCTGCATAACTAGAAAACCCCAATATTTATGACCTATTTTGCTACAGTACTTCTTAGCTGATTCGAAGTTACCCAAGATTACGAATGCATCCTTAGACTTTTCTTAGTAGCAAGTCTGTGTAGTTACACAGCTACAAGGGAAATTCGAATGAGCTCACATACGTTTTCTCCAATATTGTCCCGCCGTCAGATGTTCCAGGGCTTCGCCGCCGCTGCTGCCAGCTCTGTCCTCTCCGGGTGTGGCGCATCGATCTATCGCACGGTAACCTCCTCGAGCAACACGCTGCCCGCGCCATCGCAACCATCCTCGACGGTGCCGGGCCCAACGCCGCAACCGCTGCCGATCGGAGCCATCACGGCGGCCTCGATGACCATTGGAGCGAGCACGGTGGGAAGCTTCGGGCAGGGCTTCGTGGGTCTCGCCTATGAGAAGCAGGCGCTGTACATGCCACTCTTCAGCGCAGCCAACAGCGACCTCATCGGCCTCTTCGCGCGGCTCGGCCCGAGCGTGCTGCGCATCGGCGGTACTTCGGTGGACGAAAACGTCTGGACGCCGGAGGGCAAGGGGCAGACCACTGGGCAGATTGCGCCATCGGACGTGAATTCCCTCGCATCGTTTCTGCAGGCGACGGGATGGACGTGCATCTATGGTGTGAACCTCGGGGGATCGGCGACGGGAGCGACGACAGCGGCGCTGGCCGCGGCTGAAGTGGCCTACGTGGCGCAGCAGTTAGGCTCCTCGCTGGTTGGCGTCGAGATCGGCAATGAGTGCGAGAACTATGGCGATCCAGGCAGCTACTATCCGGACAACTGGACGGTTGAGATGTTCGAGTCGCTCTGGAAGCAGTACCGCCAGGCGATCGTCGCCGTAACGCCAGCTGCGCCGATCACCGGGCCGGCGGCGGGCAGCAACGTCGACGGCTGGACAATTCCCTTCGGCGAGTATGTGACCAGAAACGAGATCAACCTGCTGACGCAGCACTACTATCGTGGGCCGGGCACAGCTTCCACTGCGACGGTGGAGGATCTCCTCTCTCCCGACACCGCGCTCCTGAGTGAACTGCTGCAGCTAAAGTACGGCGCGCAGTCCATCGACGTGCCCTTCCGGATCGCCGAGGGAAACTCCTATAGCGGCGCTGGTGCTGCTGGCGTCAGCAACGCCTACACGTCGTCGCTCTGGGCCATCGATATGATCTTCAACTGCGCGCTGGGTGGCGCCGCTGGCGTGAACTTCCAGGGTGGCAACCAGGCAACCTATACGCCGATTGCGGACAACTCAGGGACCGTGGTTGGACCGCAACCCATCTTCTATGGTCTTTTGATGGCGGCGCTGGCGGGCCAGGGAACACTGCTCTTCACGCAGCTCTCGGCAGGATCGTTGAACGTGACGGGCTACGCGATCAAGGCCTCGGACGGAGCAATGAGTCTCCTGATCGTCAATAAGGACGAGACGGAAAATCTGGACCTCAGCATTGCGTTGCCGGAGACCATGACCTCTGCTACGCTGCAGACGATGACGCAGCTCTCCTCTGGCGCGACGGCGCCGAGTCTCACAGCGCTCTCGGGCGTGACGATCCAGGGTGCGACCGTCGCAACCGACGGCTCCTTCAATCCAGGTGCAGCGTATGGACTCACCCTCAGCGGCACGCAACTCTCCTGCTACGTGCCGGCCCTGAGCGCGGTGCTGATCCAGCTAACGTAATGCCAGGCCGCGCCGTTGTCTCCTGCGATCGGTCTACGAGCAGGAAACAGGGGCTATCGCCTTCGCCATCCGTGCGTTCTTCTGACGTTGCAGTAGCTTCGATACGCAAGCGATCTCCGTGGAAGTTATGCGAAGATGGTGTACCCGCATCATGTTGCGACGCCTTCTCTCCATCCTGCTGTTCGGGGCGACTCTGCTCCCCCTGATTGCGCCGATGCTCTCAACTGGAGCCATGGCGCAATCGGAGCTGCCTGCGTGCTGCCGTCGCGGTGGCAAGCATCATTGCATGATGTCCGCAGCGGAGCGCGCCCGGATGATGGGCGAACAAAACGATGGCGCATCGAAGCTGGTGCGCGTGTCTGCGCCGCTCGAAAAGTGCCCGTACCGCCAGCACTCGCTGGTCGCGGCCCATCTCCAGGTGTTCACTCCCGAAGCAACAGCAACGCACTCAGTTTGCATGCTGCAAGAGCCCTCTGCGGCGGCCCAGGCCGAATGCCTTTGGCGCATCTCGTTTGACCGCTCGCGACAGAAGCGCGGCCCTCCCTCTCTCCTCAGCTAACTCTGCGGCATGTTTGATTGCACCTGCTGCGAATGCAGCGGCGAATCCGTGTCGTGCTCTGCCGGTATTCACCCAGTCCAGATCCAGCTACTCGTCACCGCTCGCGTGACGCAGGAGAGTTTTCATGTACCGTCAAATTTCCCTGCGACGTGCCCAGTTTGCACGCCGCATGATCCTTGGTCTCTTGTTGTTTTTGCTGCCCGCGTCCTTCGCATGGGCATCGATCTTTGGAACAGTGCAGGGCGTCGTCCACGATCCGCAGCATCGGCCGATCGCCGGCGCGCACATCGAACTCCACGCAGTGAACTCCGACCTTGTTCTGCACACCACTAGCAACCAGGACGGTTCTTTCTCGATTCCCTCGGTCGCCCTCGGCGACTACCGCGTCACCGTCTCCAAGGACGGCTTCGCAATCCAGGAACAGACGATTACGCTGGCCTCGGATACTTCGCCGGTGCTGCACTTCGCACTGCAGCTGGGCACGGTGCAGCAGACCGTATCAGTGCAAGCCCTTGTGTCCACGGCGAACGTGAACTCCGTAACCCCGACAACGCTGGTCGATCGCGAAGACATCGCCGAAACGCCCGGTGCGGACCGTACCAACAGCATGGCCATGATCACCGACTACACGCCGGGTGCCTACATGACGCACGACATGCTGCACATGCGCGGCGGCCACCAGCTCAACTGGCAGATCGATGGCGTGGAGATTCCCAACACCAACATCGCCAGCAACCT
>PLHC01000024.1:0-6062 GCA_003138795.1 Granulicella sp. | reverse complement strand
GTTCGCCTACTACGCCAGCGTCAACGGCAACCGCAGCGACTACGGTCTTGCGCCGCCCATCGGCCAGGTCTTCCACGACGCAGACAACGGCTACGGCGGCTTCGCTTCGCTCATCTACAACCGCACGCCCAAGGACCAGCTGCGTCTGATCTCGATGGCGCGCGGGGATTATTTCCAGATTCCCTACGACCCCAACCCCAACGACTTCGAGAACCAGCAGTACAACTCCAGCGGCCTGCGCGACGGCCAGCATGAGACCGACATCGCCGACGCGTTCTCCTATCTGCACTCGTTCAATGCGTCGACGGTGCTGCAGGTTTCACCGTTCTATCACTACAACAAGGTCGACTATGAGTCGAACCCGAACGATATTCCTGTCGCCACCACGTACGACCGCGCATCGACCTATGCTGGCGGACAGGCATCGATCAATACGGTGATCGCGCACAACAGCATCCAAGCCGGAATCTACTCGTTCGGCCAGCACGACAACGGCCTGTTCGGTGCAACCTTCAACGACGCCAGCTTCAACAACTTCTCAAATCCCGACTCTGCCTCTGGCGGTGTGGTCGAAGAGTATGTCTCGGACAACTACAAGGCGACCTCCTGGCTGACACTGATCGCGGGTCTGCGTGAGACGCAATTCCGCAGCTCATTCGCGGAGAACGAGATTGATCCACGATTCGGCGTAGCGGTGCGCATTCCGAAGCTCAACTGGGTCTTCCGCGCATTCTATGGGCGCTTCTATCAGCCACCGCCACTGCTCACCGTGGAGTGCGGCTCCACCACCACGTCCTCGACCACGACACCCAACTGCAGTGTGCAGGAGTACGCCCAGAGCACCGGCACCAGCTTTGCGCCGCTGCATGGGGAACGCGACGAGGAGCACCAGTTCGGTGTACAGATTCCGTTTCGCGGCTGGTTGCTCGATGTCGACAACGTCAAGAATCGTGCGAACAACTTCCTCGATCACTCCAACATCGGCGAGTCGAGCATCTACTTCCCGATCACCGTCGACGGCGTCCTGATTCGCGCCTGGGAGCTGACGCTGCGTTCGCCGCGCATCTGGAAGTTCGGCCAGGCGCACGTGGCGTACTCCAATCAGATTGCAGAGCAACGCGGCGCCATCACTGGCGGCCTCATCTGCTACCCAGCCGACAGCCCGTCGTGTGCCGTCTCTAACGCGTACATTCCTCTCGACCACGACCAGCGCGACACCCTGAACGTGGGCTTCAACGCGACACTGCCCTGGAAGGCCTACGCATCGACCAACGTGTACTACGGCTCGGGCTTCGACAACGGCGATCCCAACCCCAGCACTCCATATCCCAACGAGTATCTACCGCAGCACACCACCTTCGATCTCGCGATCGGCAAGACGTTCAGCGACAGGATCAGTGGATCGATCACCGCCACCAACGTCGCGAACCGGCGCGTGCTGCTCGACAACAGCCTCACCTTCGGCGGATTCCACTACAACGATCCGCGCGAAATCTTCGCCGAGGTGCGTTACCGCTTCAAGTACTAAGCCCTAGTAGTGAACGGCCTCGCCGTGGATGACCTGCTCAACGATCACGTGGACGTTGAGCAGCGACCACGGCGTGGCGTTCACCTGTGGCTGCGTCTGTCCNNCATCGTCCTCATCGGTCCACGATGGCTGGTCATTCCACAGATAGGTGCGCCACGAGTGGTCGCCCTCGACGATCAGCGTGGTGTCCTTCCAGCGTGGCGAGCTCTCGAGCGTGCTCAATATCTGACCCAGCTCGCGGTCGGTAAGTGCAAGGTTATCCAGGTACGAGCTGCCGCACTGCTGCGTGTAGCTTCGGCGCGTGCGGCTCCAGATACTCGGGCTATGCGGTATCGGGAGGTGCAGAAAGATGAAGTCCGCCTGATCGGTCTGGAGCAGCTGCGACGTGTGTTGCTCGAGGTCGATGTAGGTCTTGTATCGCTGCCGGACATCGTAGGTGCACAGGTCGCGGCTCGCATGCGCTGGCGCCACAATCTGTTCGCCCACCTGCTGCAGCGGCGTGTAGGTGTTCTCCCAGAAGCTCTTTCCCTGCGCCATGGGGCCGTCGATCATGTCGCGGCTCATCCAGTAGCAGTCGTCGATTGCGCCGGCATAGAGCGTGCAGTACGGGTTGTACCAGCCGACCGCCGCCGTGCGCCAACCCTCTTGCTTCGCATCGGCGAAGACAGTCTTTGTTCCATCCAGCGGATGAAATCCGCGCACACCGGCGTAGTGCACCTTCAAGCGGTTCTCGAAGTCGAAGCGGTAGTCGTTGATGGTGTGACCGCTCAGCAGGGAGGGGAGGATCTTGACGGTCTTGTCCCCAATCGGCTGCGCATCGGTGAAGACGGTGCTCTGGCTGCGCAGCGCGTCGAAGTTCGGCAGCGCGAGATCATGCGCGCGATGCGCAAACACNNCCGGCGAAGTCCCCCACCCGCATGAGGTGGCGATACCAGCCCTTGAATTTGAGAAACAGCAGCAAAAGAATCGCCGCCCATACCAGCGCAAGCAGGATCAGGATTCCGTTCAGCAGATGGAAGGGGAGTTCGGCTCGCGTGCGTTCGATCAGGTAAGGCGGAACGACGATGGCCAGCAGCAGCTGTACCCACGGATACAGGCGCGTACGCGACAGCGGAGCGAGAATGGCGAACAGCAGCAGCCCCAGCAGCAGGATGTCCGCCAGCTGCGCGTATACGATGCCGTTGAGCGCAAACGGCACATGCATGCGGACGTCGTAGCCGCCGCCCAGCAGGTCGCCGTAGTTCATGACGAGGATGAGGGAGGCAAGGCCGATGCACTGGCTGAGCTTCTTCAGCATCTATTCCTTTTCGAATTCTTATAGGACGTAAGTTCCAGCTACTACAGGTTCGCTTCCCATTCCAGGCCCGCTTCGCGCTTCGTTCAGCTAATCTTTTGCAAAGAGAAACAGGATACGACCATTCTCCAGGGGTTGTCGCCGCAGGGTGTGGAAGCGGCCCCGGCAGGCGGTGAGCAGGTCGTCCTCGGTAAGGCAGCCGTAGAGCGAATCGCGGCCGCGCATCAGGCTCTGGAACATCGGGTCGTTGACCGGAACCCACTCGATCACCAAATAGCGCCCGGTAAGCCGGTGGGCGAGCTCGATGATGGATCTGATCGGAATCTGCTCCATCAGAATCAAGTGGTGAATCACCGCGAGCATCAGCACCAGGTCCGACTTTGCCTCGAGCCGATGCAGCAGGGTACTGGTCTCGCGGTTCTTCCAGCCGACAGCAGGTGTCGGCCGAGCGAAATCGGCATGAATCGTCTGGATGGAAAGCTGGCTCTTGCGGCTCATCCGATAGAGGCTCTCGGCGGCCGCAGCATCGCGTTCCAGCGCCACGACCTGCGCTCCGCTCGACGCAGCCAGCGCGCTGAAGATCCCGCTATTGGCGCCGATATCCAGCACGCGCGCAGGCTTCAGATCCTCCAGCACATGGCGCACCCAATCCAGCTTCTGGGCGCTCTCCTGCGCCGTATAGTGCGTCAGCGTAGCCGTATAGTTGGCCCACTCGGAGCCCGTATATTCCGGCATCGCGCGGCGTGTATGCTTGCGCAGGTTGGCCAGTGTACGCTTCAGCAAATCTATCGCCAGATCCGGGGACTTGTGCCGCAGCGGCTGCCCGGCGACAGCCTTCGACGAGCCAACCTTATCCAGCTTCGCCGGCAGCGTCACCGGCCAGAAAGCCTGGCGCGAGAGCCGCTGCGGCCAACTCAGCGCCTTGTACAACTCAACCGGCTCATACCCGTCGCGCTTGAAGAGCGAAAGCTCCAGCGGCCAGCTCAGCATTCGGTTCATCAGCAGCGGCAGCAGAAACGTGCGGACATACTGTCCATACGCCAGCCAGATGTGCGAGGGGTGGTCCCTGGGCGCCGGGTCCCACGGCTCAAACGACAGCACGTCGACCAGCACCGGCCGCGAGCCCACGAACAGAATATTGAGCGGCGTCGCGTCCTTCAGCACCCATCCCTCGGTCAGGGCCTCGGTGCAGAGCGACAGGGTAAGCTCGGCCGCAGCCAGCCATTGCGAGGGAGTCCACTCCCACGGATAGGTCGGCACCGGCACCTTCGGATGCAGCAGCCGCAGGCCCGCCGGCGTGTCGCTGATGGTAATGGCAACCATATCCCCACGGTCCTGCAGACGGCTGCAGAACTCCGAGGAGACAAAATCCAGCACCTTTTCGCGTGCTGCCGGATGAATGGTGCGAACGGCGAAATCGCCTTCCAGGCTAAGGGAACCGGCCGGGTCGCGGAATGTGGCGGTTGGCGTTCCAGATGTCATGCTGCTTTGCGAGAGTCTTCTTTCCGCGCCATTACTGGTGAAGTTGCACTGGCCAGGGGCTTCTTTCGTGAGAACAAACCCATAATACGCCGCCGGAGAAAGAAACCGGCCGCCGCCATCGCCGATGCAATCGACTGAATCGCCAGCAGGCCCGAGCCAGGATCGACATAGGCCATGGCGCGGCGCTCCGTAGCAAGCAACAGGCAAATGCAGGTAAACACGGTAAGGGACAAGGAAATCAGGCGTTTCATGCGATAAAGGCTCCCCCATTGGATTGCGCCAGGGAGTTTGCGCAGCCCACGCTGGATTGAATTGTTCCCGTTGAAGCGTGCCGGTCACAGGACCAGACGTGGTTCAACGGAGATCACTGCGAGCGCTGGAATGCCTCAGTGATCGAAAGATGACAAAACTGTTACTCGCAGTGTGAGACGTGTATTGCTCGCAATAAGACTCAACCTAACCTACGTTTTGATGCGCTCTTCTTCGATCGCGGCTTTAGCCGTAAATTCTCCAAAAATCATGGCCCCGCAGTTAAAAATCATGGCCCCGCAGTTGTAGCCGGGAAGCCACTGGATTGGGATATCCCGGATCTCAGGAAGTTATTGCCAAATCAGCCAATTCTTGCGGCGCGGCGCACGGATGAACGCGGCGGAAAGCTCCGGCGATTGCTTCGACGGCAGCTTCGCCTTATCCTCGCCTGAGGATGGACTTCGAGCAAAAGCGAAAGTTGGGCCTCGGCGCCGCCGCGCCCCCAAGCACCGAAACCCGGAGCACCGAGATCCGGAGCACCGAGATCCGGAGCACCGAGATCAAGCGTGCCGATGCCGAGCGCCTCGTCTCCGCCGGCCGCGTCGACGACGATGACGCCGCCGAGCTGAATCTGCGCCCCAAGCGCCTTGCCGAGTTCATCGGCCAAACCAAAGCCAAAGAGCAGCTCTCTATCGCGCTCCAGGCCGCAAAGTCCCGCGGCGAGGCCCTCGACCACGTGCTCCTCTTCGGCCCCCCAGGCCTCGGCAAAACCACCCTCGCCACCATCATCGCCAACGAGCTCGACGTCGGCTTCCAGCAGACCAGCGGCCCCGCCCTGCAGGTTCAGGGCGACATGGCCGCCATCCTCACCAATCTCAAGGCCCGGCAGGTCCTCTTCCTCGACGAGATCCATCGCCTCCAGCCCGTCATGGAAGAAAAACTCTACACCGCGCTCGAGGACTATCAGCTCGACATCATGATCGGCACCGGCCCCGCTGCGCGCACCCACGTCATGCGCATCGACCCCTTCACCTTCGTCGCCGCGACCACCCGCCCCGGCCTGCTCAGCTCGCCGCTGCGCTCGCGCTTCGGAATCCTCCTGCGCCTGGAGTTCTACACCGACGACGAGCTGCGCTGGGTCGTCGAGCGCTCCGCCGAAGTCCTCGGCGTTCCCATCGACCGCGAAGGCGCGGAGGAGATCGCCAAGCGTTCCCGCGGCACACCGCGCATCGCCAACCGCCTGCTGCGCCGCGTCCGCGACTACGCCGAGGTCCGCGCTGCTGGCCGCATCGACCGCGCGACTGCCATGGCCGCCCTCGAAATGCTTGAGGTCGACGCCCACGGCTTCGACGAGCTCGACCGCCGCCTGCTCCGCACCATCATCGAAAAGTATGATGGCGGCCCCGTCGGCCTCAACACCCTCGCCGCCGCGCTGGCCGAAGAGCAGGACGCCCTCGAAGAGGTCTACGAACCATTCCTTATCCAGATCGGCTTCCTCGACCGCACCCC
>PLHC01000124.1 GCA_003138795.1 Granulicella sp. | reverse complement strand
AGGGTGAGCTGGTAGGGCGGTGCGTTCGGATGGTCTGGGATGGGCGGGAAGGGGACGTAGCCGAGCATCTCGACGGGCTGGCGGCCGGCGAACTTGGAGAGATCGAGCGCGACGGGCTGCGCGAAACGCGAGAGGTTGGCGACGCAGAGGACGGTCTCGGAGCGGCCGTCTATTCCGACTTCGCCTCCGGGCCCGGCGTAGTCGCGGATGTAGGCGAGGATTTTGCGGTTGTCGGGGTGGAGGAACTCGAGTGTGCCGCGGCCGAAGACCTGGAATATTTTGCGCAGCGCGATCATGTTGCGCGTCCAGTGCAGCAGTGAGGAGGCGTCGGATTGCTCGGCTTCGACGTTGATGGCCTGATAGCCCCAGATGGGGTCCATGATGACCGGGAGGTAGAGCTTGGCGGGGACGGCTTTGCTGAAGCCGGCGTTGCGGTCGGAGTTCCATTGCATGGGCGTACGCACGCCGTTGCGGTCGCCGAGGTAGATGTTGTCGCCCATTCCGATCTCGTCGCCGTAGTACATGATGGGTGTTCCGGGGAAGCTGAGAAGCAGGGAGTTGAGCAGCTCGATGCGGCGGCGGTTGTTGTCGACCAGGGGGGCGAGGCGGCGACGGATTCCGACGTTGATGCGCATGCGCGGGTCGGCGGAGTAGGCGAGATACATGTAGTCGCGCTCGTCGTCAGTGACCATCTCGAGGGTGAGTTCGTCGTGGTTACGAAGGAAGAGACCCCACTGGCAGTTCGGCGGGATGGGCGGGGTCTGCGCCATGATGTCGGTGATGGGCAGGCGGTCTTCCTGGCGGAGGGCCATGTAGATACGCGGCATCAGGGGGAAGTGGAAGGCCATGTGGCACTCGTCGCCCTCGCCGAAGTAGGGGCGGACATCGGCGGGCCACTGGTTGGCCTCGGCGAGGATGAGGCGGTTCTCGTAGCCGGCGTCGATGGCGGCGCGGATTTGCTTGATGACGGCATGGGTTTCGGGGAGGTTCTCGCAGTTGGTTCCGTCGCGCTCGACGAGGTAGGGGATGGCGTCCATGCGCATGGCGTCGACGCCCATGTCGAGCCAGAAGCGCATGGCTTTGAGAATCTCTTCCATGACGGCGGGGTTGTCGAAGTTGAGGTCGGGCTGGTGGGAGAAGAAGCGGTGCCAGTAGTGCTGTTGCGCGACGTCGTCCCAGGCCCAGTTGGACTTTTCGGTGTCGGTGAAGATGATGCGGGCGTCTTTGTAGAGCTCGTTGGTGTCGGACCAGACGTAGAAGTTGCGCTCGGGGCTGTCTTTGGGAGCGTGGCGGGCGCGCTGGAACCAGGGGTGCTGATCGCTGGTGTGGTTGATGACCAGCTCGATCATGACCTGAAGGTTGCGGGCGTGGGCTTCGGCTAAAAACTGCTGGAAATCTTCAATCGTTCCATAAGCGGGATTGACGTTGGTGTAGTCGGCGATGTCGTAGCCGTCGTCGCGGAGAGGCGAGGGGAAGAAGGGCAGAAGCCAGAGGCAGGTGACGCCGAGCTCCTGGAGGTAGTCGAGCTTGGAGATGAGGCCCTGGAAGTCGCCGATGCCGTCGGCGTTGGAGTCGGCGAAGGCGCGGACATGAAGCTCATAGATGATCGCGTCTTTGTACCACAGCGGGTCGGTGGCGCTGCAGGGCTTCTTCACTTGCGGGTTGCCTCTCTCATTATCGCTCGGCATCTGGTGGGATTGGATGCAGCGCAGTGGAGCGCGGGTGGCTGGAGTTTGCGAAGGCCCATATCCCGGAGGTGCGATGTGGGCCTTCGCGGTGGTGCTAGGTGTAAATGACGCGGAAGATGTGGGCGGTGACCTCGGGTTTGAGTGCGACGTAGTTCCGCTGGCCGTTCCAGGTGTAGCGCTGGCCGGTGAGCAGGTCTTCGACGGTGAAGGCGGTGTCCAAGGGAATGCCGAGCTTGTCGAGCGCGAGGTCCAGCCACGCGCCCTGTTCGTTGCGCGGGTCGAGGTTGACGGCGACAAGGATGGTGTTGGCGTTGTCGGCGGTGGATTTGGAGTAGCAGAGGATCTGTGGGTTCTCGGCGGTGTGGAAGTGCAGGTTCTCGTTGCGCTGCAGCGCGGGGTTCTGGTGGCGGATGTGGTTGAGTTCGGTGATGAGCGGCGCGATGGAGTCGGGGCTGGAGTGGTCCCAGATGCGGATCTGGTACTTCTCGCTGTCGAGATACTCTTCGCTGGCGGTCTTGCCGGGAGCGGGTTGGGCTGGTCTGGCCTCCAATAATTCGTAGGCTGGACCGTAGATGCCGTAGTTGGCGGAGAGCGTTGCGGCGAGGATGACGCGCTGCTGGAAGATCGCGCGGTCGCCGGTTTGGAGCTGATCGTGAAGGATGTCCGGGGTGTTGGGCCAGACGTTGGGGCGGAAGAAGTCGGAGACAGGCGGGTTGCAGATCTCTTCGAAGTAGGCTTGTAACTCAGGTTTTTCGGTGCGCCAGGTGAAGTAGGTGTAGCTCTGGGTGAAGCCGCCCTTGGCGAGTGAGTACATGACGTGCGGGCGGGTGAAGGCTTCGGCGAGAAAGATGGTGTCGGGTGCGGAGCGGAGGAGTTTGGCGAGGCACCACTCCCAGAAGGGGAAGGGCTTGGTATGGGGGTTGTCGACGCGGAAGATGCGGACGCCGCGGTCGATCCAGAACTTGAAGATGCCGTACAGAGCGTCCCAGAGGCCGCGCCAGTCGGAGGACTCGAAGTTGAGAGGGTAGATGTCCTGATATTTTTTGGGCGGATTTTCGGCGTACTGGATGGTGCCGTCGGGGCGGTGGTTGAACCAGGCGGGATGCTCCTTGACCCACGGGTGGTCGGGGGAGCATTGGAAGGCGATGTCGAGTGCGATGTCGAGGCCGTGGGCTTGTGCGGTTGTGACGAGGGCATCGAAGTCGTCGAAGGTTCCGAGTTCGGGGAGTATGTCGGTATGGCCGCCTTCGATAGCACCGATCGCCCAGGGACTGCCGACGTCGCCGGGCTCGGCGGTGACGGCGTTGTTTCTGCCCTTGCGATAGGAGAGGCCGATGGGGTGGATCGGTGCCAGGTAGAGGACGTCGAAGCCCATCGAGGCGATCTCGGGGACGCGCGCTTCGACATCGCGGAGGGTTCCGTGCTGACCGGAGATGGGGGAGGCGGAGCGCGGGAAGAGTTCGTACCAGTTGGAGAAGCGGGCGCGCTCCCGGTCGACCCAGAGTGGCAGCTCGGGAGCGCAGGTTGTCGAGAAGCTGAGGTCGGGGTGTTTTGCGGCTAGCGCGATGATCTCGGGGGTGATGGGCGAGTCGTAGAACGCACGGTTGGCGTCGGCGAGAGTGCGAAGATGGTTGGCGGCGAGCTGGAGCTTTTTGGCGTCGGTTCCTTTGGCGCGGGACGAGGCTGCATCGAGATGGTTGGCGCCGATGCGGAGTGCGAGAGGAATGTCCTGCGCATCGGCGTTCTGGCTTTCCGATTGGCCCGGAACAGGCTGGGCGGCGAGTCGCTTGGCGAGGTCGTGCGTCCAGGTGTCGAAGTGGTCGATCCAGGCTTCGATGGTGAAGCGCCAGGGGCCGAGCTTGTCGACGGTGAAGGTGGCCGACCAGAGATCGTTGGGCAGAGCGGTGAAGTGGGCGGTCTGCCACTTGCGCTGCGATGCATGGCGGAAGTGCAGGCGCGCGGCGACGTGATCGTGTCCGTCGGCGAAGATTGCAGCGGTGACCTCGACTGCGTCGCCGAGCACGCGCTTGGCGGGATAGCGGCCGTCGTTGACCGTTGGCTGGATCTCTTCGATGACAATTCTCTTGCGGGCTTCGGTCGGCTTCATGCGCTGTTCAACTCCTTTGCGATCTCTNNCGCATACGGCATCGGAACAACGGTGTTGGGCGATTTCACCTTACACCCATTGCGTTACGATGAGGGATGCGCCGCAGGTTGGGCCGGTTGTCGAGCGGAGGGTGGAAGGCGCGAAGTTATTGGAGGGGCAATTGCCCGAGCTGTTCGGAAAGAAAAAAAAGGCTCCGCTGCATGGTGCACGCATTGAAGACTATGCGGTCATTGGCGATTGCGAAACGGCTGCGCTGGTGAGCCTCGAGGGCTCGATTGACTGGTTGTGCTGGCCGACGTTTTCTTCGGCTGCGTGTTTTGCGGCGCTGCTGGGGACCGCGGAGAACGGGTTCTGGCGGATACGGCCGCAGGCTGAGATTGTTTCGACACGACGGCAGTATCAGCCGGGAACAATGATCGTCGAGACGACATTTGTGACGAAAGATGGAGAGGTTTGCCTGACGGATTTTATGCCGCCGCGGGGGAAACATTCGGATGTCGTGAGGATTGTGCGTGGGGTGCGCGGCAAGGTGAAGATGCACATGAATCTTGTGCTGCGGTTCGATTATGGGCTGACGGTTCCATGGGTGACAAGGCATGAGCAGGAGTTGCGCGCGGTGGCGGGACCGAATATGGTGGTGCTGCGTAGTGAGTGCAGTGGCAAGGCTGTGGAGTTGCGTGGCGAGGATCTGACGACGGTTAGCGACCTTGCGGTGCGTGCGGGCGACCAGGTGTGCTTCACTCTAACGTATGCGAGTTCGATCGAGGACGTTCCTGAGCGCGTGGCGGCGGAGGATGCGCTGCGGGATACGCAAGCTTATTGGAGCGAGTGGTCGGGACGCTCGACGTACAAGGGGCAGTACGCGGAGGTGGTGCAGCGCAGCCTGATGACGCTGAAGGCGATGACGTATCGACCGACGGGAGGGATTGTCGCGGCGGTGACGGCGGGTTTGCCGGAGAGAATTGGCGGCGAGCGCAACTGGGACTACCGGTATTGCTGGCTGCGGGATACGTCGTTCACGCTGCTGGTGCTGATGCGAGCGGGTTACGTGGAGGAGGCGGTGCAGTGGAGGCTGTGGCTGCTGCGCGCGATTGCGGGATCTCCGGGGCAGGTGCAGAGTTTGTATGGGATCGATGGGGGACGCAGGCTGGTGGAGTGGGAGCCGGATTGGCTGCCTGGATATGAGAACTCGCTGCCAGTGCGGATCGGCAATGCTGCGTCCGAGCAGTTTCAGTTGGACGTGTATGGCGAGGTCGCGGTGGCGTTGAGCCGGACGCCCGCAGCGAGTGATGATTTGCGGATTCCATCGTTGGACTTAGAGGCCACGTTGATCGATCACCTGTGCAAGATATGGCCGTTGCCGGATGAGGGTATATGGGAGACGCGGGGCGGGGCGCAGCACTTTGTCTATAGCAAGGTGATGGCATGGGTGGCGCTGGATCGTGCGGCGAAGCGGCATGAGCGCTTTGATGGAGTTGGCGATGTAAAGCGATGGCGAAAGAATCGCGACATGCTGCACAAAGAGATCTGCGCCAAGGGATTCAGCAAGAAGCTCAACTCGTTTACGCAGAGCTATGGATCGAAGGTGCTGGATGCGTCGTGTCTGCGTCTGCTGCTGGTGGGATTTCTGCCGGCTGACGATCCGCGCATCATCGGCACCATCGATGCGATTCAGAAATACCTGATGAAGGACGGGTTGGTGCAGCGTTACAACACGGCAAAGGCTTCCGATGGGCTGACGGGCGGTGAAGGGACGTTTCTGGCGTGCAGCTTCTGGATGGTGACGTGCTTGTGGCTGATCGGCCGCAAGGATGAAGCGACGGAGATGTTTCAACGGCTGCTGGCCCTGCGCAATGACGTTGGACTGCTGAGTGAGGAGTATGACCCGCAGGCAAAGCGCATGCTGGGGAACTTTCCGCAGGCGCTATCGCATATCGCGTTGACGCATGCGGCGTTTACGCTCTCCGGCCAGTGGCGGCCGGAGTTCGGTGGCGAGGGCAATTGATGCACGGCGGGGTTGATGCAACCTGATGCGTGCGATCGGGAGTCTATCCAGTGATCGCGTCGCAAATGGCGGAGATGTGAGGAGCGGTCTAGAGCATGGGGCGTGTACTGGGTTCGACATATCGCCTGCAACTGCACAAGGGCTTTACCTTCGACGATGCAGCGGCGATCGCCGAGTATCTGAAGGCGCTCGGGGTGACGCATGTGTACAGCTCTCCGTATCTGCAGGCAGCACCGGGAAGCATGCATGGATACGACGTTGTCGATCATCGCAAGGTGAATGAGGAGTTGGGTGGGGCCGAGGCGCATGAGCGCTTCTGCAAGCGGCTGAGCGATAGCGGGTTGGGACAGGTGCTGGACATCGTACCCAATCACATGAGCCTGGGAGCGCAGAATCGATACTGGTGGGATGTGCTGGAGAACGGTACGAACAGCCGCTATGCGAGCTTCTTCGATATCGACTGGAACTCGTCGGAGGAGCGGCTCCGGGATAAGGTGCTGGTGCCGATTCTGCCGGACCAGTATGGCCGGGCGCTGAGCGCGGGCGGCGTGGTCGTCGCGCGAAAGGGAGCGACGTTCACGGTGGAGGCTGCAGGGCAGACGTTTCCAGTTTCGCCGGCGAGCTTGTCTCGGATCCTCGGTAAAGCGGCCGAGTATGCGAAGAGCGATGCGCTGAGCTTTGTGAGTGCGAGCTTTGCGCGGCTGCCGTCGCCGGACTTCTGGGATAGAAGGACGATCCTTGCGCGGCATCGCGATAAGAATGTGCTGCATGGGCTGTTGGAGCGGCTGTTTCGCGTAGAGGTCAATCTCTGCGAGGCGATTGATCGCGTAGTGAGCGAGTTGAATGCGAATGTCGATGCGCTGGATGAGTTTTTGTCGCTGCAGTATTACCGGCTGGCGTATTGGAGGACAGCGGACCAGCAGCTGGGATATCGGCGATTCTTCGATGTGAATACGTTGATCGGCCTGCGCGTGGAGCGTGAGTTTGTTTTCGATGAGACGCATGCGCTGATCGTGAAGTGGCTGAGGCAGGGTGTGCTGGATGGTGTGCGCGTCGACCATCCGGATGGACTGCGCGATCCGAGGCAGTATTTTGAGCGGCTGCGCGAGCGCGCGCCCGAGGCCTGGATCGTGGGGGAGAAGATTCTTGAGCCGGGTGAGTGGCTGCGCGCGGAGTGGCCGATCCAGGGTACGACCGGGTATGACTTCCTGAATGCGGCGATGGGCGTGCTGGTACACCGCGAGGGACTGAAGCGACTGGGCGAACACTATACGGCGTTTACCGGGGACGATACGGCGTTTCCCGTGGTTGCGCATGACAAGAAGATCGTTGTGACACAGGAGACGCTGGGCAGCGATGTGAATCGACTGGCGAGTTTGTTCGTGGATATCTGCGAAGGCAATCGCGATCAGCGGGACTTTACGAGGGCGGAGATTCGGCGGGCGATTCGCGGAGTGGCGGCATGCTTCTCCGTGTACCGGACGTATGTGGTGCCGGAGCGCAGCGAGATCACGGACGATGACCGCATGCGCATTGAGCGCGCGACGGAGTGCGCCAAGGCGAATCGTGTGGACATCGATGCTGGGCTGTTCAACTTTATTCGCGACGTGCTGACGTTGAAGGTGCCGGGGAAGATTGAGGCGGAGTTTGTAGACCGCTTTGAGCAGTTCACGGGGCCGGTAATGGCGAAGGGTGTTGAAGATACGGCGTTCTATTGCTCGAACCGGCTGATTGCGATGAATGAGGTGGGCGGTGATCCTGACTGCAACGGATTCAGCCTGGAGTACTTCCATCGTTACAACGTGAAGATGCAGCAGACGTTTCCGGCGACGATGACGACGCTGGGCACGCACGATACGAAGCGCAGCGACGATGTGCGGGCGCGAATGCTGGTGCTGAGTGAGATTCCCGATGCGTTTGCCGAGGCGGTCCGACGGTGGAGCGCACAGAATGCGAGGCATCGGAGCGGCGATCAGATCGATACGGGGACGGAGTGGTTTTTGTATCAGACGCTGGTGGGTGTGTGGCCGATCAGCACGGAGCGGCTGCGCGAGTACATGCAGAAGGCGATGCGCGAGGCCAAGGTGCGGACGAGTTGGGTGTCGAACAACGCGGGGTACGAGAGCGCGTTGAAAGAGTACATTGATTCGATCCTCGCCGACGAGGGTTTTGTGAAGGACCTTGAGGGATTTGTGCGGGACGTTGCAACTGCGGGACGGATCAATTCGCTGGCGCAGACGCTGATGAAGTACACGGCGCCGGGCGTTCCGGATTTGTATCAAGGTGGGGAGCTGTGGGACTTTGCGCTGGTCGATCCGGATAATCGGCGGCCTGTCGATTATGCGCTGCGGGGCAGGCTGCTGAAGGAGATGGCGGCGATGAATGCGACGCAGGTGATGGAGCGCAGCGAGGAAGGATTGCCGAAACTGTGGCTGGTGCATCATGCGCTGCAGCTGCGCAATGAGCATCCGGAGTGGTTCGGAGCGAAGGCGGCGTATGTGCCGGTGGCAGCGGAGGGGACACAGAGCGAGCGCGTGATTGCGTATCTGCGTGGAGATGATGTGCTGACGATTGCTCCGCGATGGTCGCATGAGGCGGAGGCATGGGAAGAGACGACGATTCAGGTTCCGGATGGGCGATGGAGCAATCTCCTGACGGGAGTTGATGTTGCAGGTGGGAGAGTGCGTCTGGGCGATTTGCTCGCAGAGTTTCCGGTGGCGCTGCTGGCTCGCGTGAAGAGCGACTGAGAGGAATCGATATGCATAAGTTTAATGTCTGGGGCCCCCTGGCGAAGAAGATTCAACTGAAGTGTGGGGACCAGGTGTGCCCGATGCAGGGGCCGGACGAGCAGGGTTGGTGGAGTCTCCGGGTGGCGAGGGCGGAGTGCGAGCTGGACTATGCGTTTCTGATCGACGACGATCCGATGCCGTATCCTGACCCGCGCAGCCTGTGGCAGCCAAAGGGAGTGCATGCGCCTTCCCGGATATACGACCACACTTTGTTCAAGTGGACGGATACGCGGTGGGAGGCACCACCGCTGCCGAGCGCGGTGATCTATGAGTTGCATATCGGAACGTTTAGCGAGCAGGGAACATTCGATAGCGCTATCGCCCATCTGGATCATCTTGTCGAATTGGGCGTTACGCATGTCGAGGTGATGCCGGTTGCGGAATGGGCTGGAGACCGGGGTTGGGGATACGACGGTGTGGCGCTGTTTGCGGTGACGGAGAGCTATGGCGGGCCGGATGGATTCAAGCGGTTTGTCGATGCGTGTCATGCGAAGAATCTCGCGGTGATTCTGGATGTGGTCTATAACCACTTCGGGCCGTTGGGGAACTATACGAACAAGTTTGGGCCGTATCTGACGGAGAAGCACAGGACGCCGTGGGGCGAGGCGGTGAACTTCGATGAGGGTGGCAGTGACCAGGTGCGGCGTTTCTTCTGCGACAACGCGGAGATGTGGCTGAGGGACTATCACGTGGATGGTCTGCGGCTGGATGCAGTGCATGAGTTTATCGATAGGTCGGCGGTGAGCTTTATGGAGCAGCTCTCTGCTGAGGTAGATCGATTGGGTACGACGCTGGGAAGGAAGCTGGTGCTGATTGCGGAGAGCGACCTGAATGATCCAAAGGTGGTGAGACCGCGTGAGGCTGGGGGCTGCGGGATGGACGCGCAGTGGAGCGACGACTTCCACCATGCGCTGTTTACGCTGCTGCATCCGGGCAATCCGGGCATGGGGTACTACGACGACTTTGGCAGGATGGAGTATCTGGCCAAGGCGCTGCAGCACGTGTTCGTGTATGACGGCACGTACTCGCGCTACCGGCAGCGATCGCATGGGCGTCCGGTAGAGGGGCTGTCGGCGCATCACTTTGTCTGCTTCATCCAGAACCACGATCAGGTTGGGAACCGTGCGCAGGGTGAGCGGTTGGAGCATCTTGTGGGTATGGACGCGGCGAAGGTTGCACTGGGATTTACGCTGACCGCGCCCTTTGTTCCCCTGCTGTTTTTTGGCGAGGAGTTTGCGGCTTCGAGTCCGTTTCTGTACTTCGCCGACCACGGCGATGAGGAGATGGCCAAGCAGGTCTCCGAAGGCAGGAAGTACGATTTCGCTTCATTCGGGTTTCTGGACGAAGAGATTCCCGATCCTGGGGACATTCATACCTTTGAGGTGTCCAAGCTGAAGTGGAGTGAGGTCCATGAAGGCAAGCATGCGGAGATGCTGGAGTGGACGCGGCAGCTGATCCATCTGCGGCGCACGACGATTGCTCTGAATGATGGAGACATAAACCACATGCAGGTGCAGTTCGACGCAGAGAAGCGCTGGCTGACGATGGAGCGCGGATCGGTTCGGACGCTGCTCAACATCGGTAGCCAGCCGGTGCAGTTCAAGCTGAAGGACGGAGAGAGTCTGCATCTTCGGTCACGGGAGGATGTGGCGATCGGGTGTGGCTCGATTGCGCTTCCACCGATGAGTCTGGCGGTGGTGATGGATGGAACCCGCGAACCGGAATACTCGGTTGATCTAAGGTCGAGCTAAGGTCAAGCTAAGGTCGAGATAAGATCGACGCTGGAGAAATCTTGTGCCGAGCAAGTCGAGCGAAAAGCCAATCCGGACGATCAGCAGTCGCGAGGTGTATCGCAATCCGTGGTGCAGCGTGCGAGAGGATGTGATCGAGCGCGTCGATGTTCGGAGCGGCGGTGGGCAGCGTGGCATCTATGGCGTGATGGACAAAGAGCCCGCGTGTATTGTGATTCCGTTGGAGCGGGCGGAGGACGGCGAGTTTCTGTGGCTGGTGCGGCAGTATCGGTACACGGTGGGCGATACGTTTTACGAGCTGCCGCAGGGCGGGTGGGAGACGGCGGAGGTCGATCCGGAGGAGTTGGCTCGCGGCGAGTTGGCCGAGGAGACTGGATTGCGAGTAGAGCGCATGATCCGGCTGACAGATTTATGGATTGCGTATGGAGCGATGCGCCAGCTTCATCATGTGTATCTAGCGGAGGGATTGAGCCAGGGTGAGACCGAACGCGATCCGGAGGAGCACGATATGACCGTGCATCGCGTTGCGGTGAGCGAGTTTGAGGCGATGCTGCTGGATGGCCGCGTGATGGATAATTGCACGGCGGCGGCGTGGGGCGTGTATCGGGTGTGGCGCGACAGGCAGGGGAGTAGGAAATAGAGAGTCACAAATTCGAAGGTGAGCTGTCCAACTTGTTTGTGTAGGTCGATGCGGTGTGAACGTGCGGGTAGCCTGCGAGATGCAGGCGGGTGGGGTTGTTCGCTATGTACTGAAGTTGGGCGAGGAAGTCGGTCAGGTCGCGAACGCGATGCTCGTGATAACCGGGTGCCAGATTTCTCCGGGAGACTGCTCGCGCACGGAGAAGGAGTAGCCACCTTTGATGAGTTGGAGGCAGCGGGAGGTGCTCTGATCGCGCGCCGGTGTGATGAGGGTGTGGGTGTGATCGGGCAGCACAGCGAAACCGTGGAGCTGGAACTTCCCGGCGTCTCGATATAGGAAAAGCGTGCTGATGAAGAGCTCGGCGTTGATGGATCGCTGGAAGTGACGATGGCGCTGGAAGGTGAGGATCGTGATGGCGTAGGTGCTCTGCGACTGGCGAATGGTGGCCATGGAGGAGAGCATACCCCCGGGGCTAAAGCCCCCGCTCTACCAGGGTGGTGGGAGGGCCAAGGCTGAAGCCTTGGCTTACCTAGAAGTGGGCGAGGATAAGGGCGGAGGCGGAGGCAAAGGCACAGGCAAAGGCACAGGCACAGGCACAGGCNNGGCACAGGCACAGGCACAGGCAAAGGCACAGGCAAGGGCAGAGGCAGAGCAGAAGCGAAGGGGCGCAGAGGGCTTGTGTTAGACGATGGTGCTGTTCAGTTGACGTGCTTGGAGCGGCGGGACATGAAGTCCATAAGGAGATAGTTACCGAGAGTTTGGGGGGTGGTGAAGTAGGCCTTGCCGCGGCACATGGCGGACATCTTCTGGACAAACTGCATGAGCTGGAACTCGTTGGCGAGCATAAAGGTGTTGATCATGATGCCGGCGCGCTTGCAGCGGCTGACCTCTTCGAGGGTCTCGGCGATGACGATGGGGTCGAGGCCGAAGGCGTTCTTGTAGATGTGGCCGTCGTCCATGGTGAGGGCAGAGGGTTTGCCGTCGGTGATCATGACGATCTGCTTCATATCCTTCCCGCTACCTCTTAAGACGCGCTGGGCGACGCGGAGCCCCTCGCGGGTGTTGGTGTAGTGCGGGCCGACTTTGACGCGCGGGAGTTGCGAGATGGGGATGTGCTCGGCGGAGTCGTGGAAGAGGACGAGGTCGATCGAGTCGCCGGGGTACTGGGTGCGGATGAGGTGGGCGAGCGCCATGGCCACGCGCTTGGCGGGCGTGAAGCGGTCTTCACCGTAGAGGATCATGGAGTGCGAGCAGTCGAGGAGAACGACGGTGGCGCAGGAGGACTGGTAGTCGGCCTGCTGAACTTGCAAGTCGGAATACTCAAGTTTGAGGATTCCGGAGCCGTCGGGGGGGCCTTCGCGGGCGAAGACGGAGTTGAGCGTAGCGGTGATGTCGAGGTTGAGGGAGTCGCCGAACTCGTAGAGCTTGGAGGAGCCGTTGGTTTCGACGCCGGCGGCTTCGTGGCGGGTGTCGTGACGGCCGAGTGAGGACTTGCCCATGGGGCCGAGAAGTTCGCGCAGGGCCTTGTAGCCGAGGAAGTCCATGCCCTTGTCGGTGACCTCGAAGCGGGCTTCGCCGTTGCCTTCGCCGGCTTGGCCATCGCCTTCGGCGGGCTCTTCGGTATTGAGGTAGGCCTCGGCCTTCATGCGCTGAATGATCTTGTCGATGAGCTCTTCGACTTGCGGCTCTTCTAGTTTTTCGAACTGCTCCTGCGCTTCTTCGTCGAGGAGTTCGCCGGACTCGAGCGCCTGGCGGATGGCCTCGCGCAGACTCTCCATGGAGTCGTCCATGTTCTGGTAGGGAGAGTAGGGATCCTGGAAGCCGGAGTCGAGCAGGAAGTCGGAGAGCCCCTGCATGAGGTCTTCGAGATCGAAGCTGGTGGAGAGGTCGCCGGTGAATTTTGTGTAGCGGGTGAGTTTCATGCTGGCCTATCGAAGACCGGTTTGTGGTCTGGATGATGATCTACGAACCTAATGGTCTTTCCATAGATTAGACGCGCGGAGGGGTCTGTGGATGCGGGGGGCGGCTTCGGCCGAGCCAAGAAGGGACAAAAGGGCCGTCGACTGCGTCCGGTCGACGGGAGTGAACGGAAGCAGTGGCTTCGGCACTGCATTTATCCTATTCGGAGGACATTTCTGGCTCTCCTGGTGGGGATAGGGAAATCATCTGGATTGGGCATACATCCGGTTCGGCTGAGCCATTCCGCCGAATCATGTGATGGTGCAGTCGCATTGCGAGTGAAGAATACCCGGGAGGGGCATGGCACAGTCTTCCATTGTTTCTGCCGGTAACGGGCGGGACTACGACAGCGAATTTCACTACGAGGCGTGGACACCGCGGTTCAATCCGTGGATTATCACCCTGACCGTGACGCTGGCGACGTTTATGGAAGCGCTCGACTCGAGCATCGCCAATGTGGCGCTTCCGCATATCGCAGGAACGCTCGGCGCGAGCTACGACGAAGCTACGTGGGTGCTGACTTCGTACCTGGTATCGAACGCGATCGTGTTGCCGATCAGCGGCTGGCTTGCCAACCGGGTTGGCCGCAAGAACTTTTATATGAGCTGCGTGGCGCTGTTCACCGTGTGTTCCTTTCTCTGCGGGCTGGCCACTTCGCTGCCGATGCTGATTGTGTTTCGCGTGATGCAGGGAGCGGCCGGCGGCGGGCTGCAACCGAGTGAACGTGCCATCCTCGCAGATACGTTTCCGCCGGAGAAGCGCAGTGTTGCATTTTCTCTGTATGGGATGGCGGTGGTGCTGGCGCCTGCGATCGGGCCCACGGTCGGCGGCTGGATTACGGACAACTATACCTGGCGCTGGATCTTCTTCCTGAACATCCCGGTGGGCATCCTGTCGCTGCTGCTGACCAACCGCGTGGTGCAGGACCCGCCGTATTTGAAGAGGATGCGAGCGAAGGTTGGCAGTATCGACGGAATTGGGCTTGGATTGCTTGCCCTGACAATCGGGGCGCTACAGATCATGCTCGATAAAGGGCAGGAGGATGACTGGTTCAGCTCGCGCTTCATTATCACCTGTGCGTGCCTCTTCGGCTGCGGCCTGATTGCGTTTCTGTATCGCGAGTTTACGGTGGAGCATCCGATTCTGGATCTTTCGCTCTACCGCAAGCGCAACTTTGCGATGTCGCAGGTGGTCATGCTGATTACCGGTGCGGCGCTGTATTCGACAACGGTGATGATTCCGCAGTTTCTGCAGGAGATGATGGGCTATACGGCTACCGAGGCCGGACTGGCGCTGTCAGCGGGCGGGCTGGTGCTGATGCTCCTGTTTCCGGTTGTCGGTTATATTGGCCAAAAAGTCGATCCACGGCTGATGATCACGATCGGCTTCAGCCTGCTGACACTCGGTATCTGGAGGATCGGCGGCTTGTACCTGGGCATCAGCTTCTGGGATGCGGCGAGCTGGCGCGTGGTGATGGTGCTGGGCATGCCGTTTCTTTTTGTGCCGATCAGTTTGATGTCGTATGTCGGCGTGCCGCAGGAGAAGAACAACGAGGTCTCCGGTATGACGGCACTGGCGCGCAATATTGGAGGCAGCCTGGGGATTTCGTTCATCAGCACCATGCTGGTGCGGCGGGCACAGACCCACCAGCATATCCTGTCCGTACATGCATACAGCGGGTCGGGCATCTATCGCGCGCTGCAGAAGGGCATCTCGAGTACATTGCAAACCCAGGGCTATTCGATCGTTGAGGCAAACACCCGGGCTGCGGCACAGGTTTACAACATGATGCTGCAACAGGCGCGAACGCTTGCATATATCGATACCGTGCACGTTCTCGTCTTGCTGGCGGCGTGCCTGATCCCCGTCGGGTATCTGATGAAGAAGCCCCGCTTCCGTCCGAAGCAGATGGAACCGATTGATTGAGGCGGTGGCGGCAGCTAGCATTGTCTCCGCGCGATGTGGCTACGGGCGGGAGCCGGCGAGGACGGCGAAGCGGTTGTCCTTGAACCAGCAGTCGGCGTCGGTGAAGCCGGCTGCGCGCATCCAGTCGAGCTGGTCTTCGACGGAGGCGCAGCGGTCGTCCTGCTGGCGGTAGAGCGAGTCGGCGATCTGCTGGGGCGTGGCGCCGGCTTCGCGGACCTGCTGGAGCCAGAGCTTCTGGTAGAACTCGTTGAGCGCGGGCGTGGGACCGGCAACCTGCTCGGCGTTGACGAAGACGCCGCCGGGACGGAGCGCGGCGAAGATCTTCGCGAAGAGCGTCTTCTTGGCGGCGTGGTCGAGGTGATGGATGGAGAGCGCAGAGACGATGGCGTCCTGATTCTGAGGGAGCGCGGCGGTGGCGTAGTCGGCGACTTCAAAGCTGACGTTGCTGTCGGCGGCGAGCCGGGTGCGGGCGCGCTCCAGCATGGGCTCGGAGATATCCATGAGGTGGATGTGGGCGTCGGGATACCAGGAGCGCACGAAGGCGGAGAGCAGACCGGTGCCGGCGCCGAGATCGAGAACCCGCTTGGCGCCGCCGGGGATGAGGTCGGTGGTGCGGCGATAGAAGGCATCGAAGCAGGGGATCAGCTTGGCGCGGTCGGCGTCGTAGGTGGGGGCAGTGATGTCGAAGATGGTCTGGGTGTCGGACATGTAGATTCAAGGATAAGCGTTTGAGCGCATCGTGTCGCGGAAATTATCTGCAGATTCTGGGCAGTGCAGCCCAATGAGGGTTAGGCTCGGATCCCGGCGAATACGGCGAAGCTGCTGGATTTGTACCAGCAGTCGACGTCCGTAAATCCGGCGTCGCGCATCCAGGCAAGTTGCAGATCCAAAGGCGTGCGGCGGTCTTCTTGCTGACGATAGAGCGAGTCGGCGATCTGCTGCTCGGTTGCGCCGAGAGCGCGGACGCCGTCCAGCCAGTGCTGCTGGTAGATGATTTCGAGTGCCGGGGTGGGGCCGGCGACCTGATCGGCGTTGATGAAGACGCCGTCGGGCTTGAGTGCCGCGAAGATCAGCGGAAGAATAGCGCGCTTGTGCTCGTCTTCAAGGTGGTGAATGGAGAGTGAAGAGACGATGGCGTCGCAGGCGGGGGGAAGTGGCTCGACGGTGTAGTCGGCGAGCGTGTAGGTGAAGCGCGGGTCGTCACCGAGGCGCTGACGCGCAAGGTCAAGCATGGATTGGGAGAAGTCGACGAGGTGAAGGTGCGCAGCAGGAAATGCCGCACGGAGCATCGCGGAAAAGAAGCCCGAGCCCGCGCCGAGTTCAACGATGCGCCCGGCGTCCGCGGAGATCTGCTCCAGCGCGGCGGCGTAGAAGGCCTCGTGCCCGGGAAGAAGCAGCATTCGGTCGCGGTCGTAGGAGGCTGCGGTGGCGTCGAAGACGGCGCGCGTGTTGTTCATATGGCCTATGCTCCTGTAGAGAGCATAAGCCATAGGAATAAGGTCAATTTTGGGAATAATAAGAACTAATGCGGCGATGATTTAGTTGAAGCCGCGGCGGGTGCGGTTGCGGGCGATCTCGTCGAGATCGTGCTCCTGGAGACGCTCGCGGGCTCGCTCGCCGAGGTTGGCGGATTCCTCGTTGCGGCGGCGCTTTTCGCCGGCGGTAAAGGTGCGGGCTTCCGAGCGGGAGATCTTCTTGTGCGCGGTCATGCCCTCGAGCAGAAACTCGGCTGCGGAGACGGCGACTTCGACGGGGGTGCGCGAAGTGATGTTCAGCGGCGAGAGCTTTTCGAGGAGGCCCTGAATGCCCTTCAGCTCAGTAAAGACGGCGGCGGCGGGTTGCTTATCGTTGAGTTCGACGGCTCCACCGAGGTTGAACCACTGCTCGATCTGCTGGGTGTTGGCGTCGGCGAAGTAGCTGTCGTAGATGTTGGCGACCGACTGGCGGATGAGCTCGCGGATGACGACGTCGGCGCCCTTCATCTCGCCTTCGTACTCAAGCTCGATCTTGCCGGTGATGCCGGGGAGCGCGGCGAAGATGTCGCCGACCCTGGGGACAACAAGACTCTCTCCGTGGATTAATGCGCGGCGCTCGGCGTTCGAGACGACCAGTTCCATCGTGCTGATGGGGAGGCGCTGCGAGACGCCGCTGCGCTTGTCGACTTTCTTGTCCTCGCGCGCGACGAAGGCAACCTGCTCGACGATCTGGCGGATGTAGTGGGGGATGATGATGTTCTGGATTACGTCTGCGCCTGGAGCATAGGAGCGCGCGGTCCAGGCTTCCTGCTCGGTGATGCTGATGGCCTCGTCGAGGGACTCGGGGTAGTGGGTGCGGATCTCGGAGCCGATGCGGTCCTTGAGCGGCGTGACGATCTTGCCGCGCGCGGTGTAGTCCTCGGGATTGGCGGAGAAGACGATCGCGACGTCGAGCTCGAGGCGGACGGGGTAGCCCTTAATCTGGACGTCGCCCTCCTGCATGATGTTGAAGAGCGCGACCTGGATTTTGCCGGCGAGGTCGGGGATCTCGTTGATGGCGAAGATGCCGCGATTGGCGCGGGGGAGCAGGCCGTAGTGCATGGTGAGCTCGGAGCCGAGCTCGTGGCCGGAGCGCGCGGCCTTGATGGGGTCGACGTCGCCGATGAGGTCGGCCACGGTCACATCTGGCGTCGCGAGCTTTTCGACGTAGCGCTGCTCAGGTGTCATCCAGGCGATGGGCGTGTCGTCGCCGAGAGAGGCGATGAGGTCGCGGGAGAACTTGGAGAGTGGGGCGTAGGGATTGTCGCGGAGCTCGGAGCCGGCGACATAGGGGCAGTGAGGGTCGAGCAGCGTGGTGAGGGAGCGGAGAATGCGCGATTTGGCCTGGCCGCGAAGGCCGAGAAGGATGAAGTTGTGGCGCGAGAGGACGGCGTTGATGACCTGGGGGACGACGGTGTCGTCGTAGCCGATGATGCCGGGGAAGAGCGACTCGCCTTCGCGCGCGCCGCCGGGCGCGATCTCGCGGAGACGCACAATGAGGTTGTCGCGCAGCTCGTCTTTGACGCTGCGACCGACGCGTTCGGGGGTGTATTCAGAGGAGCGAAGCTGACCTAATGTGTGCGGGAGAGTGGTTTGCGGCATCGTTTAAGTATAGATGTTTGGCGGGAGCGGAGGATTCGGGCGGCTGCTGGAGTCCGATTGGTTGTAGTGGCGCGAAGCAAATGCGGGGTCCTTTGCCTACGACTCAGGATGACGATGAAAAGCAAACAACGACAACAGGAAAGGCGCGGCTGGTGGCCGCGCCTTTCCTTGTTGCGATGAGGTGCTGGTTAGAGCGAGCTCATGTTGTTCAGGAACTCCTGGTTGTTGCGCGTCTTGCCGAGTTTGTCGGAGAGAAGCTCCATGGCCTCGACCGGCGAGAGCGGGTTGAGTACCTTGCGGAGAATCCAGGTGCGCTGCAGGTCGTCCTTGGGGATGAGCAGTTCTTCCTTGCGCGTTCCGCTGCGCTGAATATCAATCGCAGGAAAGACGCGCTTGTCGACCAGCTTGCGGTCCAGGATGACTTCCATGTTACCGGTGCCCTTGAACTCTTCGAAGATGACCTCGTCCATGCGTGAGCCGGTGTCGATGAGCGCGGACGCGATGATGGTGAGCGAGCCGCCCTCTTCGATGTTGCGGGCTGCGCCGAAGAAACGCTTGGGGCGTTGCAGCGCGTTGGAGTCCACACCGCCGGACAATACTTTCCCGGAAGGAGGAACGATGGTGTTGTAGGCGCGCGCCAGGCGGGTGATGCTGTCGAGCAGGATGACGACGTCGCGCTTGTGCTCGACGAGGCGCTTGGCCTTCTCGATGACCATCTCGGCAACCTGTACGTGGCGCGCGGCGGGCTCGTCGAAGGTCGAGGAGATGACCTCGCCCTTGACGCTGCGCTGCATGTCGGTGACCTCTTCCGGGCGTTCGTCGATGAGCAGAACGATGAGGACGATCTCGGGGTGGTTGGCGGTGATGGAGTTCGCAATGGACTGCATCAGCACGGTCTTGCCGGTGCGTGGCGGAGCGACGATGAGGCCGCGCTGGCCCTTGCCGATGGGGCAGAGAAGATCCATGACGCGACCGGGGATGCCATCCTTCACGGTCTCCATCTTGATCTGTTCCTGGGGATAGAGCGGGGTCAGGTTGTCGAAGAGGATCTTGTTGCGTGTCTCCTCGGGCGACTCGAAGTTGATGGCCTCGATCTTGACCAGCGCGAAGTACTTCTCGCCCTCGTGGGGGCTGCGCACGTTGCCGGAGATGGTGTCGCCGGTCTTGAGGTCAAATTTGCGAATCTGCGAGGGCGAGACGTAGATGTCGTCCGGGCCGGGCAGGTAGTTGTAGTCCGGCGAGCGGAGAAAGCCGTAGCCGTCGGGAAGGATCTCGAGGACGCCTTCGGCGAAGATATGGCCCTCTTTTTCGCTCTGTGCCTGGAGGATCTTGAAGATGAGGTCTTGCTTGCGCAGGGCACTGGTGCCGGCAATTTCAAGGGCGCGGGCGAGCTTGCCGAGTTCGGCAATGCTCTTTTCTTTCAACTCGGAGATGGTCATGAGTACCTGAGTAGTTTCCATAAGTTTTTGCGGAGTGAGGGTAGTGCAGGGGGATGGTGCGGAATCATGCTGGGACGGGGAGTTCCCGGGAGCGGAGTTACAGGAGAGATCAAGAGGGGCTACAGATGACGGGAGTGTTGAATCGTATTGCGAAGTGAAATGCGCAATTTCGATAGAGCGTAGCAGAAAGGTGTGAGGAAAAACATGGCCGCGCGGCCTGGGCCACGCGGCGATCTCTTAGGCCGCGCGACGCTCGGTTGGGGGTAAGCCTTCGGCGCTGGCTTCTGCGGTGGTGTCCATCGGAATGGTGTCCTTGAAACGGTCGAGGACTTCGTTGGTGGTGTCCTGCACGCGAGTATTCGGCTTATGCAGTTTGCGTGTGGCCTTGGATGCGAGTTGACAGAGTTCGTAACGGTTGGTTACGTGCGTGAGAGCACCAAAAATCAGATCTGAGCGCATAAAGGATTCTCCTAAGGTGGGCGAGGCTCCGGGCGTCATACGTAGCGCCTTTTCCGGATGCTTCGTGGCTTGCTGTGGCCGCGTGGCGGAAGCAAACTTCGGTTACTAGTTAGACGCGTTCATGGCAACGAAGATGCGTCGAAATCTCATGCAGGTGACAGCCTACTGCAAGTTGTTGCCGCACAGCTACTTAGGCGGCGATCGTGCAAATTGCTCCCGCCCCCATTATCACGGGAAGTCTCTCAGGTACGGGAGAAGGCGGAATTTTGGAGGGAAATCCGGGTTGAAACCGGCTGAATCGCCGAACCGAGACCAAGGGCAGCTCTTGTGGTGTCTATGGGAGGAGCTGAGGCCTTATTACCTACCACTTGCACCATACCGCTTGCAGTCGCTCGGGTCAATCCTTTTTTTGGGACAAAGCGGGGAAATGGTTACTGAAAACGGGATTTGGCTCACGACCAGTAGCTGCGGTCGAGGGTGCGGTATTGAATGGCCTCGGCGATGTGTGGAACGGTGATGGAGGGAGCGGCTTCGAGGTCGGCGATGGTGCGGGCTACCTTGAGGATGCGGTCGTGACATGTGGGCGCGTAGAAGCAATGCCAGGTGCCGCTTCATCTGGATAGAAGGGAAGGAATGGAACCTCCTCAAAGAGGCGATAAGCTAAGCTGAAAATGCTTTACGTCTGCGAATCCGGCGCCTATGACGTATCCGTAAATGGGATAGGCTCATGAGTTTCCAAGGAGCTCTGGATGGACCGATCGCAACCAAGCATCGACGGTTTGGCGAAGATTCTCGGCCGTAGCAAGGATCTGCTCTAATTCCTGATCCGAAATAGAACCAGCAGAGTCGTAGCTGGCGACGTTCCGTTTCTTCGAGAAACCTAGTAATTTCCGGATCAGCTTGGCATCGGCGTCAATCGTATATTCGAGAGTCTCGATGGTGCGAGTGTGGTGACCAGACTGATTCGTGGTGCGATATCCGCTTGCTCGTAGAGCGGTATTGGCAAGCGCAAGCACGGCATTGAAAGTCGCATAGAAGCGCAGATCGTCAGAGATGTCTTTGACGCTCGCATCTCTTATCGACCGGGCCACGATTCCCAGTTGATCCGCAATTTCCTGAGGGCTGGTCGCCTCACGACGCAACCAAGCGTTCTCAACGTATTTCTCTAAACTCATGCTCGTTTCCAATCAGAAAAACTAGCTTCGTACTCTGTATAGACTTGAGGAAGTGATTACCTGTACGCAGCTTCGTACGAAGTTCTTCCCGAGAATAAATGGTCGGATTGATCGGCCTGCTCAGCTTCAGTTCTATCGTAGAGATCTGCCCCAGAAGATCGTCGAGCGTCACCTCCCCCACAACCATGAGATCGATGTCGCTCTCGGCTTTCTCCTCGCCGCGGGCGAAGGAGCCATATACGAACGCAAACTCGATGTTCGCGGCAAGGGGTTCAAGAGCCTCGAGCAGAAGATGAAAGACTCCCGTGGTCTTTGCCAACAAGGCGTGGAGTTCAGCAAAGATGGGATGGTGGCGATTCGCGCGATAGAACACCTGATTTTCAGTGTCTGTCCTTAGAATCAGTCCTGCGGCGGTTAGCGTAGTTAGTTCACGCTGTACCGTTCCCACGCTGCTCGAAATGTGGCGCGCCAACTGACGAACAAAGAATACTGTTTCGGGCTTGTCGTATAGAGCGGCAAGAATGCGCCCCCTCGTCTGACCGAAGAGTAGATGACTGAGAGCAGAGTCTTGTGTTCTCAACATGAGAACGATTGTACTCATTATGAGTACGGAGGGCGAATCACCCCGGCAACACCCGTACAACAGCGAATGGCGCAGCCTACCCAGAGTGTACCTTGGGCAGAGTCTATTTGATGCCTCCCGGCCAAAACGCGACAGACACGGCCTCTTGTCAGCGCTCGTCCATCCGTGACCGTGATGTTGGATCTATAGTCGCCCCATCGATGTCGAGCTGATAGTTCTTCCCTTGCTCCTTGGCGATGGCCTGAAAGATGATCCTCAACGAGCGTGCAGTGCGCTCCTGGATACCGATCAACTTGCCCAGGTCTTGTCCTTGGGCAACCTTGATTTGAATAATCGTGGAGCCACTTGGGGAAAGCTTGGAAGATACACGAACAGCGTCCGGCTTGCTCACCATTGCCCGCACTAGTAACGACATAAGGGCACAGACTTCGCCGGTTTCAGACTCTGCGGCCACCCTGTCAGTTTACGTCGTGCAGCGTTTATTTGCTCGGCGCCCTCTTACGCTGTGGCGTGTTTCATCGGAGTGTTCGCGACAGAGGTCCCGGCAGGGAGGGCCTCATGCGTAAGGGATTCGACTTATCTCGCCCTCGTTGTGAGCGGAACAGTTGCCTATCGTGTCCGCAACATCCATACAACAGCAAATGGCGCAGCCTACCGGGCAGCCCGCAACAACACAGAGTCGCGGTGATACTCAAGGAAATGCCGCTGCCCGGACGTAAACGTGCCCACATTTACCACTCGGTCCGTGGCAACCCCCATCCGGTTTAGAGAAGGGATATGGGCGACGGGTGAGACGATGAGATTGCCGGGATCCTCAAAACTAATGAATCCGCGATCATAGAGGTGATCGATGGTCGGAGTTAAGAGCAGCCCATTCTCCCCATCGAGACGTTCCTCGTTACTCGAATCATGCCAGGGCTTGCTGTGGCTCGCTCGTAAGTGAGTTGCGTTCCAGACGCCAGTGACCCGGCAGCGGGTTTCGATCTGCATAACTCTTTGCTTGAACAAGCCCTGTCCCCTGCGCGCCACGATCAACGATTCACGATCAGTTTCGGGAATTCGAGGATCAGCCTCAATGGAATCTTCGATGTGGTGTTCCCACACCTCCAGGTCGGCGTTTTGACTTTGCGGAATCGCGTCCGTACTCGTCGCTACGCCACGCCCTGCAATCATTGTCGCTTCAGCCCCAATGAGACCGATGATTGCTTCGGCCATTAGATCCGGAACTTCGGTCAAGTACACCGACTGCAAGCCATTTCCGGATTGCTGAAGAGCGGAATACTTCGCGGGGAGCAGAGGGCGAAGGATGTCAATGTGGTCCTTCGGCCGGATGGGGTGCACAAGCGATGTAAAGCTAACCCGAACCCGCCAGCCGATTGTCTCCCAATTCGAACCGGCGTCGCCGAACTCGAGGGGCTTAGGGCTCTCGTAGCAATAGGAGAGTGCGGTACCAATCGCAAGAATTCGTGCATCGACGAATGAGAAGATGAGGTCTCCAGGTGCTACCTCTCTCATGAATTCGTAAAAGGGGTTCCTCGCTCTATTCGCGTTACGCTTTGGGGACCAGAGGTATCCACCTTGAATTTCATGCCGAAATGTCTGGTTCTGATTTACCCACCAATAGCGCACGTGCTCGGCTCCCGGATATTAGAGGTTGCACTGGATCTGTTTCAGGTGGAACCAATTTAGAATCAGCAACTTTTGGCTCGAGTCGGATCTGCTCACTAAGTTCGTTCTTGACTTCGGCCATTCACGGCAACGCCTTCAGAGGCAAATATACCAAGGAACCCGCTGCA
Organism: Granulicella sp.; assembly: GCA_003138795.1. Taxonomy (GTDB): domain Bacteria; phylum Acidobacteriota; class Terriglobia; order Terriglobales; family Acidobacteriaceae; genus Granulicella. Next base: position 19,511 of record PLHC01000124.1, on the reverse strand, counting down.
ATGAAGTTACCCGCACGGACAGGGGTTCATGGCGGCGGCGAGCATGAAACGGGCGGGGAAGGTGAGCGACATGAGGGCGCGGGAGATGGTGACGGTGCCGTCTTCGAGCGGCTGGCGGAGGACCTCGAGCACGTTGCGGGGGGACTCGGGCAGTTCGTCGAGGAAGATCAGGCCGTTGTGCGCGAGGGAGACCTCGCCGGGACGGGGGACCATGCCGCCGCCGATAAGGCCAGCGTCGGAGATGGTGTGGTGGGGCGAGCGGAAGGGCCGGTGGGTGACAAGACCCTCATTGCGGTTGAGGACGCCGGCGACGGAGTGAATCTTGGTGGTCTCGAGGGCCTCTTTAAAGCGCAGGGGCGTGAGGATCGACGGCAGCCGCTTGGCGAGCATGGTCTTGCCGGATCCGGGCGGGCCCGATCATGAGGATGTTGTGGCCACCAGCGGCGGCGACCTCGAGGGCGCGCTTGGCGACGTGCTGGCCGCGGACGTCGCGGAAGTCGGCCTGGTACTCGACGGCTTCGTTGAGGAGGGTGGCGCTGTCGACCACGAGAGGCTGGGCGAAGATGTTGCCCCGGGATTGGGAGTCGGGGGCCGCGGAGTTGAGCAGCTCGCGGACCTCGAGGAGCGAGATGACGGGATAGACGTTGACACCGGAGACGACAGCGGCCTCGCGAGCGTTGCCGGCTGGGATGATGAGGTTGTGGATGCCGGCGGCGCGAGCGGCGATGGCGATGGGCAACATGCCCTGTATGGCGCGCAGGGAGCCATCGAGGCCGAGTTCGCCGACGAGAACGAAGTCCGAGATGTCTTTGATGGCAAGGGCGCCGTAGGCACCGAGGATGCCGATGGCGATGGGGAGGTCGAAGCCGGAGCGCTCTTTCTTGAGGTCGGCGGGCGCGAGGTTGATGGTGATGCGGGTGGGCGGGAGGTCGAAGCCGGAGTTCTTAATGGCCGAACGGACGCGGTCGCGAGACTCGCGGACAGCCGCGTCAGGGAGTCCGACAGTGGAGAAGGTCTCCTCCTGCGTCTTGATGCCGGAAAAGTCGACCTCTACGTCGATGATGTGTGCGTCGATGCCGTAGACGGCGGCGCTGCGAGCCTTGAAGAGCATGCCTGGTGAATCCTTGAGGCAGAAGTGCGGCAAGTGTAGCACCCGCGCCTGCTTTTACTGAAAGCGCGCGTCTACAATCGATGAAATGTCAGGTCGGATGCGGCGATGAATACGAGTCTGTTTGAGTTGTTCAAGATCGGAATTGGGCCGTCGAGCTCGCATACGGTGGGGCCGATGCGGGCGGCGCTGCGATTTGTGAGGGGGTTGCCGCTGGAGCGGGTGGAGTCGGTGAACGCCGAGCTGTACGGGTCGCTGGCGCTGACCGGGATGGGGCATGGGACGGATCGCGCGGTTTTGCTGGGATTGATGGGTGAGGCGCCGGATGCGGTGGATCCTGCAAAGATCGAAGCGATGATTGCGGAGGTGCGGGGTTCTGGGCAGTTGCGGCTGGGGGGCGCGCGGGAGATTGCGTTTCGCGAGGATGAGAATTTGATCTTCCACCGCGCGCAGATGTATCCGGACGCGGATGTGGTGACGCATCCGAATGGGATGCGGTTTACGGCTCGCAATGCGGCGGGTGTGGTGATTGCGAGCGAGGTGTTCTATTCGGTGGGCGGTGGGTTCATCTTGAGCGCGGCGGAGTTTTCGGCGCCGAATGCGAGCAGCGGCGGAGCAAAGAGGCGTGTGGTGCCGTATGCGTTCTCAAGCGCGGCGGAGTTGCTGGAGCTCGCGGAGAAGAAGCGGCTGACGATCGCGGAGATCGTGATGGCCAATGAAGTTGCGCTGCTGGGTGATGCGTCAATTACGCGGCCAGCATCTCTCAACCCCAGTGCAGGGGGAGAGGCTGTGGTGCAGGCTTCCGTGATGAAGCTGTGGGATGTGATGCAGGCGTGCATCGAACGCGGCATTGCGACGGAGGGGACGCTGCCGGGTGGGCTGAATGTGCGGCGACGGGCACCGGGGCTGGCTGGGCGGCTGGCGAAGATGGAGGCGGTGGGTGCGGTGCGCGATCCGCTGGCACTGCTGGATTCGGTGACGCTGGTGGCGATGGCGGTGAATGAGGAGAATGCCGCGGGCGGGCGGGTGGTGACGGCTCCGACGAATGGTGCGGCGGGCGTGATTCCGGCGATCGCGTACTACTATGTGCATCACGCGTCGCTTGGTTTGAGTGATGAAGAGCGTGAGGCGGGATTGCTGCGGTACTTCCTGACGGCGGCGGCGATTGGAATTTTGTACAAGGAGAATGCGAGCATCTCGGGCGCGGAGGTTGGGTGCCAGGGCGAGGTGGGTGTGGCGTGCTCGATGGCAGCGGGCGGGCTGGTGGCGGCGCTGGGCGGCGACAATGCGACGGTGGAACATGCGGCGGAGATTGCGATGGAGCACAACCTCGGGATGACGTGCGATCCGATTGGCGGGCTGGTGCAGATTCCGTGCATCGAGCGCAACGGGATGGGCGCAGTGAAGGCGGTGAATGCGTCCCGGCTCGCGATGAACGATCAGGGCATGCACAAGGTCTCGCTCGACCAGGTGATCGAGACGATGTATCGCACGGGGATGGACATGCAGTCGCGGTATAAGGAGACGAGTCTGGCGGGGCTGGCGCTGAATATTATCGAGTGCTGAGCAAGCAGGTAGCGCTTGGTATAGTGGAGCGCATGACCCCGTTGGAATCGCAGAGCCCTGGCTTGCGCACGCATGACCGGCGGCTCCTGATCTTTGTGCTGGTTAGTTTGTTCCTGGCGAATATTGTGCAGTGGGCGGTTTGCCGTGCGCTGCACCTGGGGAATCCGGGGAGCATCGTTCCCGATCTGCGGCAGTTCTTTCATGTGCGGCAGTGGACGGATTCGTGGCTGCCGATGATGAAGTCGCTGGATTACTTCAAGGCGCATCCGACGCTGCCAATCTATGACGCGAAGCTGTATGACACGCTGATCTACTCGCTGGCGAGTGAGCTGCCACTGGTGGCGATGCGGAAGATTGGGATGTCGGATGCGGCGGTGCTGCGCGCGCTTGCGGTGCTGTCATTTCTTGCGGTGTGGGGTGTGGCGGCGGTTTCGCTCCTGATGGGGCGGTGGCTGCTGCGCAGGCGTGGAGCGGAGTTGACTTGGCCTGTGGTGGTTGCGGTGGTGCTTGCGGTTTTGGGATGCTATCCGCTGATCAAGGGCTACTCGCTGGGAAATGCACAGACGTTTCCGTCGTTTGGATTTGCGGTGTTGCTACTGCTGTGGACGACGGAGCGCGAGCGCAGCGCGGGTGTGGTCGCGGCGCTGCTGACGGCGGTGAAGCCGCAGTTTATTTTGCGGCTGGTGTGGATGCTGGTGCGGAAGCGTTGGGGCGCGGCGTGGCATTCGTGGCTTGTGGGGTTGTGCTGATTGCGGCGTCCGTTGCGGTGTTTGGCTGGCACAATAATCTGGATTACATTGGCGTGCTGGCGGGGTTGAGCCATAAGGCACAGTCGCATTATGCGAACCAGTCGATGTTTGGCACGATCAACCGCGTGATCTTCAACGGCGAGAACATCGGCTACACGCCGTATGTGTACACGCCATATATTCCATGGGTGTATCGCGCGACGGTGATTGCGGCGCTGGTGCTGGTGGGGTCGGTGCTGGTGTATCCGTGGAAGAAATTGCGCGGGTCGACTGCGGATATTGCGGCGATGGGGCTGGCGTCGGTGGCGGCCTCGCCGATGGCGTGGGAGCACCATTACGGCATCGTGGTGGCGATTGCGGCGTGGGCCTGGTTTGCCCATGCGTGCTGGATGAAGAAACGTCCGTGGGTGCTGGGCCTGGCGGTGTTCCTGTGCTGCAACTTTCTGCCGGCGTTCAACTATCTTGCAGACAAGCGTGGGTGGAATATTCTGCAGTCGTATCTGTACTTCGGTGCGCTGCTGCTGATGGGATGGTTGCTGCATCTCGCCCGGGCGAGCGAGGGCGGGGAAGAGACAACGCTGGCCTGAAGATGAGGTTGGCGCTACCGCACTCTCTCTCTACCGCTCAAGGGCCATGGCGACAGAGTTGCCGCCGCCGAGGCATAGTGCAGCGACGCCCTTGTGAGCATCGCGCCGCTGCATTTCGTAGAGCAGTGTGACGAGGATGCGGGCTCCACTGGCTCCGATGGGATGGCCGATGGCAACGGCGCCGCCGTTCACGTTGACGCGGTCGAGCGAGAGGCCAAGCTCCTTGGTGACGCCGAGCGCCGCAACGCTGAAGGCTTCGTTGAGTTCGAAGAGGTCGACGTCATCAAGCGACCATCCTGCGCGAGCAAGAACTTTCTGGATACCCGTGACGGGTGCAAGCATGACCCAGCGGGGCTCAACACCGCTGGTCGCCTGCGCGCGGATGGTCGCGAGCGGCGTCAGGTGTAGATGTCGAGCACGCTCTGCCGACATGAGAACAACGGCCGCAGCAGCGTCGTTCACGCCCGGCGCATTGCCAGCGGTGACGGTGCCATTGGTCTTGAATGCAGGCTTGAGGGCAGCGAGGGCTTCGAGCGAGGCGTCGGCGCGGATGCTCTCGTCGTGGGTGAGGATGGTGGGAGCGGCACCCTTCTTTGTGGCGAAGGTGAGCGGGATGATCTCGGCGTCGAAGCGGCCTGCTTGTTGCGCGGCGGCGGCCTTGCGGTGGGAGTTGAGCGCGTAGGCGTCCTGCTGCTCGCGGGTGATGGAATGCTTCTCGGCGACGAGTTCGCCGGTCAGCCCCATGTGCTGATCGTCGCAGGCGCACCAGAGGCCATCGTGAACCATGGAGTCGATGGCTTGTGCATCTCCCATGCGGAAGCCTTTGCGCGCGCTGGGAAGGAGATATGGCGCGTTCGACATGGACTCCATGCCGCCGGCGACGGCGATCTCGGAGTCGCCCGCGGCGATGGCCTGCGCGGCCAGGGCCACGGCTTTGAGACCAGACCCGCAGACCATGTTGATGGTGAGGGCTGAGACGGAATCGGCGAGGCCTCCGCGCAGCGCAGCCTGGCGCGCGGGGTTCTGGCCGAGGCCGGCGGGAAGAACACAGCCCATGATGCATTCGGTGACGTCGGCGGGTTCGACGCCAGCGCGTTCGACGGCGGAACGCACGGCGATGGCGCCGAGTTCGACGGCGGAGAGGTGGGAGAGCGCGCCGAGGAACTTGCCTACGGGCGTACGGGCTGCACTGACAATAACGACTTCGCGCATGTGACTCCTGTGTTTGCGGCACTCGATAGAGTTGCCGCGGGAACAACGTAGTATACGACGCAAGACCTATGACGAGCAGTCTCTGATGGCGGGCACGGTCGACGGCGGAGGAAGATCGCGGATGATCGCGCCGTGGTGGCACACGGTGTTGGTGCAGTTGATTGCCCTCGCGCCGATCGGGGCGAGCAGGGCGCAGAGCCGATGTTGGCGGGGTGGTGCTCATTAAGTGTTTAGGGGCGATGCGTGCTGTGGTTGCGCTGCGTCCTGGCAACCGGCGAGCAGTGATTGTGGCGCATGTGCTGCAGGACTTTCTGACGTTGCTAATGATCACGACGAAGCATCTCGATGGAGTGCGATGCGGTGGGCGCGAGGAGACGAAGAGCAGCGATGAGATTTCGTTGCGATACCTTCGTTTTTTTCTTGACTCTTCGACGCGAGAAAACTATACCTTCGTTAGCTGCTTCATGCACGTGGAGGTAGCGTCGATGTTCAACATCGAATGGGAGCGCAGGCAAACGCAACCAAGGCAAAGCATCAAAGTAAAGGCAACACACTCAGGGAACGCGATCATAGCGTTCCCTGAGGTGTTTAATCGCCAGTGTTCATGCGGCTATTGCGTGCAGTGCAGACGCAGTATCCTGTACTGCATGACAAGACGAAGATGGATTGCCGATACGTGGACAGAGACAACTGCATCGTTGCAGGGTGAACAGGCGGTGCACCTTGCGCGCGTACTGCGGGCGCAGCCCGGGCAGGTGTTCGATGTGGTGGCGAATGGATTTTTGCACCGTGCAGAGATTGTGTCGGCCGATGAGCATGAGGTGGTGTTCACGCTGCATGAAGAGTTAGAGGCAGAGAGTGCGCTGCCGGTGCACCTGCTGATGGCGGTGTTCAAGTTCGATCACCTGGAGTGGGGCATTGAGAAAGCGACGGAGCTGGGTGCGTCTCGGATTACGCCGGTGATTGCACGCAGGACGGAGAAGCATCTCGCGCAGGCTGCGGCGAAGCGCGTGGAACGTTGGCGGAGGATCGTGCGCGAAGCAGCGCAGCAGTCGAGGCGAAGTGATGTGCCGGAGGTGGATGATCCGGTGGCGCTGAAGGCGGCGTTGGAGATGGTGAGCGCGGAGAGAAAGTTGCTGCTCGCCGAGACGGAGCAGGAAAATTCGTTGAAGGCGGCGCTGGAGGGCGAGGTTGCGAGTGTGGCGCTGGCGATTGGGCCGGAGGGTGGATGGACAGCGGAGGAGATGACGCTGTTCAGCGAGCACGGCTGGAAGCACGTGACGCTGGGGCCGAGGATACTTCGCGCGGAGACGGCGGCGATTGCCGGGCTGGCGGTGTGCGCAGCGATGTTGTAGTGCGAGCGTCCTTTGTTCCCATGTCCGAGAATCCGGACATGGGGCACCCCTTGTTTGTGGCAGTGTGAGCGAAAAGCAGATAGGGGATCTAGACCTTCGACTTCGCTTAAGGGCAGGTTAGCGACGAAAATAAAACAGCGACCGATGGCATCCTCGGTCGCTGTCTTGTCCTTGAGTGGCGTCAGCCTAACTGAACATTTCCTTGACCTTGCTGAAGAGGCCGCGGGAGGCTGGAGTGTTTTCGACCGAGATCGATTCGGCGAGCTGCTTGAGGAGTTCCCTCTGCTGCTTGTTTAGCTTCGATGGCGTTTGCACGCGGACTTCGACGATGAGGTCGCCCTTGCCGTGGGAGTTCAGGTGGGGGACACCCTTGCCGCGCAGCTTGATCTCGCGACCGCTTTGCGTGCCCTCGGGAACCTTGATGGTCTCGAAGCCGTCGAGGGTCTCGAGCTCGATCTCGGTGCCGAGCGCTGCCTGCGGAAAGCTGATGGGGATGACGCAGTGCAGGTCGTCGCCATCGCGCTCGAAGAACTTGTGGGGCTTGACCTCGAGGACGACGTAGAAGTCGCCGGCGGGGCCACCGAAGCGGCCGGCTTCGCCTTCGCCGGAGTAGCGGATGCGGGTGTCCTGCTCGACGCCCGCAGGAACTTTCACAAGGATCTTGTGTTCGCGTGTGACGCGGGAATCTCCCTTGCAGGTGGGGCAGGGGGTGCGGATGACCGAGCCCGTGCCGCTGCAGACGGGGCAGGTGCGAGCAACGGAGAAGAAGCCCTGTTGGGAGCGGATCTGACCGCGGCCGCCGCACTGCTGGCAGGTCTCGGGCTGCTTGCCGTTGGCGGAGCCGGTGCCGCGGCAGTCTTCGCAGGCCTCGGCGCGGCGGATGGTGATCTCGCGCTCGATGCCGAAGACGGCCTCTTCGAACTCAAGCTTCATGTCGAACTTGAGATCGCGACCGCGCTGCTGGCGAGTGGCGCGGCGATTGCCGCCGCCCATGTTGAACATTTCGCCGAAGAGATCGCCGAAGATGTCGTTGAGATCGCCTTGGCCCTGGAAGGGATTGCCACCGCCGGGGAAACCACCGGCGCCATTGACGCCGGCATGACCGTAGCGGTCGTAGGCGGCGCGCTTGTCGGGGTCAGAGAGAACCTGATAGGCCTCGCTGCACTCTTTGAATTTATCCTCGGCCTCGGGGTTGTTCGGGTTGCGGTCGGGGTGGTGCTGCATGGCGAGCTTGCGATACGCAGTCTTGATTTCGCCATCGGAGGCGGTGCGCTCGACGCTCAGGAGTTCGTAGTAGTCGGTCTTCATCGTTGCGGTTGCCATTCCTGAATCCTAGTGATTGGGGCGGTACCTGTCCGCCGCGGTCCGGGGCTAAAGCCCTTGCTGTGGTGCTTCTGGTTTCAGCGGCCTAAACGCCGCTGCTAATCCGGTGAAGCTATTCGCTCTTTTGCGCGGAGTTACTGGCAATGCGGACCAAGGCGGGACGAAGGAGCTTGTCGCGGAGTTTGTAGCCGCGGCGGATCTCTTCGAGAACCTGGTGGTCGGGGTGCTCAAGGGTTTCGATGCTGCCGAGCGCCTCGTGGATTCGCGGGTCGAACTGCGCGCCGACGGATTCGAGGGGCTGGACGTTGAGTCCGCGGAGGGCCTCTTCCATCTGCTTGACGATGAGTTGCACACCGGAGCGAAGCTGTTCGATAGAGGCGTCGGCTTTGAGGGCGAGAGCGAAGTTATCCAGGACGCTGAGGAAGGGTTCGACGGCGGACTGGATGGCGTAGTCGCGGATGTCCTGGCGCTCCTTGATCTCGCGCTTGCGGGTGTTGTCGAACTCGGCCTGGAGACGTGCGAGGCGGTCCTGGGATTGCACTAGCTGAAGACTCAACTGATCGCGCTCGGCGCGAAGCTGCTCGAGCTCGGGGTTGACATCCTGTGCCTCGGCGCCACCTTCGGGGGCGACCTGCGCGGTCTCCTGCTCGGCGATGTCCTTCTGGTCGATCTGCTTGGTACTCATGTGCTTTTCCCTTTTACTATCTGTGTTTCGCGGCCAACGCGCGAAGCGGTCTTTGACGGTGGTCATGGATAAATCCTGTCTGCGTGCAGCCCGCTAGGGGGACAGTGGGGCAACATCGCCGGTGTCTATTCGATGCAGGAGCTGGGCGACGTAGCCGACGGCGTTGATGGCGCTCTCGTAGTTCATGCGCTTGGGGCCGAGGATGGCCACCGCGCTGTCGCCGGATATTTGTGCCGGGGCGGCGATGAGGACGAGTCCGGCCATGCCGGGGTCCTGCTGCTCAAGGTCGAAGATAACGCGGACGGAGTGCTCCGAAGTGTCGATGTAGGCGTTGAGGAGTTCAATGAGGCGCTGTTTCTCCTCGAGCGCGGAGAGCATGACGCGGAGACGATCGCGATCGGCGGGAAGGCCAATGAGGTTCACCACGCCGTCGATGTAGACGGATTGCTGCTGCACGGAGCCGGACGGAATGGTGCGAGACCATAGTTCGATGGCGTCGGAGAGCTGCTGATAGGCGGTGCGCTCGTGCTCAATGCGGTGCGTGAGCTCGTTGCGGACGCGATCGATGTTCCAGCCGCGGAAGTGCGAGTTGAGGTAGTTGGCAGCGGCTTCCAGCTGGACCGACGAGAGGTCTGGTCCAACGATTGGATCGAGCGCGAGGACGCGGTCGCGGACCATGCCGCCACGGGTGACGACGACGGCGAGAACACGGCGCTGGGTGAGGCGGCTGAAGTGGATGTGCTCGAGCAGGTCGCTGGACGCTGCTGCGCCGATGGCGAGGCCGACGCTGCTGGAGAGCGCGGCGAGGACGTGCGAGGTCCGTTCGAGGAGCGCGGAGGCTCCGGCGATGCCGGCGAAGCTGGTGTCGATGTGGGTCTGGAGGTCGGTTCGCGAAGGACTGGGCAGCGATGCTGGGGCGCTGGTGAGCTGGCCAACATAGATGCGGAAGGCCTCGGCGGAGGGGATGCGGCCGGCGGAGGTGTGCGGCTGTTCAAGCAGGCCAGCGTCGGCGAGCTCGGCCATCTCGTGGCGGATGGTGGCCGAGCTCATGGAGTTGGCGAAGGCCGATTGCGCGAGCGTGCCCGAGCTGACGGGCTCGCCGGTCGAGATGTAGCTCTCGACGATGGCGGTGAGGATCTCGCGCTGACGGGTTGTGATGGGCTTGGCCATGGGTTTGCTGTTTGTAGATTAGACCGCTTTCCTCGGAGAAAGTCGCAGGTGGTCGGCGCTAAGAGATTTCGAGGACGGCCTCTACCTTGGGGGCGATCTCCTGGGTGCGGGCGATGACCTTCTCGGCGATGGCGAGGAACTCCTTGCCGCGAGCGGTTGAGTCGCCGGCTAGTGCGGCGGGAAGGCCGCTGTCGCCGCCTTCGCGGACCTGGGGATCGAGATCGACGGAGCCGAGGAAGGGCAGGTTGTACTGCTTGGCCGTCTGCTGGGTTGCGCCAGCGCCAAAGACGTCGACGATCGTGCCGTCGGGGAGCGTCATCTGGGACATGTTTTCGATGAGGCCGAGGACTTCGACGTTGACCTGGTGGAACATCTCAAGGGCTTTGCGGGCGTCCTGAAGAGCAACGCTGGAGCCGGTGGAGACGACGATTGCGCCAGTGAGCGGGACGGTTTGGACGAGTGAGATGACGACGTCGCCGGTGCCTGGGGGCAGATCGATGAGGAGGTAGTCGAGCTCGCCCCACGCGACCTGCTGAAGGAACTGGCGGATGATCTGGTGGAGCATTGGGCCGCGCATCACCATGGGTTTGTCGCCAGGCGAGATGAGGCCGATGGAGATGAACTTGACGCCGTGGGCGAGGATCGGCTCCATCTGGTTTTCCCCGATGACGTTGGGAGGGTGCGTGGCGCCGAGCATGGTGGGGACGTTGGGGCCGTAGATATCGGCGTCGATGAGGCCGACGCGGTAGCCGAGCCTGGCGAGGGAGACGGCGAGATTGACCGCAATGGTGGTCTTGCCGACACCGCCCTTGCCGCTGCCAATGGCAAGGATGTGCTGGATGCCGGGGAGGGGTTGAGGGCCTTGCGGTGCTGCTTGTGCTTGGGACATTTGAACCTCTTCAGAAAATTGGGTAAGGGTTAGAGGTGCCACTCGGGTGCGAGGATAGCGCTGCGTTCCTTCTTGCGCTGGGTCTCGCTGGAGCGCATCTCGCGGCGGCGGCCGGCATCATCGTAGCGGCGAATCTGGTGCTCGGTTTCGGGGATGACCTGCGGGACTTCGACAGGTTGACCGGTGACGTCGACGGCGACGAAGGTGACGTAGGCCGTGGAGACGTGCCGGAGTGTCTGCGAGCGGACGTCTTCGACCATCGCCTTGACCCCGACCTCCATGGAACTGCGGAAGGCGCGGTTGACGCTGGATTTGAGGATGAGCAGGTCGCCGACCCGGACGGGGGCAACGAAGTTGAGGTGGTCCATGGCGGCAGTGACGGTGAAGGAACGCGCGTGGCGGCTGGCGGCCGTGGCACCGACCAGGTCGATGAACTGCATCAGGCGACCGCCGAAGAGGTTGCCAAGGGCGTTGGCGTCACCGGGGAAGACGATCTCACTGCGCTCAGACTGGGAGGCGCTGACGGGGCTTGATTTCGGACGTTCAGTCATTCTGCCATTGTAATTGCGGTGCTCCTTGTTCGCAGCGTTGCATCGGGAGAGTGTGGGCAGCATCCAACAACCATGGACAAGATTGGAATGCTTACCGGGATTTTGCAGCAGAACCCGAAGGATGCGTTTGCGCGGTATGGATTGGCGATGGCGTATGCGGCGGAGGGAAAAGCCGAGGAGTCGCTCCGCGAGTTTGCAGCGACGATCGAATATAACCCGGACTATGTGCCGGCTTATCAGATGGCGGCGCAGGAGCTTGTCAAGGTGGGAAGGATCGACGAGGCGCGGGCGCGATTGCGGGCTGGGCTGGCAGCTTGTGAGCGGACCGGGAATGCGCACGCTGCGAGCGAGATGGGGCCGATGTTGGAGGAACTGGGATAGCGATAGCGCGTGGCTGCGCGGGTGACGGCTCAGTAGCCGTTGGCGAGAAGGTAGGCCGGGGTGAGCCAGTCTTCTTGCGCGCGGGTGCGCTGGGCGGCGGCGTACTTCGCGAGCACGTCGGTCTCGAGGTTGACGGGAGATCCGGGCGCGAGGGTGTGCAGATTGGTGGATCTGTAGGTGTGGGGGATGATGGCGATCTCGATGCGCGGGAGGTCAGGATTGGAGAAGTCGGCGCGCGCGACGGTGAGGCTGATGCCGTCAACGGTGATGGAACCCTGAGAGACGACCTGCGGGGAGAGTTGGGATGGGATTTCGAGCGTGAGGCGCCAGTCGGTGGTGTCGAGGTCGGGGTGGATCGGCAGGAGTGAGATGAGTGTTCCGGTGGCATCGACGTGGCCCTGCACAACGTGGCCGCCGAGCGGCGAGCCTGCGGGTGTGGGGAGTTCGAGGTTAGCGACGGAGCCCGTCGTGAGCGACGAGAGCGTGGTGCGAGCGAGGGTTTCGGCAGCGAGATCAGCGGCGAAGTGGCTGGGATCTTCGACGGCGATCGCGGTGAGGCAGACTCCGTTGACGGCGATGCTGTCGCCGGTGCGCCAGCGGCCGGCGAGCGTGGGTGCGGCGAGGATCAGGCGCGTAGCTCCGGCGGTTGGGGTGACCGAGACGACGGTGCCGGTGACTTCGATGAGACCGGTGAACATGGATTTCAGTTTACCGTCCTTACTTATCTGTAAGGAAAGTCTTGTGACTGAGAACTAGGAATTGATGTTCGCCCCCATGGGTCATGAAGGTAGCCCGTAATGCGGACGTCTTCTGCGTTGGGCGCGATGTCTGAGGGGAAGCTCTCGCGCGTGGTGTGGATGAGGCGCTGCTGCAGGGCGTAGGGGGAGTCGAAGTCTGCGGCGAAGGGGATGGCGTCGAGACCGAGTTCGCGCTCGGCATAGTAGAGGACGAGTTTGTCGACCAGATTGGCGCGGAGCAGACTGCCGTTGAGGGCGGAGCCGGCTTCGACGAGGGTGCTGAGCAGGTTGCGCTCGGCGAGGAGGACGAACGCTGCGTGAAGGTCGAGGCGGTTGGCTTGCGTGGGGATGCGGAGGACTTCGACGCTGCGGGCGCGGAGAGCGGTCTCGCGATCGGTGGGCGCATCGTTCGAGCAGAGGATGAGAAGGTCTTTGGCTGCGGTGGTGACGAGTGCGGAGTCGAGTGGAGTGCGGAGATCGCTGTCGAGGACGATGCGAAGCAGGGGGCGACGGCGTGGAAGGCCGGTGCGGTCGGTGAGCGAGGGGTTGTCGGCGAGGACTGTGCCGATGCCGGTGAGGAGGGCGTCGGAGGCGTGGCGAAGGAGTTGCGCGTCGGTTCGGGCGGCGGTGCCCGTGACCCAGTGTGGAGCGGTGCTGGTGCGGGTTGAGGGCGGCGGTGCGAGCTTGCCGTCGACAGATAGCGCGGCCTTGAGTGTGACGAAGGGGCGACGGTGCTGGATGAAGTGAGCGAACGCGTCGTTGAGCCGGCGGGCCTGCTGAGCCAATGCTGATTGCGGATCAGCGAGTGCGACTTCGATGCCCGCAGCGCGGAGCCTGGCGAGGCCTGCTCCGCGAACGAGCGGGTTGGGGTCGACGGTGGCGACGACGCAGCGCGAGATGCCAGCGGCGATGAGCGCGTCGGCGCAAGGGCCGGTGCGGCCGTGATGGGCGCAGGGTTCGAGGGTGACGTAGGCGGTTGTTGCGCCACGGACGCTGTGGCCGAGCGCCGCAGCTTGTTTCAGAGCGGCGATCTCGGCGTGGTCGCGTGCATCGTAGAGGTGCGCGCCTTCGCCGAGGATGGTGTCGCCGTGCGCGAGGACGCAGCCGACAGTGGGGTTCGGCGAGGCGAGCCCGCGGGCGGCGCGAGCGAGGTCAAGCGCGCGTGAGAGGATGAGGTCGTCCTGCTGGGTGAGGGACATGCAGGATCAGGATAGTCGCTGGTTAGTCGAGGAGCGAGTCGACGAAGGCGGCGGGGTCGAAGGGGAGGATGTCTTCGAGCTTCTCGCCGACGCCGGCGAAGCGAACGGGAAGCCCGAGTTCATGCGCGATGGCGACGACGATTCCGCCCTTGGCGCTGCCGTCGAGCTTGGTGAGGACGATGCCGGTGACGTGGGCGGCTTCGGTGAAGATGCGTGCTTGCTGCAGCCCATTCTGGCCGGTGGTGGCATCGATGACGAGCAGCGTCTGGTGCGGCGCGCCGGGGATCAGGCGTTCGGCGGTGCGGCGCATCTTGTCGAGCTCTTTCATGAGATCGGTCTTGGTGTGGAGGCGGCCGGCGGTGTCAACGAGAAGAACGCCGGTGGAGCGAGCCTTGGCAGCGGTGAGCGCGTCGAAGAGCGCGGCGGATGGGTCCCCGCCCTGACGTGTCTTGATGAGATCGACGTTGGAGCGCTGGGCCCAGACTTCAAGTTGTTCAATCGCTGCGGCGCGGAAGGTGTCAGCGGCACAGAGCAGGACGGTGTGGCCTTCGCGGCGATAGAGTGCGGCGAGCTTTCCGCTGGTGGTGGTCTTGCCAGAGCCATTGACGCCGACCATCATAATGACTTCGGGAGGCGAAGCGGGATGGATGACGGGGGTGTCGACCGCTCGCAGGATGTGGAGGATCTCGGCTTTGAGCAGGGACTTGAGTTCGGCGCCGTCGGAGATCCCCTGGCGGAGAGCACGGTCGCGAAGGGTGGTGATGATCTCGTTGGTGGTGGTCGAGCCGATGTCGGAGGCGAGGAGTGCGAGCTCGAGGTCGTCGAGGGAGGCATCGTCGACCTCGCGGGTGAGCGCAACGACCGATGCGATGGAGTTCGAGAGCGACTCGCGGGTGCGGGTGACCGCCTGCTTCATGCGGTCGAACAGACCGCGAGGTGCGGGAGGCTCTGGCTGCTGGGAGGCGGGAGTTGGGGTGTCGCGCTTGCCGAAGATAGAAAAGGCCATCGAGCTTTAGTGTAGCGGAATGGGCTTGCTACTCGGTGCGGCCGGGGCGGGACATGAGTTCGCTGATGGCGTTGAGCGGAGCTTTGTCCTCGTGGAGAACGGCGGCCATCTGCTCGGTGATGGGCATCTCCACGCCGTAGCGCTGCGCAAGACCGAGCGCTGCTGTGGTGGTGCGGACGCCCTCGGCAACCTTGCCGTTGAGGCCGGCGATGATGTCGTCCAGCTTGCGGCCCTTGCCCAGTTCGACGCCGACGGTGCGATTGCGTGAGAGGCCGCCGGTACAGGTGAGGACGAGATCGCCGATGCCGGAGAGTCCGGACATGGTCTCGCGGCGACCGCCGCAGGCCATGGCGAGGCGAGTGATCTCGGCGATGCCACGCGTGATGAGAGCGGCGGTAGCATTATTGCCGAGCTCGAGACCGGTAACAACGCCGGCGGCGAGGGCGATGACGTTCTTGAGCGCTCCGCCAAGCTCGGTGCCAATGACGTCTTCGTTGCGGTAGGGGCGCAACGAGGCAGAGCTGAAGTCGTCTTGTAACGACTTGCCGAGGATAGGGTCGTCGACGGCCAGGGTAATGGCGGTGGGCATGGCGGCGGCGACCTCCTGGGCGAAGGAGGGGCCACCGAGAGTCCCGATGGGGTTCGATGGAGCGTACTCGAACATGATCTGCGACATGCGCAGGAATGTCTTCTCCTCGATGCCCTTACTGGCCGAGAGCAGGACCTGCCTAGTCGAGAGCATGGGGCCGATCTGCTCCATGACCGAGCGCAAGGCCTGTGACGGAGTGACGCAAAGTACGATGTCTGCGCCGGCGATGGCGTGGCTCAGATTGGCCGTGATGAGGACGTCCGCGGGAAGGATGAAGCCGGGGAGATAGCGGGTGTTTTCGCGGGTATCGGCTAGCTGCGCTGCGTGGTCCGGGGAGTGGGCCCAGAGGCTAAGTTGGTGGCCGCCACGACGGGCGAGCGAGACGGTCAGCGCGGTTCCCCACGCGCCTGCACCGATGACGGCGATGCGGCTCATGCATTTACCTTCTTTTCGTTTGAGTCGGCGTTCTTCTTGCTTCCAAAGCGGCTCTCGGTGCCATGCAAGAGACGCACGATGTTGGCGTGGTGCTTGAGGATGCCCACGAGTGAGATGAAGCTGATGCCCTCCAGTAGGATCGCCGACCGAGCCGGCACCAGGAGCAGCGCAAAGAGAGGGATCGAGACGGCGGCAAGGATCGAACCCAGAGAGACGAGGCGCGTTGTCGCGACAACGAGAATGAACAGGCAAACCGCCGAGAGTGCGACCCAGGGTATCAGGGCCAGAAAGACGCCAAGAGCTGTGGCGATGCCTTTGCCGCCACGAAAGCCGAGCCATACGGGAAAGACATGGCCAAGGACAGCGGCGACAGCCGCGGCGACGGCAAGGTTCGAGGGGACATGTCCGATGCTGGGCGCCAGGTGCATTGCGATGGCGACCGCGAGATATCCCTTGAGAGCGTCGAGCAGAAGGGTGCAAAGGCCGAGGCCTTTGCCCCCAGCGCGCGCTACGTTGGTCGCGCCGATGTTGCCGCTGCCTGTGGCGCGGACATCTTCTTTGCGAAAGAGGCGGACGAGCAGATAGCCGAACGGAATCGATCCGAGCAGGTAGGCCATCGTCAATGTGAGGAGCCAGAGGTTCATAGGTGTTGGTGTTGAGTTTAGCAGTGGGCGTTCACTGGAGGTAGTGACGGAGTATTTCCAGGGCGTATTGGGTGGCCCAGAGGCGGACCCGGTCTCGGTCGCCGGTGATACGGAACTGCTTGACCTGCGTGTCTTCACCGTTGGTGAGGGCGATGTAGACGAGGCCGACGGGCTTGGTGGCGTCGGGGCCGGTGGTGATGGCCGGGCCGGCGATGCCGGTGATGCCTAGGGCGAGCGTGCTGCCGATGCGTCGGCGGATGCCCTCGGCTAGCGCGCGCGCCACCTGATCGCTGACTGCGCCATGCTCTGTAAGCAGGTAGGAGGGGACATCAGCGAGGGCGGTCTTGCTGCGGTCGGAGTAGGCGATGGCTCCGCCGAGGAAGACACGCGAGCTGTTGGGAATCGCGGTGAGGCGCTCGCCGAGCCAGCCTCCGGTGCAGCTCTCGGCGATGGAGAGGGTGTGGCCGCGCACTCCGAGCATGAGGAGAACGATCTCCTCGAGCGACTCGCCGTTGAAGGAGAA
Organism: Granulicella sp.; assembly: GCA_003138795.1. Classification (GTDB taxonomy): domain Bacteria; phylum Acidobacteriota; class Terriglobia; order Terriglobales; family Acidobacteriaceae; genus Granulicella. The sequence goes on along the minus strand of PLHC01000124.1, from coordinate 2,802 downwards.
GATGGCATCGCCCATCTCGCGGGCGACGAGATCCAAGACATCGTCGACGCGGGCTTCGGCTTCGGCGAGCGTGGGCTTGACGCAGACGAAGTGGAGCTGGATTTCGGCGTGGCCGGCGAGAATGGTGGTCTCGACGTCGGGGAACTGCTGGTAGATCGGTGCGGTGCGCTCGTCGACCTGGCTTTCGGGGATCAGCGCCATGCGCAGGATGCGGCGCGCAAGATGGTTCCCGGGAAGAGCTGCGGCGAGACGCGGCTTGCATTCGGCGTCGAACAGAGGTTTGAGTTCTTTGGGGGGGCCGGGAAGAAGGGCGACGAGCTTGCGGTTTCCCTCGTAGTGGATGTCAAGCCATTGGCCGGGCGCGCTGCCGGCGGCGTTGGGCAGGATGGTTGCTCCGTCGAGCACGTCGGCCTGCTTGGCGTTGTTGGGCGACATGGCGATGTTGCGTGCAGAGAAGCGCTGGCGCAGCGACTCGAGGATGGCGTCGCTGCGGTGGAGCTTGAGGTGGAGCACCTCGGCGAGGCACTCGCGGGTGAGGTCGTCTTCGGTGGGGCCGAGACCGCCGGAGAGAAGGACGATGTCGGCGCGGCTGAGCGCGATGCGAATGGCGGAGACGAGATGCTTGCGGTTGTCGCCGACGATGGTCTTGAAGGCTACGGAGACGCCGAGGTCGTTGAGGCCGGCGGTGAGGTAGAGCGAGTTGGTGTCCTGACGGTGCGGCGTCAGCATCTCGGAACCAACGGCGATGATCTCGGCTAGCATGTCGTGTCTGGTTTGATGGTAGCGCGAGAAGCTGTGGGCGGTGCGCGCGACTACCGTCTGTGTGGATGGCTTTTGGTCGTAAGGGGTTTGGCGGTCTCGGCGGAGAGAAGCGGGCCTGGATCGAAGGCCGGTTGTTTGCGCCGGATGCGACCTAAGTCAAGCTCGTAGCGACGCATCGCGATGCCGATGCTGCCTTTGACTCTTGCGGCGAGCTCGGCGAGGAGGTCTCTGCCCCTGGTTGCAGCGATGGTGATGCGCTCTTTGAGCTGTGCCATCTCGGATTGCGCGATCGCTTCGAGCTCAGCGTCAATGAACTCGACATCTTTTTCGGCCTGGTCGATCTGGGCGACGACTCGGGCGAGTTCGGCGGCGATGTCGGGTGTGTCTCCGGAGTCGGTGGAGGGGTCGTATCCGTTGAGCATGCGCTGGAGGATGGCTGCGTCGTCGCGGCGGAAGGCGTCGTTGGCCTGCGCCATGAGGTGGGTGCGGTGGCGCTCGTCGTGGTGGTCGCGGGCGAAGTCGGGATGGATGCGCTTGGCGACTTCGCGGAAGAGGGCTTTGAGGTCGAGAATGGCTTCGTCCGGCTCGGATTCGGCGACCTCGATGGGAGGCGGCTCGAGCTTCTCGGCTCCTGCGGGGATTTGGAGCGGGGAGTGGAGTGCGGCGATGCGCTCTTCCCACTCGTCGAGCTGGATGTAGAGGACGCCGACCTGGCGGATGTAGCGGCCTTCGATGCTGTTGATCTGGGCTCGGAGTTCGGAGAGCCTGGCTTCGCGCTCTGCCAGCGATGTGCGGATGACTGCGAGCATGGCCCGGCTGCGATAGAGCTCGGCTTCTTCCGCGGTCGGCTGGCGGTAGATGGCTGCGGGCTTGGGGTCCTTGGCTGGCATGTGTCTGGTTTGATGATAGGCGGTGATGTGACTCCGCCGGTGCGGGGGGCCCCCCCTCCCCCCCTAAATTGGGGTGGTCTCTGGAATCAGTGACTTACAGACACGTTTTCCGCTAAGGTTTAGATTTCAGATGCTTTACTGGCAAAGTATTCAAAACATTGGAGTTGTGGGTTCGTCGCCCGCAAGGTATTCATTGCAGGTGAGTTGCTTTCAAAGTATTCATTCATTGGGAGTTAGTTGGCGCTGCGTGGTTTGCGGGGCGATTAGATTTACGCCCTAGTCCTAGTTCAATTATAGAGAGTGGGGTCGGGGATTATGCCAGGTTTTGAAGGTTTTTATCCCTAATTGCGCGGAAAACCTCGCCGTTCAGGGCGGGGGTGTAGAGCGCGGACAGCGAAGCTTTCCTCAGCATGGGGCCGGGCGTGGTTGGTGTACAGGGCTCGCCATAGGCGGCGAGTAGTTTCGCCTTGTCTTCGCTTTAGAGCGGCAGTATAGTTGGTGGGGATGGAGCGACTTCAAGCCTTCAAGTACGAGATCATGCCGGACGGAGACCAGCAGCGCGACATGCGCCGCTTCGCGGGATCGTGCAGGTTTGTGTTCAACAAGGCACTGGCATTGCAAACGGCCAACCACGAGGCCGGGGGCAAGTTCATCCGCTACGGTGTGCCAAGAAAGCGCGTAGTAAACGCGCAATGCTGTACCTGAGATGGTGGTAGGTCCACCGAAATCGGCCTACAGGGGTTGATTTCAAACTGCCGTATGCGGCTGATCCGGTGACGGAGAGGTCGTGAACGATACGGTCAAAAGGCGGTTTTAGCCGTCAAGTATGAGTCAGAGAGACGAGCGAAAGCAAACTGTCGATGATGCATCGATAATGATTAAGAGGCATCAAAACCAGGGGTACGTAGCGCTCCTGGGATCAGCATGGCAGGAGCCTGTTTATGGGCCATGCGATGTCCGGTGTATAGACAGCGTGAATCTGGCTTAGGCCTGGGTATGGAACTTGGGAAGTCTTCAACTGATGCTAAGAGAAAACCTATAAGTGCGAACCACGAAGGGGAAATATCGATGCAGTTGAAGATGTCAGATCATCCAATAGTAGTGTTGAAGCGCCTGTAACGGGCGTGGAGCGGTGCGCCGTGAAAAGCCG
>PLHC01000059.1 GCA_003138795.1 Granulicella sp. | reverse complement strand
TAGAAATCCGCGTTCTCCGAGCGACCACGCCCAGCACGCCCGGCCAAAGCCTGACTGCCGCCGTGAACACGCTTCGCGAAGGCCGCCAGACAAGTCCACGCGACAGCATCGTCGCCAGCGCAACCTGCGTCGAGAGCTCGCTCTGCAACTGCTGCTGGAACCGCTCTGCCGTCTCGCCGCGCAGATACATCGCCGCCGCAAGACACCCGCTGTGCAGCGCGATCGACATGCCATCGCCGGTGAACGACGGAATCACCGCCGCCTGGTCGCCCAACGCCCACAAGCCATCACTGGCCGAACGCACATACCCGTAAGGAATCGCCGAAATCGCAAGAGGCTTTTCCAGCAGCGGCTCCGCGTCCTGCAAACGCTCACGCAACAGCGCGCAATCCTGCTGCATCGCCGCAAGCAGGTTCTCCCAGCGACCACCCAACCGCTGCAACTCTGTCCGCTCGACCAGGCAGCACAGATTCGCCGCACCGTCTTCCACTGGCTGCAACCCCGCATAACCGCCGCGATACAGCATCAGCTCCACGTGTCCCTCAAGCGCGGCAGCCTGTTGCGGCGCGAGCCGCCAATACATCTTGAATGCAACCAGGTCCGGCTGCTTGCCCTTCGGACGAGCCCGCCCATGCAGATCGTGCTTGCCCGTCGCGAGGAAGGCCGCACTCGCCGACACGGACTGCGCGCCGTCTGTAGCCGCACAGATTACTGCACACCAGCCGTTGTCAGCACGCTCGATCGTCTGCACGCGATATCCGCGCAGCACCTTTGCGCCCGCACTCTCCGCAAGGCGTAGCAGCTCCTCGTCAAGCCTGCGCCGCGTCAGCGACATCGCCGCAAACGGCAGTACAGCTTCGCTCTCTCCCTCTTGACACGCAAGGCGCACAGAGCGGATCGCAACCGCGCCCATCCCATCCACATCAACCCCCAGCGAGCGCAGATAGGTCAGAGCCTCCTGGCTGAGAAACTCGCCGCAAACCTTGTGCTGGGCCTGCGATTCACGCTCGACCAACACCACATTGCGGCCTGCGCGGGCCAGCACAATCGCCGCGGCTGACCCCGCAGGACCACCACCGGCGTTCAGCACCTCGGCGTTCACTTGATACGCTCCACGCACAACCTCGCCGGAGTCCAGCGCGCCAGACGCACATCTGCAGCCGTGATTCCAGCGTCTCGAATCATCCGCTGCCAATCGTCCTCGCGGAAGCTGCGCCGGAACGACACCGGCCCATCATGCTGCACGAAGCGATGCCAGCGCAAGCCCTTCGCGAGCAAGCCGAAGAGCCTGTACGGCGTCGACTCCCGACACAGATCGTTGACGAACCATCCATGCCTCGCGACTGCCTCGCTCCATGCGAGGAAGCGTACGATCTCAGCCTCCTCCAGATGATGCGTAAACAGGGAGCTCAGCACCACATCCACAGAGTCTGCGTACGTGAACGCATTCCCCGTAAGCCACTCGATCGCACTCGTTGCCGGCGTAAACTCCCTCGCCGCACGCGCTGCATGTGGGTTCAGATCGATACCTGTGAGCGTAACGGCGACGCCTCGGCGCTTTGCCCATCTCTCGACACACCGCAGCATATCTCCTCCTCCCGAACCCGCATCGACGATCCGCAACGGTTGCTGTGGCTTGGTTGTCGCTACGAGTCGGTCAAGGAAGTCCAGCGTCGGTCGATACGCGAACGTAAGCCGATTGACCTGCCCGAGATCAACGAGGCACGCTCGGAAGTCCTCATANNGACATCGCACAGCCCTTCTCGCCCGGCTTCGCGCTCTGCATCAGCCTCTCCAGCACGAACATCACCGTCGCCGAGCTCATATTGCCAAAGCACTCCAGCGTCTGCCGCGATGCCGCAAGAGCATCCTCCGGCAAACCGAGTCCACGTTCCACCGCATCGAGCACCGACTTCCCGCCGGGATGAACGCCCCACAGCGAGATGTCCTTCTTGCTGTGCTTGCCCAGCACCTCGCTGCTCGATACCGCCAGCGCCTTACCGATCTCACCCGGGACCCTGCCCGAGAGCAGCATGTCGAACCCAACGCCACGAATCCGCCAAGTGATCAGCTCGCGCGTCCCGGGAATGAGCAGGGAGCGGAAGCTGTCCAGCGCGAAGCCCGTTGGCTCTGCGCTGATGAGGCTGGCAGCGCAGCCATCGCCGAAGACCAGGAACGACAACACCTGCTCGAGCTCCTGCGTCTCCTGCAGGTGCAGCGTGCATAGCTCGAGGTTGACGAGCAGCACCTTTGCGTCGGGCTCCGAACGCACGATGTGCCGTGCCTGCTTCAGGCCATTGATCGCCGCGTAACACCCCATGAAGCCGATCATCGTGCGCTCCACCGATGGTTCAAGCCCGAGATGATCGATGATGTCGAAGTCCAGCCCCGGCGCATACAGCCCCGTGCAGGACGTAACCAGCACGTGCGTCACGCCGCGGCGTTCCTCGTCGGTGAGCTTGAGCTTGTCCAGCGTCCGCTGCGCGAGTCTCGGCGCAAAGCGTTCAAAGATTTGCATCCGCTTCGCCGTGTCTGGAAAGCTGCCGCGCGTGTAGAACTCGTGAGCGTTGACGGTGAACTCCGTGCTTGCAGCGTTCGGTGTCAGCACGGAGAAGCGCTGCCGTATTCCAGATCGCGCCGCCATGCGCCGAAACACCGGCTGCACGCGTGGGTCTTCGAGCATCTGATCGGCAAAGGCGACGAACGCGCCGTGGACGTCGTCGTCAGGGACGGCAGTGGCGATGCGGTTGATGTAGGCCTGGGTCACACAATCCTCCGGTGAGTCTGCTTGCGACCGCCGGTGAATTCGCCAACCAACACTCGCGGATCGCACCCGACTAACTTAGCTTTCACCCCATGGGCCGCAGCCTTAGCGACTTCGAGTGAATGGTCTGAATCTTGGACGATGCTCTGCGGTGCAAGAAAAAGTAGACACAACAGTAAGCTTTCCATGCGACACAGGCTATCACGCACACAAAGGCCCCGCCGAAGCGGAGGCCTTTGTGTTGTCTTGCGCGAAGCGCGTCTGCCTGGGCGGTTAGTCCCCGGCGACAGTCTCTTCGATGTTCTTGGCAACGTCGCCCTTGCTCGCGACCGATGCCACAGGCTTAATGCCGCCTAGTCCGCCGATCGCACCGATCGCAACGAACCCGCCCGGAAGCTCCGGCTCTTTGAGGATCTCCTTGCGATACAGCTTAGCCATGCGGGCGTTCTCGGCGTCCTGCTTCAGCTTGGCGTCGCGGGCACGGATCTTTTCCTCACGTGCGTTCTTGGCGATGCCGCTCTTGTCGAAGGTGTCGTTGGCTGCCGAATCCACGTGCGCCTGGTTCAGCACCAGATCGTACTTGGCTTCCTTCTCGAGTCCAACCTTCTTGCCACCCGCGAAGATCTCATGCCTGCCGTGCTCCTCATACCACTTGGTGAGCGAGGAGGTCATGTGCATCTTCTCGATGATGTTGCGCCAGCCGATGCCCGTGTTGTACGCGCAGAAACTGATCTCGCCTTCCTGCGTCGCGTACGGGATGATGCACTGCTCGGTGCGGCGGAAGTCGTAGTTGAAGAGATCCTGGAACCACATGCCAGCGATGAACAGGAAGTTCCAACGATCCGCGCGGCGCTTATCGATGTCCTCCTGGGTGCGGTCGGCGGTGACCTTGCCATACTGACGACCGGTAGCGCCGAAGCACTTATCGAACTTCGCCAGCAAGGAGAAGATGCTAAAGTGCGTGGGTGCGTTTGCCGGCTCGTAGTTCCGGATGAGTGCGAGAGCCGCGCCGACCATCGTCAGGAACTTGCCGCGAGCGGCATCGTTCACCTTGGCGATGTCCTGGGCAAGACGGGTCGCGTTAAGGAAGGCCGTAACGGGCACAGCTTCCTTGGTTTCCTTATCGATCATCAGCGCCATGCCAATACCGCAGTTCGGGTGGCAGCCACAGGAGAGTTGGCCCCACTCGTGCTCCGGGCCGTGAACCAAGTCGGCCCAATCGCTGAACGTGGACATGAAGCTGATCGGGAACCAGTCGCGCGTGCTCTCGCCGAGGCCTGTCTGGTCGCGGATGTCGTGCGCAAGGTGCGAGAGCGTGTAGCGCTGCGCCGCGCGGCGCTCATCGGAGATATCTTCGTCGCGGCCCGTGAAGCTGACCGGCTGGAAGGAAAGGAAGTTGATCTTCTTCGGGTTGTCGAGAGCGAACTCGATGATGCGGCCAACCTGCTCGTTATTGATGCCGTTGATGATGCAGGTGACGGGGACGATGTCCACGCCGGCTGCATGCAGGTTGTGGATGGCCTGAAGCTTCACGTCGAACGAGTTACCGACCTTGCGGTGAGAGTTCGCCGCGTTGCCGATACCGTCGAACTGCAGGTACGCATAGCGCAAACCGGCTTCCGCCGCCGCGCGCGCAAACTCTGCAGACTTCGCAAACTCGATGCCGTTGGTCGCGGCCTGCACGGAGTTGTAGCCGACCTTGCGGGCGTAAGCGACGGCATCGAGAAAGTACGGGCTCAGCGTCGGCTCGCCGCCCGAGAACTGTACCGACATCTGGCGCTTGGGCTTGATGGTGATGGCATTGTCGAGCATGGTCTTGATCTCGTCCCATGTGAGCTCATGGACGAAGCCGACCTGATTGGCGTCCATAAAGCAGGGGTCGCACATCATGTNNCGGTTGGTGAGGTCGATGGTCAGCACGGAGCCGCGGCCGTGGGTGACGGTGGAGGTGCCGTGATTGTGGAGATTGCCGTCGTTGTGAGCGCGAATGTCGCGGCCCGGGAAGACGTCCTCGAGGTGCTTCATCATCGGCGGATCGATCGACATGACGTCTTCAAAGTGGCCGTGGATCGGGCAGTCCTTCACCATCAGGATCTGGCCATCACGCTCAATGATCTGCGCCTTGATCTCGCCGACCTTCTCGTTCAGCAGAATCTCGTGGGGCAGCTTGCCATCCACGATCTGCTGGCGAATCTGAGGAACGCACTTAGGACACAGCGAGTCAGTCGTACGCGGCCAGCCGAGGGGCGGCTTCTCCTTCTGGTACGACTTCAGCAGCGGCTTATCCGACCACTTCGGCGTAAAGCTCTTGTTGGGGCTGATCGAGTTCAGCTTATTAAACACGCTCCAGCCGGCCTTTGCGCCGAGGACTACGCCTTTTTCAAAGAGCTTCGTTGCCTTTGCCATTTCTTTTGTCTCCTGAAGATTCGCCACGACGGTCTGCGCGGCGAGAGGTTCAATCCCAGCCTAATTTCGCTAACTAACTCGTAGCCCGCGCAGTACATGAATCGTTTCGTACGCAGGGGTTGCGAGCTAGGCGGACGGACTACGCCGCGCACGCTTTAGCTTAGGGGAGATGTGGTGCGAAGTCGTCGGCTATTCAGTGAATGGGGATATTTTGCAGCGAACGGGGAAAACGACCGCTCAATGGAACCCCAAATGTCCGTCAGTTTCTCCAGGGCGATCGGCGCAACCGAGCGCTCACTGGCGCAACTCCACAATCGTCGCACCCTGGCCACCTTCGTTGTAGGGTGGCTCGGTAACTGACGTCACATGCGGGTGCTTGCCCAGGAACTCGCGCAGCGTCCGCCGCAGAATGCCCATCCCAACTCCATGCACCACGCGGATGCGTGGCAATCCTGCCAGGAACGCTCGTTCGACGAAGCGCTCGACCTCACTCTCGGCCTCATCCGCTGTGCGACCGATAACATTGATCTCCGAACTCATGTAGTCGGAGTCGTCCGTACCCGAGCTTGTCGAGACACTGATACCCCCGCGCCGTTTCACTGCATCAAGCGGCTTCTCTGCCGCGGCGATGATCTCCGCAATATCGCTTCGTGGCACGCGTGTCTTCATCGGGCCAACTGCAACCTCCAGCGTCTTCGCGTCGACCACTCGCACCACCCGACCTTCGCGGTTGAGCGACTTTAAGCGAACAAGGTCGCCGGTCTTTGGCTCGCGCTGGCGATCGGCGATCTTCTTCGCAGCCTCGCTCTGCGGAGGCGCATTGTGCGCAAACACCGTCGTCTGGAACTGCTCGGAGAACTCGCGCTTCAGCCGCGCGATGCGCAGTGCCGAGTCGCGCGCGATCTTCTGTGCAACCGTCTTGTCCTCGATCGCCTTCACTGTGTCGCGCAGTTGCGACTCAAAGTCTTCGATGAGGCTCTTGAGCTGCCGCTCGAGTTCACGCGTACGGGCCTGCTGCTCGGCGCGGCCCTCCTGCTCAAGCCGCAGCCGCTCCTTGGCGAGCTCACGCTCGGTCCCTGCCAGATGCTCGCGCTCTGCCGCAGCAGCCGTTAGCTGCGCATGCAACTCATCGAGAAACCTGCCGATATCGATCTGTTGCGTGGTCATCTGCGCGCGCGCATTCGCGACGATCGCCGGATCGAGGCCCAGCCGCGCAGCAATGTTCAACCCCGCAGAGGCGCCCGGCACTCCCAGACGCAATTCATATGTCGGAGCGAGTGCGACCTCATCAAATCCCACCGCTGCATTCAGCACGCCATCATGCTTTGCCGCGTAGACCTTCAACGAGGTGAGGTGCGTCGTGATGATGCACCAGGTGCTCCGCTCAAGAAAATGTTCGGCCACAGCCACGGCCAGCGCTGCACCTTCCTCAGGATCAGTCGCTGATCCAAGCTCATCCAGCAGCACGAGCGAACGCGCATCTGCGTGACGCGCAATGCGGTCCACATTCACCACGTGCGCCGAGAAAGTAGAGAGATTCTGCTCGATCGACTGCGCGTCGCCAATGTCGGCATAGATCGCTGTGAAGAGTGGCAACCGCACCCTCTCCGCAGGTACCGGCACGCCGGCCTGCGCCATCAACGCAAGCAAACCCGTTGTCTTGAGCGCGACCGTCTTACCGCCGGTATTGGGGCCGCTGACAATCATCTGCTTCTTGCCCGCAGGCAGCGCGATCGTCAACGGAACAATCGCGCCACCCTGAATACGAAGCCGCATCTCTAATAGAGGATGGCGTGCCGCAAGCAGGTTGAACTCGCCAGTTTCTTCGTCTGAAGAAAACAAATCGTCACCAGGAAAGCTCGGGCGCACGCAGGCAAACTCTACAGCAAAGCGCGCGATCGCCTGGTGTGCGTCGGCTTCCGCAAGAATCGCCGCACCCACCAGCAAAGCCTCGGCCTGGGCGGCGATCGCACGCGTCATCGCCACAAGGATCCGGTGAATCTCTCCCTGCTCTTCATCGAGTAGCCGCGTCAGCTCGTTGTTATGCTCGATGGTTTCCAGGGGCTCGACAAAAACTGTCTGCCCGCTCGAGCTCGACCCATGCACCACGCCGCCGACCTTGCGCTTGAACTCGGCCTTGACCGGAATCACAAAGCGCTCGCCGCGCACAGTGATCAGCGACTCCTGCGTGCTGCCATCTTCGGACAGCTTCGCCAACGCGCGCCGCAGGCTCGCCTCGATCGTGCGGTGCTGCTGCTCAAGCGCGCGGCGAATCCGTCGCAGCTCAGGCGAAGCGTCATCGCTCAGGCTGCCATCCGGCTCGATTTTTCCGCTCAGCGAGCGCAGCAGATTCCCGAGATCGTGCGGCAACAACGGCGCGGAGAGCTCTTCGATTCCGGGCCACTGCCCGCGCACCGCATCCGGGGGCGTGAGCACCGTTTGCCGCCAGGCCTCGACGCGTTCCGCATGCACGATCACAGCGCGCAGTTCGACAGCCTCAAGCGCGGAGCCCTCGATCCGTGCCTTATCGAGCGTCTCGGTCACATCGAAGATGCCGCGGAAGTCGAAGCTGCCACCGGAGATCAGCCTCTGCATCTCGGCGTTGCACTGTTGCTGCTGGCCGATCCATCCAGGATCGGAGCTAGGCTCCAACGCGCTGACCCACTCCCGGCCCAGCGGCGACTGCGCGCGGCGCGACAGATGTTCGATAAGTTCAGGCCACTGCAGGGCCTTTGCGCCAATCTCTGACAACGGAACCGGAATCTCGGGAAGGAATGCCACACCTCTACGATACGGGTTAGGATACGGCTGGCGATACGGCTGGAATATTGCATGCCTGAAACAGCCCCATCACCCGCAATAAGGAAGCCGCACGGAGCATAGGCCCATCTCCATGCAGGTCAGATTGCGAATGCAGATAACTGAGGACATAAAAATCGTCTCGGACATAGAATAGGTGCATGGAATTTCCCGCAACACGCCTGCGCCGTCTCCGCTCCACCGAAGCCATGCGTTCCTTGGTCCGTGAGACGCATCTACATCCCGGCGCGCTCATCTATCCCCTGTTTATCTGCGAGGGCGAAGGCGTGCGTCGCGAGATTAGCAGCATGCCCGGCGTCTTCAATCTCTCCATTGACGAAGCTCTCAAGGAGGTCGAGGCCTGCGCATCGCTCGGCATCGGCGGCCTGCTTCTGTTTGGCATTCCGGATGAGAAGGATGAGCTTGGGAGCGGCGCCTACGCCACAGACGGCATCGTGCAGCGCGGCCTCCGCGCGATCAAGGCGACCGGCGACCCAAAGTCTCTGGTCGTCATCGCCGACGTCTGCCTCTGCGAGTACACCTCGCACGGCCATTGCGGCATTGTGAACCGCGACGGCGAGCATTTTGAGGTGGAAAACGACTCCAGCGTTGCTCTGCTGGCAAAGGCCGCTGCATCGCTCGCCGAAGCCGGAGCCGACATCGTTGCACCCAGCGACATGATGGATGGCCGCATTGCCGCTATGCGCACAGCACTCGACGAAGCAGGCAAACAGAGCACGCCGATCCTCAGCTATGCCTCAAAGTTCTCCTCAGCCTTTTATGGACCCTTCCGCGATGCCGCCGACTCCGCTCCGCAGTTTGGAGACCGCCGCACCTACCAGATGGACGCCGCAAACCTCCGCGAAGCCATGCGAGAGATCGAGCAGGACATCGTCGAAGGCGCCGACATGCTGCTGATGAAGCCCGCTATGCCCTACCTCGACGTCATCCGCGAAGCCCGCAACCGCTTCGATCTCCCGATGGGCGCATATCAGGTCTCGGGCGAGTACTCCATGCTGCACGCTGCCTTCCAGCGCGGCTGGCTCGAACCCGAACGCACCATGCTCGAAAGCCTGCTGGGCATCCGCCGCGCCGGCGCGGATTTCATCGTTACGTACTTTGCAAAGGATGCGGCGAAACTGCTCTAACGCTGCTGGGTGCACTTACATGACATCCGAGTTTCACATCTAGATCTCCACGCAACTCCGCGAATTTCTCTACGGTTGCTGATTTGCAGCGACAGCATTCGCAAACATCTCCGCCTCAGCCTTTCTCCTCCGCACCAGTCCTGCGACCACCTCACCACCCGCATGCACCCATAGCCCAAACTGCGCCGCCGCGCCCGCAAAATCCACGAAGTTCACCTTCCGCAGCAGCGTCGACTGCAGAAAGTTTCCGCGCCCTGCATTGAAGCAGAAGTCCACCATCGCATCGAACTGGTTCTGCGAGATCGTCACTGTCACTGCTCGATTCACGCACGCCACAGCCTCCGCGATGTCAGCTCGCAGCAACACCTCAGCATCCGCCTCATTAATTGTCAGACTTTTATAGAGTGCAGGCCCGGTATGACCATAACCGATCGTCCACACGCCCGCGCAGTCCTGATACGCTGCCAGGTGCAGACCTTCAAAGCTCTTGGTGAGCGCTAAACCCTTGTCGCTATACATAAACTGTTGCATCACAAGCGCACCTCCACGAGCGCATCTGTTACTTCAAACTTGAATAAGCTGCTGCTTGAATCGCAGGCCGGTTCCTGCACATCGAATGACGTGGACTGCAGCAGCGGCTAAACTAGGCTGTCCAGCGAAGTCGGACACGCGCGTGCTGCATCTCCCCCCGCGATCGCCCAAATGAATGGAGCTCACTGTCTTGGCAGAAACTATCTATGACCTGGTCATCGTCGGCGGCGGCCCCGCCGGCTATACTTGCGGCATTCGCGCTGCGCAGCTTGGGCTCAAAGTCGCCCTCATCGAAAAGACCGACAAGCTCGGCGGCACCTGCCTCCACGTAGGTTGCATTCCCACCAAGGCGATGCTTTTCTCCGCCGAAATCTGGGACCACTTGAAACATGCCGCCAGCTACGGTATCGATGGCGTCTCCGCGCCAACGCTCAACTGGGACAACCTGCTGAAGCGCAAGAACGACATCATCACGAAGCACACCAAGGGCCTCGACTTCCTGATGAAGAAGAACAAAATCACCGTTATGCACGGCCACGGTCGTCTCACCGGCCCCGCCAAGGCCGGCGTCTTCACCGTTGACGTGTCCGCCGAAGACAAGGGCAAAGGCCAGGGATCCGAGCTGCAGAGCACAACCCAGGTGCTGGGCAAGAAGGTCGTGCTCGCCACCGGCTCCGACGCACGCATGCTCCCCGGCTACAAGGCAGACGACACCATCCTCACCAACATCGAGATCCTCTCTCTCCCCGCACTGCCGAAGTCTCTCGTCGTCATCGGGTCTGGAGCAGTCGGCGTCGAGTTCGCCTCTATCTTCAAGAGCTTTGGCTCCAACGTCACCATCATCGAAGCACTCCCGCGCATGGTTCCGGTCGAAGACGAAGAGGTCTCCAAAGAGCTCACCCGCGCCTACAAGAAGCGTGGCATCGACGTGAACGTTAGCTGCAACGTCGAGAAGATCGAAAAGATCAAGGGCGGCGCAAAGGTCAGTTTTACCGATGCCGCCGGCAACCCACAGGTCACGGAAGCCGAGAAGGTTCTCGTCGCCGTCGGTCGCGGTCCGCGCACCGCAGATGCGGGCATCGACAAGGTAAAGATCACCCTCGATCGCGGCTTCATCCCTGTCAACGAATGGATGGAGACCTCAGAGCCTGGCGTCTACGCCATCGGCGACATCGTCGCAGGCCTGCCGCAACTCGCCCACGTCGGCGCCATGTGCGGCGTTGTCGTTGCCAGCAAGCTCGCGGGCAAGTATGCTCGCCCCGTCCGCAAAGACCGTGTTCCTGGCTGCACCTACTGCGATCCTCAAATCGGTAGTGTCGGTCTTACAGAAGCGCAAGCCAAGGAGAAGGGTTACCAGGTTAAAATCGGCAAGTTCCCCTTCGTCGGCAACTCCAAAGCCACCATCGTCGACTCGCACGACGGTTTCGTGAAGGTCGTCTCCGACTCGAAGTATGGCGAAGTCCTCGGCGTCCACATCATTGGTCCCCAAGCCACCGAACTCATCGCCGAGTGCGTCGTTGCGATGGAGTTCGAAGCCACCGTCGAAGAGCTGATGTTCACCATCCACGCCCACCCAACGCTCTCAGAAAGCCTGCTCGATGCCTTCTCCAGCGTCGAAGGTATGGCCATTAACGTTTAGGACGATCATGAACAAACAATTTAATGCCTATGTTCAAAGGTTGCCCATTCTGGCGAAGCAACTCCAAGAATCGCCACCATTAGAGCTCACAGAGATCAGCTCACTCCATCGTCCTGGAGTCTACAGCTTCTCCGAAAGCGGTCGGGTCATCTAGCTTGGAAGAACTAAGAATTTCAAGAAAAGACACACGAACCATTGCGGCCCCTCAAGCGACCACAACGCGGCTTCATTCGCCTTTCTCCTAGCTAGGCGGGAGACAGATCGAGTAAAAGCCTCTTACAAGAAGGAGGGTAGCCGTAAAGCCTTGATGGGAGACCCTATTTTCTTGAAAGCCTTCAATGACGCGAAAGCACGCATCCGAAACATGGATGTGCGCTTTGTCGAAGTTCCAGATCCAAACTTGCAATATTTGTTGGAGCTTTACGCGAGCATGGAATTCATGTCGGAGCACAACAGCTTTAAGACATCTTGAAGAGAAGCCGCGGACCTATCAGGTCACGAATCTAAAATTGCCTCAAATAGCGCCGTGCACATCCATCTCCTCCAACTCGGCCGCATTCCCTATGCCGAAGGCCTGCGCCTCCAGGCCGAGGTGGTCGCAGCGCGCAAGGCTGGCGTCATCGGCGACACACTCCTCCTGCTCGAACATCCGCCTGTGCTCACGCTTGGTCGCAATGCAACACGCGCCAATATCCTCGCCACCGACGAACTCCTCGCCCGCCGTGGCGTCGAGGTCCATGAGATCAACCGCGGTGGTGACGTAACCTATCACGGCCCAGGCCAGCTTGTCGGCTATCCCATCTTCGACCTCCGCGGCGACCTCCCCGGCAAACGCGGTCCGCATCTCGGGCCGGTCGACTTCGTCCGCCTCTTGGAAGAGGCCCTCATCCTCACCTGCAAGGACTTCGGCGTTCCCGCACAGCGCATCTGCAAACTCACCGGCGTCTGGACACTCGCCGGTGGCAGCATCCGGGAAAAGAAGATCGCCGCCATTGGCATCCATGTCTCTCAGTCCGTCACATCGCATGGATTCGCGCTCAACGTTACCACCGACCTCCGCGACTTCGACTGGATCGTCCCCTGCGGCATCACCGACCGGGCCGTTACCTCGCTCGAACTCGAATCTCCGCAAACTCCTCCACCCACGCTGGCCACGGCCGCGAACAGCGTCTCCACCAACTTCGGCCGCGTCTTCCAGCGCCAGATGCTCGCCATCGAATCCCTCGACGAACTCCTCGCCGCGCACCAGCCCAACTTATGAGTGATCTATACCGTTCAGTATGGAATAGCCATTCGCTGTGCGCCTGCATCTCATCTACAGCCGTATAATCCTGAGGTTGCGCCCTCGCGCGCAGCAAGCTCTCCCGGAGACCGTTCCCTCATGCCGACCGAAGTAGTTATGCCCCAGATGGGCGAATCCATCACTGAAGGCACCCTCACCAAGTGGCTCAAAAAGCCCGGCGATACCGTCGCCCGCGACGAACCGCTGTTCGAAATCTCTACCGACAAGGTCGACGCCGAGATCCCTTCGCCCACTGCCGGCACGCTCGGCGAGATCAAGGTCCAGGAGGGTGCTACCGTCGTTGTCGGCACCGTAGTTTGTACCGTCAACGAATCTGGCGCAGCCGCTGAGGCAGGAGCTCCGGCCACCGCGCCTAAGCCCAGGGAAGAGACGGTTACACCCGCCGCAGTCGCAACCGCCGCGAAGGACCAAACCGTCGCTGCTCCCGCTCCCGAACCAACTGGTCCCGGCACGGAAGTCCTGATGCCGCAGATGGGTGAGTCCATCACCGAAGGCACCCTCACCAAGTGGCTCAAAAAGATCGGTGACTCCGTCGCGCGTGACGAACCGATCTTTGAGATCTCCACGGACAAGGTCGACGCCGAGATCCCCTCGCCCGTCGCCGGTATCCTCTCCGAGATCCGCGTTCAGGAAGGCCAGACCGTCACCATCAACACCGTGGTCGCCGTCATCGGTGGAGGTGCAGCCGCCTCCGCAGCCGCACCCAAACCCGCAACTCCGGCTCCTGTAGTCGCAGCGCCGAGCACACCTATGCCCGCTGCAGCGCCCGTACTTGCTGCGTCAACCGGCGAAGCTTCACGCTCCTCGCCGCTGGTCCGCAGGATTGCCTCCGAGAACAGCATCGACCTCAGGGCTATCTCAGGAACAGGCGCTTCCGGTCGTATCACCAAACAGGACATCCTCGGTCATCTCGAAGGCGCACCCGCCGCTGCTCCGACCACTACTCTGGCCGCCGTGGCGCCAGTGGCAACGGCTCCGGCACCCGCGGCTCCTGTAAAGGCCGCAGCTGCACCTGCTCCCGCACCGACACTTGGCGAGCTCGTTCCACTCTCCAAGATGCGTTCCATCATCGCCAAGCGCATGGTCGAGTCCAAGGCCACCAGCCCACACGTTCACACCGTCTTCAAGGTGGACATGACGCGCATCGTCAAGCTGCGCGAAAAGGAGAAGAGCAAGTACGAGCAGCGCAACGGAGTGAAGCTGACCTACATGCCGTTCATCACGCGCGCTGCCGTGCAGGCCCTCCGCAAGCACCCGATCGTCAACGCATCCATGCAGGGCGAAGCGGTTCTCTACAACAAGAACATCAACGTTGGTATCGCCGTCGCGCTGGAGTGGGGTCTGATTGTCCCGGTCATCAAGCAGGCGGAAGAGAAGAGCTTCCTCGGCATTGCCCGCGCTGTTGTCGATCTGGCGGAACGCGCCCGCGGCAAGAAGCTTGCCCCCGACGAGGTTGCCGGTGGAACGTTCACCCTGACCAACTCGGGCATCTTCGGCGAGCAGTTCGGAATGCCCATCATCGCGCAGCCTCAGTCGGCAATCCTCAGCATCGGCGGCCTCACCAAGGAAGCCGTCGTGCTGACCGACAAGGATGGTCAGGACACGATCGCGATCCGCAGCATCCAGCACTTTACGCTGGGCTTCGATCACCGCATCGTCGACGGCGCGGATGCCGGCAAGTTCATGTCCGACTTCAAGGCCTGTCTCGAGAACTGGTCGGAAGACATCGGGTAGGGGTACCCCCTCCCCTCATTTTGTAAAGTCTCTGAAATCAATAGTTGCGACGTGAAGTCCCGGCAAGGTATTCCAATGCCGGGACTTACGCACAAAGTATTCATTGCAGGAACGATACGAGCGAAGAAGATTTGTTTCCTCACGTCGCCTGCTAGTTGTGTTTCTCCGTGAAATACACGATGGCGATATGCAGCATGGTCAGCACCCCGCCCAAGGCTGCGCAAAGTCCCTTCAGTCGCTGCACACTGCGCTCGTGCGAATCCACTCGTGCTTCCAATTGTTGCAGCCGTCCTGGTTGCCCGATCCCCAGCAACTGCTGCATCTGCGCCTTCAGGACGCTTAGCTCCTGCAGCACCTGACTCTCAAAATCCGTCATCTACCCACCTCGTGACCCGTAAACAAAATTCACTCTCACGCCAGCTCATTGACCGGCATATTCACAAAGACTGCGCTCGAAAATCGCGAATACAGCGGCGGCGTGCTCGCGTCATACATCCGGATGTAATAGCGCTCCAGCTGCGCAGCGCATGGAATCGAAAAGCTTCGAACCGGGCTGCGCAGCACGAGGTCCGCGCCGTCGACTCCCACTCCGAACTCCCAATCCTTCAGCCGCACCTCAAACCCACCGCCTGCAGGCGGAGCCATTCCGGCGTCCACTTGCAAGGCAGTATCCGTCAGGCTCGTCACGGTCAGCTGCTGCAGGTTCGCAAGCACCTGACCGGGCGCGCTCGACGCCGTCTGCGGCAGATACGCATCCGCCGCAATCTCTTCACTCAACTTCAGACCAATGCCCGCGGCCCACTCCGTGGCCCAGTCGTTGGCGAACTTCACTCCGTACTGCCGCACCTCGGGCACCGCGCTGCCGTCGGTCACGACAACGCTCCGCACCAGCAGCGACGAGGTCACTCCCGCGCTGGTGATTGCCAGCACGTCACCGGGCCAGATGTCCTGCACGGTCGTCGTCGCCACCTGGGCCGTTACTGTATTCACCCATCCGGCCATCATCGCCACTAGAACCGCCAGCAGCATTAATCCTCGCCTTGCTCCGCTCATTGCTCCTCCACCCTCCACTGCCGTCCTACAGTCCCACCCGCGCTTCTTGAGCACACCGCCGCCATCTGTCTAGCTGGCGACAGCTCCGCTTGCAGCCGCCGGAGCGCTGAAGACGACCGGCGCAGCAGGGACAGCAGTCACAGGCGCAACTGTACCGGCCGCAGGTGCAATCGCATGCAGCAACACGCTGTTGACAGTCTCCGCAAGCTGAACAAAGTCAGTGCTCCCAAAGTGCCCAATCGACACGCCCGGATTGTGGGCAATCGCCAGGCCTATGTTCAGGTAACCAAGAATCGTCTGCAGTTCACTTGTGTTCATCTTCTTCTCCTCCGCCTTCGCGGTTCTTCCCTGTCATGCAAAATCAAACTCATCCACATCGCGGAGTTGGTCCTCATCCACCTGGCTGTCCCAGTTTCGTCGCAGTGGTATCGCGGCTGGGGTGGGGCTAAACGGCTCTTCGCCACGCCCACGTTGCAACCACCTCCATCGAACCGCTACCATCACCCTTAGCAACGCGCTCCGAAAGGCACCTATGGAACCCAGCAACAACTGCACTTCTCGTCGCTCTGAAGACATCGCTCTTGATCTCCTTAAATTCGTCGCCGCACATACTAACCTCGGCAGCAAAACCGCCTCATCCACCGGCTTCGGCCTTCCCTCCGCACCCAGGCCCGAAGACCAGGTCACGCAGATCTTCGACCTCTACGCCCGCTGCCGCGAGGCCGTTGAATCTCCGCTTCAAGACACCGCGGCGCAGAAGTAGTCGTGCCACCTCTACGCGTAGCCGTCATTGGGACTGGCGCCTTCGGGCGCAATCATCTCCGCGTCTACCGCGAGCTCGAAGACGCTCACCCTGAACTCGTTCAGCTCGCCGCTCTTGTCGAACCCGACGCCGGACGCCGCACCGGCTTCGCCACTACCTACAACATTCCCGCCTTCGCGACGCTCGCAGAACTGCTTGCCGCAGATCTGCCACTCGACGCCGCATCCATCTGCGTCCCGACCATCCACCACGCCACCGTCGCAGAGCAGCTTCTGCTTGCCGGCCTCGACATCCTCATCGAGAAGCCCTTCGCCGCCACACTCGCCCAGGCCGATCGCATCCTCGACACGGCTCACACCCACCACCGCATCGTCGCCATTGGCCATCTCGAACGCTTCAACCCAGCCGTCACCGCGACCATCGCCGCTCTCAACCGGCCCATGTTCTTCGAGGCCCACCGCCTCAGTGTCTTCACGCCGCGCTCGCTCGACGTCGACGTCGTCCTCGACCTCATGATTCACGACCTCGACATCGTTCTAAGCCTCACCAACTCACCCATCCGCGAGGTCCGCGCCGTCGGCCTGCCCATCCTCTCTCGCAAGACCGACATCGCCAACGTCCGCGTCGAGTTCGAGTCCGGCTGCGTCGCCAACTTCACTGCCAGCCGCGTCAGCACAGAGCAGGTCCGCAAGATCCGTCTCTTCCAGCCCCACCAGTACCTCTCACTCGACTTCGCACGTCAGGAACTCCTCACCATCAGCGTCGACCCAGGCGTCATCGCAGCGGCGGTCGCCGCAGGTTCATCGCTTCCCCCTGCGCCCACCACGCCCGCCGCCGCCGCACACCCCACCGCTGGCCTCTCCCTCGCCAGGGCCGACATCCCCAAAGGCGAACCCCTCCGCCTTGAGCTCGAAGACTTCCTCCACGCCGTCCGCACGCGCACGCAACCCCGCGTCCCAGCCGAAGCCGGTCGCGCAGCTCTCTCACTTGCTCTCACAATCAACGAACAGATCGCCAGCCACGCCCACCGCGCCGGCCTGATCTAGTACGCCACCCATTCTGGGTGCCCCACCTTAGCCGCAGTCTCATCGCGGCTAAAGTGCGTCTTGCATCTCTACTGCATCTTCTGCACCGCAGTCCCCGGCGGAATCGTCAACTCGAACTGATCCGCCTCGAACGTCTCATTCAGTATCAGCTTCGTCACATTGATCTTCAGCGAGTACTCATCCAGCGGCCTCCGAATCGTAATCACCGTCGGAAACTGCTGATCGCCATAGTTCCGATACGCCTCATACGTCGCCTGCGTCACGATCTCGCCGTTATCGTCATAAATATCCTGCTGAAACGGCAGCATCGTCACCCGGCTGATATGCACTACGCGCTGCATCTGCAGAACATTCCCGCTCTTCGCCTTCAACACATTCAGGTCGTAATCAGGCTCGACGATAGCGGACTTATGGTGCGGGTCCTCGTGCAGCACCCGCGTCGACTCCGTCAGTGTCACAAACTCGTCCGGCTTCACACCCGGCACCAGCAACGAGTCCAGGAATACCGCCGGCCTCAGATTCTCCAGCCCATTCTTCGAAGGTTTCGTCACCTTGTCAGTGCCTTGCACCCACACATTCCCATTTGAGGACGCACGCATAAGCGTAAAGATGTCGCCATTACTCACCATGTCCAGCGCTCGAGACCCAATCAACGGCAGCTGCAGAATCACCCGCAGATCAGCCGGCTTCCGCACAAAGATGTACCCCTTGAACGAGGTGTACTCCTTGACCCTGCCTTCCTTCGACCCGCCCGTCGTGGCAATGATCTGCACTTGCGCATTCAGCGTCTTCACCGCTGCGTCCCGGTCCGAGACATCCTTCTCCAGCTGCTCAACGCCTTCGGTTCGATACGTATCCGGCGCCTGCGTCTTCTCGACGACGCGCGTCGTCGAGAAGCAGCCGGTTAACCCGGCTGTCATCGCCATTACCAGCACCGACAACGCTCTCAAATTCCTCATCAATCGCAGTCACCAAGTATATCGACTCCCGCTGGCCCCTCCAGGATGCACAATCTGACCGTTCCACTTCCACAAGCTCGCGGAGTTGGTCGGCTAGGTTGCTGGAAGTCTGCGCATAGCCGCCGTATTGTGCGCCCGGTGGAGTCGGTCACGACATAGAGATTCGACCGGAAGTTCCTGACCGTGTTCACAATGCATCGTAACGGTTGAGCGCAGGACTAGCCCAGGACGGTGTCAATGTGGCTCCAGATCGTACTGGACGACACAATCCAGGGCTTGCTGATGATAGTGATGAGGATTTTGCCATTGGTGATGCTCCAGCCGATGGTGACGCCATCGGCGGACGCTTGGCCCGTGGCTTGCGTGGGGTCAATGGCAGGCCCACCAGCCGCTTTCACCTTTGCGGCAATCGAGGCTGGGTCGGAGATGGGATATGTCCTTGCCTGGCTCATGTCAGGCCGTCGCCGGGACCGCATTCAAGAGTGCGGTGAGTTCGGTGTCGATGATCGAAACATCGTTCTCAATAGTGCTCAGCGATGCCGGGTTACTCACCTTGACTGCGGCGAGAAGGGCCGGAAGTTGCGACTGGATGCTGGCGAGCAGGGTCGGGAGGCTGGTAGCGGCGTCAGCGGTGGTAACGGTTGCCAGCGCAGTTGCGAGGTCGGTCTTGATGTTCGCGATGATCGTGTTGGCCTCATCTCCCAGCGCCGAGCCGCCGCCGAGGGTCAGGATAGTGACGACAATCGGGCCCAGGTAGGTCAGAACGCCCTGGGCGATGGTAATCCACGAGGGGGCTTCACCGAACAACTTCTTGAAGGCCCCTTCAACCTTCGCTGCAAACGACTCCAAATCCTTGATAATGTTGCTGAAAACGCTCATAGCTATCTCCTGCGGGAATCGCCCGCCATTCTGTTACTTCAAACTTGTTTGGACGACCACTGTTTTCGGTTCCGTCCTGCGTTTTGCCAGCCACAAAGGTCTCGTTGATGACGTTCTTCATGGGAGCTGGATCGAATGCAGCCGCATACACATCTCAGCCGCGCCGACCAGAATCCCTGCAAACCTGGCAATCCCAGCCTTATTCCTTGTGTAGCGATTCCGTTCCAAGCTGTTCTTTCTGCAATCGTTCCCGCTCGAGCCGTTCTTTATCCATTCGCTCCAGAAACCGGGCAACCGATCCCTTCTTCCTCGACGGATTCTTCCGTATGGGCTTCAGCAACTCGGTCGCCAGCTTCACGTGCGGGCAACTCCCCTTCTTCGCAGCCTCCACAAACCCATCCACAATCCCCTGGAACTCCTTCGCCAGCGTCCGCCTCATGTGACTGCGACATTCACCCGGCCGCAAGTACCTGGCCTTCGTCTCACCCACGACTTCTTTCACCCGATCAAACTCTTCACCCTTCGTCATCTCGCCCCCAAAGCAAAACGGGAGACCCCATAAGGGTCTCCCGCTTCATCTCTACTTATTCAGAATAGCAGTTTGGGTATACCAACTATGCCAACTTTTGGAAAGTTTTATTTGCCTTAGAATGAAGCACTTCTGCTGATTTCCTCGCCTCGACCCCCTTGACAGCTTTTCAAGGGCTCGAGCATCCGGGCTTCCAGGAACAGCTCCGTCAGTTGGTCCAGCGCATTTCCATACTGCCGAATGCAATTCCGGAGACTCAATCCCAGCATTCCCGCAGCTTCGCCCTGCGTGTACTCCTGCAGAGCAATCCGCTTGATCAGCTGCTGATCCATCACCTGCAGCCTCCCCAGTCGCTTCTCCACGTCGAAACAGAAGATCACGGCGTCCTCAAAGCCATGCACACGATAGCTCGTCACGTTGCCGCGAAATAGCTCCCGTCCCAGCAGTGACGGCACTCTGCCGCTCTGCATCGAGAGCCGCAGATAACGTCTCAGCATCCCCTCCGTGTACTTGCGATAGAACGCCAGTTCCACCTTCGGCTCTTTACTGGTCTCGGGTGTCATCTCCGGCTGCGCGGCAGCAACTCTCTCCGCAACCGCCCACACCCGGGGAAGCATCAAGGCATTGGACAGTGTTGCCACCACCCGGCCTGTACTCCCCTCCCGAATGAACCGCTCGTGCTCGGCCTGCCGCACTCGCTTGGGAACCAGCATCAATCCTGCTCCCTGCTCTCTGTTGCCAAGTTTCTGCTTCATCGAGCACCTCCCATGCACACCGCTGTCTTCACGGTCGTGCGTCTTTGTACCCGACGGCTTGACGCCCGCGGTGCCGGAAACTCCGACAACCACAAAGCGCATCCACGGCAGTAAACTCCATGGCCCTTGGCGCGCAACCAAAGCGCACCACAGGCTTCACACACTTTCAAATCAACGCGGAAGTCCTTCATTCTTATTTCTCCAGACACAGCTCTCCCCGGCGAGCCTCGGTCATTTTTCAGCGGTCGGATGGGCTCGCTCAGTTGCTATAAGGTTTTGCTCGCCCACGGCTCACGTTCTTCGTCGGAATCCCGTCTGGCGGCGCAACCTGTTTGTCATCTTTGGCAGAGCCAGGTCCTGGGAAAACCCGCCCCGCTTCCTATTTCCCCTCGAGAGACTCTCGCTCTCCGCAGCTCCCTTTTCGTGGGCTCCGGCGAACAATCGCCCTAGTTGAAGTTCTGCGGTTATAGCCCGGGACCAACCCACTGTCAACATCTAATTTTCTGCACCACGCAAAGCGGTCTAACTGCAATAACTACAATGATTTAGGTGTATTTTACGAGAATTGTGTCCGCGTATGTTCGCTAAATCTTCGCCCATCAACAGGTTGCCTTCTCGCAACCTTTATTGGGTCTCTCCCAACCACTACGAATAGTGCTTCTCACATCCCCACCACAAGCGGCAAACCAACCTGGGTATCACCGATCCTATGGCTTGACCCCTGCCCGATACGCCGCCACATTCGCATTATGCTCAGCCAGCGTCGCCGCAAACCGCGTCGCCCCGCGTGCGTCGGCCACGAAGTACAGATAGTCCGTCTTCGCCGGATGCAGCACCGCCTCCAGCGCCGCCACCCCGGGATTGCAGATCGGCCCCGGCGGCAGCCCCACATGCGTATACGTGTTGTACGCTGAGTCCGACCGCAACTCGCTCTGGTGAATCTCTCCCGTCCACGTCCCTCGCAACAGCGACGCATAGATCACCGCCGGATCAGTCTGCAGCGGCATCCCCGCCGCCAGCCGATTCTCAAATACACTCGCCACCTCCGGCCGCTCCGTATCGATGTGAACCTCCTTCTCCACCAGCGATGCCATCGTTACCGTCCTGGCCACGTCGTCGCCGCTCATTCCCAACCGTACTGCCTGCTGCCCAAAGCGCTTCACCATCGCCGTCAGCATCTGCACCGCGGTCGCATGACGGTTGAACTTGTACGTATCCGGAAACAGATACCCTTCAAGCGACGTCGCCGCCGCCCCTCTCGGCGTCCACGCCGCAATCAGTTCCGTATGCTGCTGCTCCGCCCGAAGAAAATCCTCCTTTGAATCCAGCCCTGCCGCTGCCACTGCGTTCGCGATATCGAAGATGTTGAACCCCTCCGGCACCACCACCGTCACGGTATAGACATCTCCCTTGCGCAGCCGGTCATACACCTCCTCCAGCCTCACCGGATGATCAAACCGATACTCTCCCGCCTTCAACGTTCCTGCGCCCGACCCACGCACACTCTTCCATACCTTCAACGCTTCAAAAGCCACGGCGCTGCGCACGATCCCCGCCTGCTCCAACTGCTTCGCAATCCCCACCGTCCCCGTCCCCGGAGCAATCTCGACAAACGTCTCCGACTTCGGCCCATAGGGCACAAACACGAAGAACCCCACGGCCAACGCGACCAAAATCCCTACCACCAATACTGTTTTCAGGAACCGCACGCGTAGCACCTCTTGCTTCGAATTCTATTGCTGCCTACCTCTACTCTCTACCCTCGGCCTCTCCCCGCCGTACACTAACCCCGTGCCTCATCCCCGCACCCTCGCGCTTGACGTCGGCGACCGCCGCATCGGCCTTGCCATCACCGATGCCCTTGGTCTCACCGCGCAGCCACTCTTCACCCTCCACCGCACGACTCTGCGTGCCGACCTCAAATCCATAGCCCGCTTCATCCGGCAGCACAAAGTGGAAGTTCTGCTCGTCGGCAATCCTCTGCACGCCGACGGCACACCCAGCCCGCAGGCCGCCAAAGCCCAGGCCTTCGCCGACGCTCTTCGCGAAGCCCACCCCACGCTTACCCACCATTTCCTCGATGAGCGCCTCACCACTCACGACGCCCACGCCCTCCTCGACGCCTCCGGCCGTACCCCGCGTTCGTCCGGCCGCTCCACCCGTCTCGACCGCCAAGACATCATCGATCAGGTCGCCGCCACGCTCCTCCTTGAGAGCTTTCTCTCCGCCGACAATCCCACTCTGCTTCCCGACCCTGAAGCCTCCTAGCCCTCGACCTCGCCTTCCTTTCGTATAATGGAGTTTTCACCCCCAGCCGTGCCGCATCAACTCACGGCCAGCAAAGCAGACCCTCGCATGGAAGACATCAAGAAAGCCCTCGAAGAGCAGATCAAGGCGCTCGAGTACGAACTCACCACCGAACTCCCCGCGGAGATCAAGAAGGCGGTCGCCCTCGGCGATCTCTCCGAAAACGCCGAGTACCACTCCGCCAAGCAGCGCCAGCAGTTCGTCAACGCGCGCCTCGGTCAGCTTAAAAAGCGCATGGGCGAGCTCGCCATGGTCAACCTCGATAACATCCCCCGCGACAAAGTCGGCTATGGCTCCACCGTCGTCGTCTTCGACAGCACCAAGGAAGAAGAGTTCACCTACAAGCTCGTCACCAGCGAAGAGTCCGATGTCACCAAGGGCCTCATCTCGACCACCTCCCCCATCGGCCGCTCCCTGCTCAGCAAAGAGATCGGCGACATCGCCACCGTCGTCACCCCCAACGGCAAGCGCGAACTCGAGATCCTCAAGCTCTCCACCATCCACGACATCGTCAAGATCACCGGGTAGCTTCGCCCGCGCACCAGCTACTCTCTTCTCGACTAAAACCGGGTGCCCCAACCTGGGGGTGCCTTCTTTCGCGTCACCACCACACCCCGCCATCTCGACCGAAGGCCTCGCGGCCCCATCGCGAGGACGCAGCGGAGAGACCCCTATATTTGTTCTCCTCTGCATCACCACAAAATCCCCTCTGGCCCACATCCGCGATAAACTGGTCTGACGAGATGACCTGGACAAGTGCATTCGGTAAAGGCAGCGGATGGCTGCTACAAAAGATCGTCAATGGTCTTGCGCTCTCGCGCATTTCGCCAAATACCCTCACCTTCATCGGCCTCATCATCAACGTCATCGCGGCCTTCTTCTTCGGCTACGGGCGCGCCGACAACTACGTCCGCATGTTCCTCTACGCGGGCTTGGTCATCATTGGTGCTGGCTTATTCGACATGGTCGACGGCCGCGTCGCCCGCATGACCAACCAGGTCTCCGTCTTTGGTGCCTTCTTCGATTCAGTCCTCGATCGTTACTCTGACGTCGCTCTCTTCTTCGGACTTCTGGTCTTCTACGCACGCGGCAACCGCTACTTCTATGTCTTCCTCGTAGCCTTCGTCATGACGGCCTCGCTCATGGTCAGCTACACCCGCGCCCGCGCCGAGGCCCTCATCGGCTCCTGCAAGGTCGGCTTCATGGAGCGCCCCGAGCGCATCGTCCTCATCATCCTCGGCGCTCTCTTTGAGCGTTGGGGAGCGATGGCCCCCGCTCTGTGGGTCCTCGCCATCATGACGACCATCACGGTCATTCATCGAATCCGCTACACCTATCTAGAGACCGAGCGCCGCAAACTCGAATTCGCTCCTCGATGAAGCTGAACCCAAAGCCGCAACCCATCCTCCTGATCCACGGCGGCGCCTGGGCCATGCCCGACGACGCCGTCGCCGCACATGAACGCGGCATCGCCGCTGCGCTCCACGCCGGCTGGTCCGCCCTCGCCCGCGGTGGCACCGCCATCGACGCCGTCGAAGCCGCCGTCACCATCATGGAAGACGACGACACCTTTGACGCTGGTCGTGGATCCTTCCTCACCCGCGACGGTCGCGTCCAGCTCGACGCCCTCCTTATGAACGGTGCTGACCTCCGCACCGGTGGCGTCGCCTGCGTCGAGCGCCTCCGCAATCCCATCCAGGCCGCCCGCCTCGTCCTCGAGAAGTCCCCCCACGTCTACTTCGTCGGCACCGGTGCCGAGCGCTTCGCCACGCAGCACGGCATGGGCCTCATCGACAACACCGAGCTCATCGTCCCCCGCGAGCGCGAGCGCCTCATGGCCTTCCAGCGCGCCGAAGCATCAGGAGAGCGAGACACTACGTTTTCCGGTGGCAACCCAGAGAGAGCACCTGGCTCCACAGCGCCCGACAACACCTTCAGCGTCAGCGCGATCGAGGAAGTCGCCATTGACGCCGAGGTCGAAGCTGCACTCCCCAACGAACTTCGCATCGACGACCCCACCCTCCACTCCCACGACACCGTCGGTGCCGTCGCTCTCGACTCCTTCGGCAACCTCGCCGCCGGCACCTCCACCGGTGGCACACTCTCCAAAGCCCCCGGCCGCGTCGGCGACAGCTCCCTCATCGGCTGCGGCTGCTACGCCGACAACCTCTCCGCTGCCGTCTCCCTCACCGGCTGGGGCGAGCCCATCATGAAGCTCGTGCTCGGAAAGTGGGCTGTCGACCGCGTACAAAGCGGCGCCACCCCGCAAGAGGCCGCTTCAGCCGCCATCGACTATCTATACTCCCGCCTCGGCGGTCACGGAGGCATCATCCTTCTCGGCCCCGACGGCCGCATTGGCATCGCCCACAACACCCCCCGCATGGCCTGGGGCGTCGCCACCGCCGAAGGCCACCAGCTCGGCATCAGCCGCAACAGGTAGCTGCCGCCCTTTCGTTCCAGCTCTTGCTTTTCTTTTCTTTCTGTCATCCCCGCAGGGAATCTGCTTCTTCTTAGCGCAAGCACAGATCCCTGCAGCATCCAATCCCCATGCCGCCCGAAATATTCCGTAATCCGGACGCTCCGGCCGATCTCGAAGCCAACCGCCGCTCACTCACCCCCGAGCAGGCCGACAAGCTTCCGCACATCCATCGCCTGCTCCTCGGCTACTACGGCCAGCCCAAGGCGCGCGAGCCCTGGGACCCGCTCACGCAGTTCATCTACTCGCTGCTCAGCTCCGGCACCAAAACTCCCGCCGTCCACCAGGTCATGCGCGACCTCGAGCGCATCTTCCACGCCGGCCCGGGCAACTGGGAACCCGTCCGCGACGCCTCCATCGCCGCCATCGAACGCGCCATCGCCATCGTCACCTTCCCTGAGCAGAAGGCCCCGCGCCTCAAGCTCGCCCTCGAACAGATCACGGCCCGCGTTGGCTCCCTCACCCTCGACTTCCTCGCCAAATACCGCACCGAAAAGATCCGCTCCTGGCTCGAGCAGTTCGACGGCGTCGGCCCCCAGGTCTCCGCCGCCGTCGTCAACTTCTCCACCCTCCGCCGCCGCGCCCTCTGCATCGACGCCAACCACCTCCGCGTCATTCAGCGCCTTTGCACGGTGCCACGAGCCGACGCGGCGACAACAGAAGAGCGCCTCATGCACCTCGTCCCCGAGACCTGGGACGCCGCCATGCTCGACGAGCACCACACCCTCATCAAGCTCCACGCCCAGACTCTCTGCACCTTCTCCGACCCCAAATGCGAGAAGTGCCCCTTGCTGAAAATCTGCCCCACCGGCCAGCGCAACCTCGCCGAACTCCACCTCACCGCCCCGCCAACGCACTAGACTTGTATCCGATGGATCTTCAAAACCTCACCGACCACTTCGCCATCCCCGGCGTCCTCGCCTTCGACGAACCACACCCCGGCATGATCCGCGCCAGCATCACCACGCCCGCCTGCACCGCCGAACTGTACCTTCAGGGCGCGCACCTCACGCAATGGCAGCCCACCGGCCAGAAGCCCGTGCTCTTCCTCTCGGACAGCTCTGCCTTCGCACCCGACAAAGCCATCCGCGGCGGCGTGCCCATCATCTTCCCGTGGTTCGGGCCCCGCACCGCAACCCCCGAAAACCCACGCACCGACGGTCCCTCCCACGGCTTCGCACGCACCTCCGAATGGACCCTCGCCTTCGCCGCCATCGCTGGAGACGACCTCCATCTCACCCTCACCCTGGGCCCCGACGACACCAGCCGCGCCCTCGGTTACGACCAATTCCAGCTCGCCTATCAACTTACCCTCGGCACCGAGCTGCGCCTGCAACTCGCCGTCGCCAATCGGTCCAGCACCCCGCTGCACTTCGAAGAAGCTCTCCACGCCTACTTCTCCGTCGGCGACGTACAACAGATCTCCATCATCGGCCTCTCTGACACCGAATTCCTCGACAAGGCCGACGATTTCAAGCGCAAACATCAGAGCGCACCTCTGCTCAAACTCACCGGCGAAACCGACCGTCCCTATCTGAACACCGTAACCACCATCAACCTCGACGACCCAATCCTCAATCGCCGCATCACCATCGGCAAGGCCAACTCGAAGACCACCGTCATCTGGAATCCCGGGTCAGAACTCACCGCCAAACTCCCCGACATGGCCCCCGACGGCTGGCGCTCTATGGTCTGCATCGAAACCGCCAACGCAGTCTCCAACGCCATCACCCTCGTCCCCGGCGGGCAATACACCATGGAAGCTCACATCTTCGTGCAGGATTTCGCAGCAGGATATTCCGCCGAATGACCCTCATCCTCGCCTCCGCATCTCCACGCCGCCGCGATCTTCTCATCCAGGCCGGCCTGCGCTTTGACGTCCTCCCCGCGCACATCGACGAAACCCTCCACCCCGGCGAATCCCCCATAAACTATGTGCAGCGCCTCGCCCTCGAAAAGGCCCAGGCCATCCACGCCCTCCACCCCAACGCCATCGTCCTCGGCGCCGATACCACCGTAGTCCTCGACAACGAAATCCTCAACAAACCGACCGACCTCGCCGACGCCGAGCGCATGCTCCGCGCCCTCTCCTCCCGCGCCCACCAGGTCCACACCAGCATTGCCATCGTCACGCCCACCACGCAGCGCACCCACATCGAAACCACCAACGTCTTCTTCTCCCCCATCCCCCCCGCAGACCTCGCCCACTACCTCGCCACCGGCGACTCCCTCGACAAAGCTGGCGCCTACGGCATCCAGGGCTACGCCGCTCGCTGGATCAGACGCATCGAAGGCGACTTCTTCAACGTTGTCGGCCTCCCCATCGCCGCCACCATCCGCCTTCTGACCGATCTCTAGTCCACACCCGCAATCATCCCTGCCAGCAGCGCCGTCCTCTCCACTAGGTGTTTCGCCACCACATGCTCATGCTCCGCATGCGCACCCGCGCCAACAGCGCCCATTCCATCGAGCGTTGCCACCCCTATCGCCGCAGTAAAGTTCCCATCCGATCCGCCACCGGTTGCTGCTTCTGCCAGCTCCAACCCCATCTCTCCCGCCAGCTTCTTCGCCAAGCGCAACAGCGCAATCGTTCCCGCCTTGCGCTCCATTGGTGGCCGGTTGATCCCGCCCGTAACCGTGAGCCAGCAAGCCTTATCGGTCGTCTTCAATCCCCTGAACATCTTCTCCACCCTCGCCACATCGCTCGCGCGCGCAATCCGCACATCCACCTCCGCCACACACTCCGCCGCCACCACATTCGACCGCGTCCCACCCGCAATCACACCCACATTAACCGTTAAGCCCTTACTCGGGTCCGTAAACCCAGACACCCTCTCCACCAGCCGCGCCATCTCCAGCACCGCCGAGTGCCCACTCTCAAAGTCCACCCCTGCATGCGAGCCCACTCCCTCCACAAGCAACTCAAAGTGCCCGACGCCCTTGCGCGCCGTCTTGTACGCCAGCCCCTGCGCCGGCTCCAGCACAAACACCGCTTTGCAATCCCTCGCCAGCCTCTCCGTAATCGCCCGCGACACCGGGCTTCCCACCTCTTCCTCGCTAACCAGCAGCAGCGTCACGGGCCGCTCCGCGCTCAGCTCCCGCAATGCCGCCACGGCCTCCAACGCCATCACCACCCCGGCCTTCATATCCACCACGCCCGGCCCCCAAAGCTTTCCCTCCGCCTCGCGCCACGGCATCTTTGCCAGCGTCCCCATCGGCCACACCGTATCCAGATGCCCCAACAGCAATACGCGTCCCTTGCGACTCCGAGCCGGCCCAAACCGCAACTCCAGCACATCCCCAAAATCCTTTTGCTTATGCCGCTTAACCTTGCCGCCGAGCTCCGCAGTCCACGCCACCACCAAATCTCCCGCGCGATCCACCGCCGCCTTGTCCTCACTCGGCGACTCCACCTCAACCAGCTCCCTCAGCCGCGCCCTCAGCCGTGCCTCACCCGCCGCAATCTTCCTCACGATCTCTTCCATATCGTCCCCCTCGTACTCATTGTCACCCTGCCCTGTGCGTAGTCGAAGTTGGAACGCCCTCTTCTTTGTCTGCGTCACCACAACCGGCAATCCCGCACCACATCCATCACCTGTGGCAAATTAGACACACTAATCTTTCGTTAAACTAGATATAACCTTCATTTGCAGTATTGCGCGAGACCTTGGCCTGTCCAACAATCCCCAATTCGAACACACGATCCACAGCCCTCTGGACTTCCAGGGCATCGGTCTCCACTCTGGCGCCGACGTCTCCATGCGACTCATCCCCGCGCCCGCCGGCTCCGGCATCGTCTTCCGCCGCTCCGACCTCGACAACTTCGAGATCCCCGCCACCGGCCGCAACGTCGCCCGCGTCTCCTACGCCACCTCCCTCATGCGCCAGGGCGTCCTCATCCAGACCACCGAGCATCTGCTCTCCGCCCTCGTCGGCCTCGGCGTCGACAACGTCATCGTCGAGATCGACAACCTCGAGGTCCCCATCCTCGACGGCAGCGCCCTCCCCTACGTCACCGCCATCCTCGCCAACGGCTTCAAGGCCCAGCGCCGCAAGCGCGAGTACATCCGCATCCTCAAGCCCATTGAAGTCCACGAGGGATCGAAGTTCATCGGTGTCTACCCCGGCGAAGGCTATTCCATCCACTACTCCATCGACTTCCCCGAGCCCATCGGCCGCGACACCTTCATCGGCGACCTCGAAGCCGGAGCCTACGCCGACCTCATCGCCCCCGCGCGCACCTTCGGCTTCCAGGAAGACGAGGCGATGCTCCGCAACATGGGCCTCATCCGCGGCGTCTCCGACGAGTCCGCCATCATCCTCACCCGCAGCACCGCCACCCACACCGGCAGCGTCCAGAACGGCCCCCTCCGCTTCCCCGACGAGTTCGTCCGCCACAAGGTCCTCGACCTCATCGGCGACCTCGCCCTCGCTGGCCGCCGCATCTGGGGCCACGTCGTCGCCGAGCGCGCCGGCCACGCCATGCACACCGCCCTCGTGCAAAAGCTCCTCCGCGACCGCTCCACCTGGGAACTCGCCCACCGATGCGAGGCCTCAGCCGCCTCGCATCCGGAATCTGCCGCCCTCACGCTGGCCCACTCCCCCGCGCTGCAACCCTCCCATGTCTGAGACCATTGCAGCGGCCATCCGGGTGCCCATCCTCGTCGCGCAGCCTCATCGCGCGCCAGTGTGGGTTGCCTCTCGACCTATGCGACGCTGACCCCATGACCGCCGCCATCGCTCTCGGCTCCAACCTCCCTTCCCGCTTCGGCTCGCCCACCGACAACCTCCGCGAAGCCCTCCACCGCCTCGCCGATCTCGGCCACGTCACTGCCGTCTCCAGCTTCCACGCAACCGACCCCGTCGGCTACCTCGACCAGCCGCGCTTCCTCAACGCCGCCGCGCTCCTCGAAACCGATCTAAGCCCTCTCGACGTCCTCCGCGGCCTTCTCACCATCGAGCACGCCATGGGTCGCGACCGCTCCACCGCTCCACCCAAAGGCCCACGCAGCATCGACCTCGATCTTCTCCTCTACATCGGAGAAGGTGGGAGCTGCGAGATCCTCTCCGACCCCGACCTCACCCTGCCCCACCCCGCCATGCATGAGCGCCGCTTCGTCCTCGCTCCCCTCGCCGAAATCGCCCCAAACCTGCTCCATCCCACACTCCACCGCACCATCGCGGAGCTGCTCGCCAACCTCCCCGCATAAATAAAAAGCCCCAGCCGAAACCTCAACTGGGGCTCACATAAAGCTCTTACAGTCCTAGAACGGAATCCGCGCCGTAATGATCGTCTCGTGGTTGTACGTATTGAAGTGCGTCACCGCGATCTCTTCGCCTGCACCAAACGTCAGCCCCAGGCGTCCAGGCGTGCCGTCAGCATTGTGGTCCAACGGGATCCGTCCGATGATGATCCCCGGCGTCACATACGACACCGTCTTCCCATCATTCGATCCACCCTTGTAGAAGCTATTGTTCGATTCAATCTCAGGCCAGAAGAACCGCCCCATCCCCTTCTTCGCTACGTGATATTGCAGCGTGTTGTTCCACGTGATCGTATGGCCCAACGCCTGCGCGTTCGTCACCGGCAGCGATCCGCCCGCCGTCGTCGTGAACGACCACAGTCCATACCCCTTGCCCATCGCCAGCGTCGGCGTCACCACCGCGCAGCAGCTTCCACTCCCGTTCTTCCCCGTCGGAACCGTAGCCCCCAGGAAAAATGTCACAATCCCATTCCCATGCTCTTCATTTCGCGAGTAAATCCTCTCCTTCGCCAGAAACGAGATATCGCCAAACCCATCTGACTCGCCATTCGACCGGTCAAAAAATGGCGGCAGATTAACAATCAACTCCGTATGCTTCTCCGGAATAAACTCCAGACCCTTGCTGTTGTCGTAGTTCCAGATCTCGTGCCCACTCGTATTGTAGTAATGCAAAAAGTCCGTGCGGAACTCCTGCTCCAGCCTCGGCGTCACGGTCACCAGTGGTGTCACCCAATGCGGCTGCTCATTCTGCGTCGCCGTAACTCGTGCCTGGTACCGTCCAATGAATGTATCCGGCTCCGCAGCCGTCGTCTGTTGCGCTCTCACTGCTACAGCACCGAAAATCAGAAAGGCAGTAAAGAACAATGCACGTGCAGAGACAATTCGTCCGCACCCCTCAACTGCAATCAACCGATCGGAAAAATTCATATCTATACGATATTTGCTAAGGACTCTTGATGTCTGAATTTTCACGACACTGCATCCAAAAACTCTCAGCGCAGCGTCACCACCGTATCGCGCCCATTCGCGTCGCGATATTCCACCACCTTGCCACTCATCGACCCAATTTTCGACCCCTCATCGACCGCGAACAGCGTCGCCACATCCGCATCCAGCAGGCACGCCACGTAGGCTACGCAGTGCAACGTCGCCGGCGTTCCCACCCGCTGTCCATGCTGCACCAGCAGCACATACATCGGCGCGTTATAGTTCTCCAGCAGCACATCATTCGAATAGTTGATAAACACCTGCGCGCCCTTCTCCTGCACCCCATCGCGCGCCACACTCCCCAACGGATCGCGCACATACAGCCGCTGCCGATTCCACACCACAAACACCGCCGCAACCACCACCAACAGCACAATCAACTTCCTCACAGCAGTTCTCCAAATAACTAGTTCTTCTTCTCCTCGTGATACTCCTGCTCAGAATTAATCCCCCACACCGCAGCCTTGTCCACATGTCCCGCGGCAATCCCATCCACCACCGCCATCGCCGTCAGCATCGAGTGATCCTGGTTGTTGTACTTATGCATCCCATTCCGCCCCACCAGAAAAAGATTCTCAAACCCATCCGTCCACTCGCGCAGCTCTGCAAAGCGGTCATAGGTTCCAAAGTATGCCGGGTACGTCTTCGGCACGCGCACAACATGTGCATCGAGCACCTCAGCCATCTTCAGAATCCCAATCTTCTCCAGCTCCCCTGCCGCAAACCGCTTCAACTCCTCATCCGGCATGGTCCACAGCGGGTCAGTCTCGTAGCAGAAATACTCCAGCCCAATCCACACCTTCGTCGGATCGGCCACCATGTACGGGCTCCAGTTATTGAAAATCTGGAGCCGCCCCAGCAGCACCTCCGGCTCCTGGATATAAATCCACGTGTCCTTTATCAATCCACCCTCGGGCTCCGACACATCGAGCTTGTTCGCCAGCACGCCCACCGTAATAAAGTCGCGATACTCCAGCCCCTCACTCACCTCGCGCACATTCGCCGGAACCTCCCCCTTCAGCGCCCGCACCAGGTCGCGCATCGGCATCGTCGACAGGAAATAATCGCCCTCAAACCGTCTCTGCTCGCCAGCCTCATTCACCGCCTCGACCGCCGCCACGCGCTCGCCCTCGGTCTCAATCCCGATAACCTTCCACCCCATATGAATCTCGCCGCCCATCGCGACGACCTTCTCCGCAACGTGCTCCCACAACTGCCCCGGCCCAAACTTCGGATACAGAAATCGCTCGATCAGCGACGTATCTGTCCCCTTCTGCGCAATATCGTTCAGCGCAATATCCTTGCCGCGGGCGCCACCTCCATCCGCGCCCTTCGGCCTCCGCCTAAACGTCTTGCGCACAAAGTGCTTCACCGCCGTCGTCAGCGAAAGGCCCTTGATCCTCTGCGCTCCCCACTCGGCCGAAATCTTATTGCACGGCGTCCCCCACACCTTCTCCGTGTAGCTCTTGAAGAACGTCAGATACAGCTCACGCCCAAACCGGTTGATCAGAAAATCCTCGAGGCTCTTTTCTTCCTTGATCGGCCTCACGCGGCTCATTACATAACTCACTCCGATCTTCACCATCCGCACGGGTCCGAGGTTCGCAACCGTCGTCCCACCCAGCTTGATCGGATAATCGAAGAACTTCCGCAGGTAATAAATCCGGCTCTTGCGCGGACGCACCAGCATCACCAGGTCATCACTCTCCGGAGCAACCGCCACCACGGTCGCCGTATGCCCATGCTCCGCAAGCTGTTCCTCGCCCACGGCATCCATCTCTTCCGTGTCCGTCTCGACTTTCAGTGGTCCCATGCCGCGCAGCGGCGGCTCTTCCTCAAGCCTTGCCGGCACAACCACCGTTCGCTGCTTGCCCTGATAGCTGATCTCCACGGGCTCAACCGGACCATCGCCCGACTCCACCGGCATCAGGTCCATCCACCACTGCATCACGCGGTCGCTCTTGGAAAAAAACCGATGCCCGCCGATGTCCATCCGGTTGCCCTTATACTGAACCGTCCGCGAGATCCCACCGATCTCATCCAACGCCTCCAGCACAATCGGCTTCACACTCGTCTTGCGCAGAAATTCCAGTGCTGCCGTCAATCCCGCCGGCCCCGCTCCAATAATGATCGCCCGCTGGCCCATTTGGCCCTTATCGAAAGAGTTCGTACCGCCAGGCACAAACCGGCAGACACTACCCATCAGCATAGCGCAATCAACCCATCCAACACCCTTCGGCAGACGCTTCTGCCAACCGCCTGCAAGCTATACTCTGCCTACCAGTAGCCAGCCACGATCGACCCCCGGCAGCACCTGCCGATGTCTCAGAGCGAGCGCACCAGAATACCGTTCGGAGAGCGGATTCGCGCATACATCGCCATCGCCCGGCTCGACCACTCCATCAAAAACCTCTTCGTTTTTCCCGGCGTCATCGTCCCGCTCAGCGTCTATCCTGCTCTCTTCAATCTGCGTCTCGTTGGAACGCTCGCCCTGGCCTTCGTCGCCATCACGCTCGTCGCCTGCAGCAACTACGTCATCAACGAAGTCCTCGACGCACCCTTCGACCGCCTCCACCCCATCAAGAAGAACCGCCCCGCCGCGCGTGGTGCCGTCCACATCGGCGCCGCCTACGTCCAGTGGATTCTCATGATGGTTGCCGGCATCGCGATCGGCCTCACCATCTCCAAAATGTTTGCCCTCATGGCACTCATCCTCTGGATCATGGGCTGCGTCTACAACTTCCCTCCCATCCGCACCAAGGACGTCCCCTACCTCGACGTTCTCACCGAGTCCATCAACAATCCGCTGCGCATGTTGCTCGGCTGGTATGCCGTCACCAGCGTCCTCGTGCCGCCCGTCTCTCTGCTCCTCGCCTACTGGATGATCGGCTGCTACTTCATGGCCCTCAAGCGTTTCAGCGAGCTCGCCGAGCTTCACAAGTCCGGCGACAGAGCTCTGGCCGGCGCCTACCGTGCCTCTTTCAAGCGCTACACCCCCGAATCCCTTCTCGTCTCCGTGGTCTTCTACGCCTCCACGGCAATGCTCTTCCTTGGCGCGTTCATCATCCGCTACCGCATCGAGCTCATCCTCGCCTTTCCCTTCGTCGCCTTCACCATGGCCATCTATCTCAAGCTCTCATTCAAGCCCGAGAGCGCAGTCCAGAACCCCGAAAAACTCTACCGTGAGCCACTGCTCATGGCCTCCTTCGCGTCCACCGTCCTCGTCATGAGTCTTCTGCTGTTCATCCGCATGCCGCGGCTCGAGATCTTCTTCATGCCCACACTTCCCGCTGCGACCACACCCTCCACCGCACCCCAGGCCATGCCCGCCTCTCCAACGTCGCAACTGCGACCTGCTCCACTCGACGCATTGGCCTTCATCGAGAAACATCCTGCATGACACCCCAGATGGACCTCGCTCACAAAGAATCAACCCGCTCCTATCTTCTGGTGGCCTTCTTTCTTCTACTGACCGCAGTCCTGTCTCTGATCTGGTCGCATGCCCGCTTGATGGAGCAGGATGAATTCCTCTCCTTCTACTCGGACAGCGTAGCGACCTTCAAGCAAGTCGTTCTTGTCCAACTGCACCACCCCATCTCGCTCGATCCGCCGGCCTATCATCTTCTGTCGCACCTGAGCATGAACTTTGTCGGTCGCAACGCCATCGCCTTGCGCCTGCCCGCCCTCGCTGGCTTCCTTCTCTTCCAACTCTGTCTCTTCTTCTTCGTGCGGCGCCTCGCCGGAGATCGCGCAGCCGTCATCGCGATGGCCATTCCATTACTCACCTCAAGCTTCCGCTACTCCGTCGAAGGCCGTCCCTACGGCCTGCTCCTCGGCCTCTATGCTCTATCGCTTCTCTGCTGGCAAATCGCCGCGCTTGACGACGACATCCGTCGCTCTCGTCTGCTCCCTCTCGCCGGTCTCACTCTCTCCATCGCGCTCGCCATCACCAGCCACTACTTCGGCGTCCTGATCCTCATCCACGTCTCACTCGGAGAACTCGCGCGGATCATCTCCCGCAAGCGTCTCGACTTCGGCGTCCTCGCCGCCCTGGTACTCGGCCTCGCCTCCGTCGGCCTCATCCTGCCCTTCCAAGAAGCTCTGATGGTCTACCGCCATCACTACTACATTGCCGGCGTCAACATCCACGACATCAGTCAGGGCTACCGCGAGCTCTTCCTCCGCTACACCACCAGGCCCATGCCACTCCAGAAGCTGGCCGCCGCCATCATGGTCGTGCTCGCCCTCACGCTGGCCGTCGCCGGATACAAACGCTTCAAACGCAGGGCAGCCTCAGAGCACGCCTACACCTGGGTCGCGCTCTCCGCCATGGCACTGCTTCCCTTCTTCGGATATCTCTTCGGCCGCTTCGTCGCCCACACCATGGAAGTCCGCTACGTCATCGCGGCCCTGATCGCCTTCGCCGCCACCTTCGCCATCGTGCTCGAGCGCAAAGCCCGCAGCAACAGCTTCTACTACGCAACCCTGTCCATCATCTTCGTTGCCGCGATCGCCATCAACACCTGGAACATCGTCAAAGAGCGTCGCGCCTCCAACGAGATCCTCGCCAGCTTCCAGCTCTCACCTGAAGCCGCAGCAGCGCTCCATCACAACCCGCACGAACTCATCTACCTCCAGAGCCTGAACGACTTCTATCTCGACACCTACTACGACCCCGACCTCACCCTGCGCCCGCGCTTCTCTCTCATCTACGGACAACAACAAGAGATCCACTGGCTCCAGCACGACACCAACTACATCACAGCCGTGAACATGCTCAGCTTCGCGCCGTTATCGCTGACCACCTACGCGGACTTCCGCAACCAGCCTCACCCCTTGCTCATCCTCAGCCACACCAGTTGGGAGTGGATCGACAAGCAACTCGACGCCGACCACACTCCGCAGACACCCCTCGCCTTCTGCCTGCGAGGACAGCTCGTTCGCCTCACGAATCCTCCAGCGCCTACGAACTAGCCGCAACACCCGTCTCCACAGCTGCTACTCCGCAGCGGCAGCAGCATCAGCGGCGCGATGGACGAGAAACTCCAGCCCCTCCGTACCTGCGTCCACTACCACGTGATCGCCATGCAGCACGCTGCCGTCGAGGATCTTCATCGCCAGCTTATCCTGCACCATCCGCTGGATCGCCCGCTTCAACGGCCGCGCTCCATACGCACGATCGTACCCAGCCTTGAAGATGGCCTCTCTGGCCGCAGCCGTCAGCTCCAGCGTGATGTGCCGGTCGACCAGCATCTTCTGCAGATCAGCAAGCCGCAAATCCACGATATGGGTAAGCTGGTCCTCACCCAGCGGATGAAACACCACAATGTCATCGACACGGTTCAAAAACTCCGGCCTGAAGTGCTTGCGCAGCTCCTCCATCACGCGATGCTTCGCGTCCTGAAAGCCCTCCTCCCCATCAGCCCACACCGTTGACAACGCCGATGCGCCAATATTCGACGTCATAATCAGCACCGTGTTCTTGAAGTCCACCGTGCGTCCCTTCGAATCTGTCAGCCTTCCATCATCCAGCACCTGCAGCAGCACATTGAACACATCCGGATGCGCCTTCTCGACCTCATCGAACAGCACCACTGCATACGGCCTGCGCCGCACCGCCTCGGTCAACTGCCCGCCCTCCTCGAAGCCCACATAGCCCGGAGGCGCTCCAATCAACCGCGCGACCGCATGCCGCTCCATATACTCGCTCATGTCGATGCGCACCATCGCCTGCTCATCATCGAACAGAAACTCCGCCAGTGCCCTCGCGGTCTCCGTCTTGCCAACGCCCGTCGGCCCCAGGAAGATGAAGCTTCCAATCGGCCGCTTCGGATCGCTCAGTCCCGCGCGTGACCGCCGTATCGCATTTGCGACTGCGACCAGCGCCTCGTCCTGCCCGACCACGCGCTCGCCCAGCCGCTGCTCCATATGCGTCAGCTTCTGTACCTCGCCCTCGAGCATCTTCGCCACAGGAATTCCCGTCCACTTCGAGACGATCTTCGCAATGTCCTCCTCGTCGACCTCCTCCTTCAGCAGTCTCGACGCACTCCCGCCAGCCTTCGCATCTGCCACGCCTGCATCCTGCGTTGCCGTCAGCTCCGCCAGTTCGCGCTCGGTCTTCGGAATCTCGCCATACTGCAACTCCGCCGCACGCTGCAGATCACCCTTGCGCGTCGCCTCGGCCGCATCGAAACGCAACTGTTCCAGCCGTTCTTTCAGCGCCGCAATCTCGCCGATAGCTCCCTTCTCCTTCTGCCACCGCGCACGCAAACCGGCCGCCTGCTCCTTCACCTCCGCCAACTCGCGCTCCACCACTTGCAATCGCTCGCGCGATGCCGGGTCATCCTCACGCTGCAACGCATTCCGCTCGATCTCCAGCGACGTCGCCCTGCGCTCCAGATCATCGATCTCCACCGGCACCGATCCAATCTGAATCGCCAGCGCCGCAGCCGCCTCATCCACCAGATCGATCGCCTTATCCGGCAGGAATCGATCGCTGATATACCGGTGGCTCAACTCCGCCGCCGCCACAATCGCCGCATCCTTGATCCGCACCTTGTGGTGCGTCTCATAGCGCTCCCGCAGTCCCCGCAAAATCGCGATCGTGTCCTCGACATTCGGTTCGCCGACATACACAATCTGGAATCGCCGCTCCAGCGCCGCATCCTTCTCGATGTACTTCCGGTACTCACTCAGCGTGGTCGCGCCAATCGCCCGCAGATCTCCGCGCGCCAGCGCCGGCTTCAGCATGTTGCTCGCGTCGATCGCCCCCTCTGCCGCGCCTGCGCCCACCAGGGTGTGCAGTTCATCGATGAACAAAATAATCTGCCCATTCGACTCCTCGATCTCCTTCAGCACCGCCTTCAGCCGTTCCTCGAACTCGCCGCGAAACTTCGCCCCCGCCAACATCGATCCCAGGTCCAGCGAGATCACCCGCTTATCCCGCAACACCTCCGGCACATCCCCGTGAAAGATTCTCCGCGCAAGTCCTTCGACGATCGCCGTCTTACCCACGCCCGGCTCACCAATCAGCACGGGGTTGTTCTTCGTCCTGCGGCTCAGCACCTGGATCACGCGGCGAATCTCCTCATCGCGTCCAATCACCGGATCGAGCTTTCCACGCCGTGCCATCTCCGTCAGGTCCTTCGCATACTTCTCCAGCGCCTGGAACTTCCCCTCAGGATTCTGGTCCGTCACCCGCTGCGATCCACGCACTGCCTGCAGCGCCTTCAGAATCGTGCTGTGATCCGCGCCCTCTGCCGCCAGCGCCAGCTGCACCGGCTCATGCTTCTGCTTGGCCAACGACAGCAACAGATGCTCCGTCGACACGTAATCGTCCTTGAAGTTCTCCGCCTCCTTGAACGCGCCATCGAGCACCTTCGTCAGCGTCTGGCTCATCCCCGACTGCTGCGCCGCGCCCTGCACCTTCGGCAGCTTCGCTATCGCCGTATTCACCGTCGCCAGCAACTGCTGCACCGGCACGCCCACCTTCTCGAGCACCGGCAGCACCACACCCTCTTTGTCCTCCAGCAGCGCCCCCATCAAATGCAACGGCAGCACCTCAGGATTGCCATTCTCCGCCGCGTGCCCCTGCGCCGCCTGCAGCGCCTCCTGCGACTTCACCGTAAATTTGTCCCACTTGATCGCCATCGCTATCTCCTCATTACCGGCATTCGCAAATCACAAGCAATCTTCATCCCAACTTCCAAAAATCCTATACCCCTACGACGACTCCATCTTCACAACCAGCAACCCCCGCACCCCCGTCAATGGGTAAAAACGCCTTCGATCGCACCGCCCTGAAGCCGTCCACCCAAATTCCGCGAACCCCCATATCGTCATCGTCCTCACTCTTCTCTGCCGCAGCCGGGCCACCCCGCTCGCTCGCAAGAAAATGGGGCAGGTCCGACATCAACCCGGACCCGCCCCAATCTCAAACTGAACGATCATCCTGACCCTGAGTTTGCTGAAGGGGAGAGGATCTACCTTAGGCCTTCGCCTTCGCCTCTACCTGCTTATGCTCCGCCGCAGCCGGTGCAACCTGCACCTGGATCTGCTTCGGCTGGGCCTCTGGTTTCTTCGCCATCGAGATGGTCAACACTCCCTCCGCGCTCGTCGCCTCTACCTTCTCAGGGTTCACCATCGCAGGCAGCGTGAAGCTGCGCACAAAGCAGCCATAGCGGCGCTCAATACGGTGGAAGTTCTCTTCCTTCTCTTCCTTCTCGAACTTACGCTCGCCCTTCACCGTCAGCGTGCGACCTTCAACTTGAATATCCAGATCCTCGCGCCGGATTCCCGGAACCTCGAACTTCAGCACCAACTTCTCTGCATCCTCATACACATCGACTGCCGGCACAAAGTTCCCTTCCATCAGCATCTCTGTAGCTTCATCAGGCCGTGCAAAATCCTGAAAGATCGAGTTAAGCCGATTCTGTAGTATTGCCACATCATTCAATCCACGAAACGGTACAAATCTAGTCAATGACATCGCTCTATCTCCTTTATTCTCATAGAGAAATCTCGTGGACCTGGAACCATCTTTACCAATCCACATCCACTTGGATGCAAACATGACGCGTGGTGGTTGCATATAACATGATAGAAACTCACTCATAATTTATGGTCAAAAAATATGGCGGCGGGGATCAACGATTCAGGGCCATCCCGCCTGCTGTGCACCAAATTGCAGGTCGGTTCTTCTCCTGCGCCAGAATCTCATCCCGGGTTCACCAGCATTGCCACCACCAACCCCCTGGCCCTGACAACGTCATTCGTTTCGAAAGTTTTCGCACCTCGTATAACGTAGGAACACCCCGTACGCGGATGCACCCTGCGGAGCACCTGGAGTGATCAATGAAGAACTCTCTGCGCCGTAGCCTTGTCGCCACAATGGCTATAACGATGGCGACTCTCACGGCCACGGCCCAATCGGGCACGCAAACCCAGCCCGCGCCACTGCCCCCCATCCCACCCGTCCGCACCGACCACGCCATGGTCGTCAGCATCCACCACGACGCCACCGACGCCGGCGTCGAAATCCTCCGTGCCGGCGGCAATGCCGTCGACGCAGCCGTAGCCGTCGGTTTCGCCCTCGCCGTCGTCTTCCCTGCCGCCGGCAATATCGGCGGTGGCGGCTTCATGCTCATCCGCCCCGGCGGTGCCCGCGGCATGGGACAAGCCGCCCTCGGCCACAG
This sequence comes from Granulicella sp., assembly GCA_003138795.1. Classification (GTDB taxonomy): domain Bacteria; phylum Acidobacteriota; class Terriglobia; order Terriglobales; family Acidobacteriaceae; genus Granulicella. Next base: position 5,941 of record PLHC01000059.1, on the reverse strand, counting down.
CCAGCCCACCTTCCTGGACTACCGCGAGAAGGCCCCCGCCGCCGCCAGCGCCGACATGTACCTCGACGCCCAGGGCAACGTCATCCCCAAGCTCTCCACCGTCGGCTCCAGGGCCTCGGGCGTCCCCGGCACCGTCGCCGGCCTCACCTACGCCGAGCAGCACTACGGCCGCCTCAGTCTCGCCCGCGTCATGCAGCCCGCCATCCGCCTCGCCCGCGACGGCTACGTCCTCACCGCCGACGAAGCCCGCGCCCTCCACTCCCCACTCCTCACCCAGTTCCCCACCTCGCGCCGCATCTTCCAGCGCGACGGCGACCTCTACAAACCCGGCGACACCTTCAAGCAACCTGAACTCGCCGACACGCTCGTCCGCATCGCCGCCGACCCCTCCGACTTCTACCGCGGCAAACTCGCGGCCCAGATCGCCGCCTTCGAGTCCGCCCACCACGGCCTCATCACCGCCCAGGATCTCGCCGCCTACCAGGTCAAGGAGCGCGCCCCGCTCATCGGCACCTACCGCGGCCTCGAGGTCCTCACCTCGCCCCCACCCAGCTCCGGCGGCATCGCCCTCATCGAAATCCTCAACATCCTCAGCGGCTACGACCTCCCCAGGCTAGGTCCAGACCGCTCGCCCGCACAGATCCACATCATCACCGAGGCCTTCCGCCGCGCCTACATGGATCGCGGCGACTACCTCGGCGACCCCGACTTCAACACCATGCCTCTCGCCCAGCTGGCCTCGCCCGCCTACGCCGCCGCCTGGCGCAAAACCATCGACCCCATCGCGCCCAGCCCCTCCGCCACCCTCGTCCGCCCCGCCGGCTTCCTGCCCGAGCCCCCCAAGGGCGACCCCGCACCCCACGAATCCAACCAGACCACCCACTTCTCCGTCGTCGACGCCGACGGCAACGCCGTCTCCAGCACCTATACCCTCAACTTCGGCTTCGGCTCCGGCATCACCGTCTCGCCCCTCGGCTTCCTCCTCAACGACGAGATGGACGACTTCGCCTCCAAGCAGGGCGTTCCCAACGCCTTCGGCCTCATTCAAGGCCCTGCCAACGCCATCGCTCCCGGCAAGCGCCCACTCTCCTGCATGACGCCCACCATCGTCAGCGAACCACCCATCGTCGGCAAACACGGCGCCACCACCCCCGGCAAACTACGCCTGGTCCTCGGCTCCCCCGGCGGCTCGACCATCATGACCACCGTCGCCAACGACCTCATCAGCATCGTCGACAACGGCCTCGACATCCAGGCCGCCGCCGACGCCCCCCGCTTCCACCACCAATACCTCCCCGACGTCCTGCAATTCGAAAAGGCCTTCCCCATCCCCACCATCGACGCCCTCAAGGCCACCGGCTACATCACCCAGCGTCAGTCCGAGTTCGACGAAAAGAGTCCCGGCACCTGGGGCGACAACGAACTAATCGAAGTCGACCCCCTCGTCCCTCCCGGAGAAAAGCACGGCCAACTCACCGGCGGCCAGGACAAACGCCACACCTTCGGCAAAGCCGCCGGCTACTAACGACCATCCTTGCGGTTGGCCACCTACAGGAATCCGGGTGCCCCATTCATGACATCTTCATCGTCATGGGTGGGGTTCGCAGGCGCATCACAACTCGCATCCCACCCTCCACTGTCGCTACTTCTCCGACCGATCCTCCACCAGTCCTAAGTGCTTCAGCATCGGCCCCGTCGTCGGCTCCGCGCCCAGCCACGCCGAATACATCTTCTGCAAATCCTCTGTATTACCGCGCGACAACACCATCTTCCGCAACCGATCGCCATTCGCCCGCGTCAGCCCGCCATGGTCCTCGAACCACTGGTACGCGTCATCATCCAGCATCTCGCTCCACGAGTACGCGTAGTATCCCGCCGCATACCCATTCGCCCAGATGTGCAGAAAGTAGCTCGACCGATACCGCGGCGGCACCGCTGCCAGATCCAGCTTCGTCTTCGCCAGCGCTTCCTTCTCAAACACGTCGACATCCTGCAGCGGTGCATTCGCCGGAAGCGTATGCCACTGCATATCCAACTGCGCGGCCGCCAGAGCCTCGGTCACCTTGTATCCCTGGTTGAACTTCGCCGCCTTCTTGATCTTCGCCACCAACTCCGCGGGCATCGGCTCACCCGTCTTGTAGTGCCGCGCAAAATGATTGAACACCTGCGGATAGCTCGCCCAGTGCTCATTGAACTGCGACGGAAACTCCACAAAATCCCGCGGCACATTCGGCCCCGACAAGCTCGAATACTCCGTGTCCGCAAAGATCCCATGCAGCCCATGCCCAAACTCATGGAACATCGTCGTCACATCGTCGAAACTGATCAGCGTTGGCTGCCCCGGAGCAGGCTTCTGGAAGTTCGCCACGTTGTAGATCACCGGCAGCCTGCCCAGCAGCTTCGACTGCCCGACAAACTCGCTCATCCACGCGCCGCCATCCTTGTTATCGCGCTTGAAGTAGTCGAAGTAAGCCAGCGCCAGCGGCTTGCCATCGACATCGAACACCTCGAACACCCGCACATCCGGCTCATACACCGGAATATCCTTGCGCTCCTTGAAGCTGATTCCATACAGCTCGTGCGCCGCATAAAACACCCCATCCTGCAGCACGCGATTCAACTCGAAGTACGGCTTCACCTGCGCTTCATCCAGGTCATACTTCGCCTTGCGCACCTGCTCCGAGTAGAAATTCCAATCCCATGGCTGCAGCTTGAATCCGCCCTTCTGTGAACCAATCAGCGCCTGAATCTCATCACCCTCACCCCGAGCCTTCGCCGTCGCCGGAGCCACCAGCGCATCCATAAACTTCAGCGCCGTCTCCGGAGTCTTCGCCATCTGGTCCTGCAGCGTCCACGCCGCATAGTTCGGGAAACCCAACAACTGCGCCTTCTCCGCCCTCACCTGCGCCACCCGCGCAATCGTCGCCCGCGTATCGTTATCGCCACCGCGCTCGGTCCGCGTGCACGAGTCCTCAAACATCGCCTTCCGCGCCGCGCGATCGCTCAGGAACGTCAGATCCGGCTGCTGTGTCGTATTCTGCAGCGGAATCACATAGCCCTGCTGCCCACGCTCCTTCGCCGCCAGCGTAGCCGCCTCCATCTGCGCTTCGCTCAACCCCGCCAGCGTCGCCTTGTCTGTCGTGCTGTACGCCGCCGCCTTCGTCCCTGCCAGCAGCTTGTTGGTAAACGCATTCGACAGCACGGCCTCCTCTTCGTTCAGCTTCTTCAGCTTCGTCTTGTCCGCGTCGTTGAGCTTCGCCCCGCCCTTCACAAACTCCTGGTAGTCGTACTCCAGCAAGCGCAGCGACTCCGCATCCAATCCCAGCGTCGACCGCTCGTCATACAGCGTCTGCACGCGCGCAAACAGCTTGCTGTTCAGATAAATCGCATCCTGCAACGCCGTCAGCTTCGGCGTCACAATCTCCTGCACCTTCTGCAGCGTCGGATTTGTATTCGCCTGCGTAATCCCCTCGAACACCAGCGTGACGCGGGTCAGCAACTGCCCCGACCTCTCCATCGCAACCAGGGTGTTCTCAAACGTTGGCGCCGCCGGATTATTCGCGATCGCCTCCGTCTCCGCGAGCTGTTGCGCAATCCCCGCCTCGATCGCCGGCTGGTAATCCGCGTCCTTGATCTTGTCGAACGGCGGAGCCTGGAACGGCAGCGCACTCGCCGCATAGAACGGATTCGCCGGCCCAAACGCCAACCCATCGCTCGATGCCCCACCCTGCGCGCCAGCCACGCCACTCACACTCACCGCCAACGCCCCAACCATCGCCCCTGTCTTCACCAAGCCGCACATCCTCCCCAGACCCTTATCCGCTGCCATCATCCGTCGTTGCTCCTATCCCTCCGACGCTACGCCACGCGAGCGCCGCAAGACAACCCCGCCCGCGTAAACTGGAGTCCTCATGTCGACTCCAGCCACGCCACCAGCCACGCCCGCCGCTCCCGTCACCACCATCGCCGAAATCGGCCAGCACGAAGGCCAATCCATCACCCTGCGCGGCTGGCTCTACAACCTCCGCTCCTCCGGCAAGCTGCTCTTCCCCACCTTCCGCGACGGCACCGGAACCATCCAGGGCATCGTCCCCAAAGCCGCCGTCCCCGAGCGCGTATTCGAGACCCTCAAGACCCTCACCCTCGAGTCCTCCCTCGTCGTCACCGGCCGCGTCCGCGCCGACTCCCGCGCCCCCTCCGGCTTCGAGCTCGACGTCGACGACATCTCCATCACCCAGCGCATCCCCGACGAAACCCCCTTCCCCATCCAGCTCAAGGAAGCCGGCGTCGACTTCCTCATGGAGCACCGCCACCTCTGGATCCGCACTCCGCGCCAGTCGGCCATCCTCCGCGTCCGCGCCACCATCCAGCGCGCGGCCGCCGAGTACTTCGACACCAACGGCTTCTTCCGCACCGATCCCCCCATCTTGACTCCCAATGCGTGTGAGGGGACTTCAGAGCTCTTCGAGATGGACTACTTCGGCGACGACAAGGCCTACCTCACGCAATCCGGCCAGCTCTACATCGAAGCCACCGCCCTGGCTCTCGGCAAAGTCTACAGCTTCGGCCCCACCTTCCGCGCCGAAAAATCCAAGACCCGCCGCCACCTCACCGAGTTCTGGATGATCGAGCCCGAGGTCACCTATCTCGACCTCGACGGCCTCATGTCGCTCGCCGAGTCCTTCCTCACGCACATCGTCTCGCGCGTCCTCGAGACCCACCGCGCCGACCTCAAGCTCATCGGCAAAGACATCACCAAACTAGAAGCCGTCATCGCCCCAACCTCTACCGCTGAAGCCTGTCATCCTGAGCGCAGCGCAGCGGAGTCGAAGGGCCCCGAGGGTGCTGACATCACCCCTACCGCCGCGCCCCTTTCAACCACGCCCGCCCCCACCACCACTTCCTCAGCGGGCCACGCCGAAGGCGGTAAATCCCCACGAAGTGGGTTCCCGCGCCTCACCTACGACGAAGCCCACGCCATGCTCGTCGACGCCCACGCCCGCGGCCTCATCGAAACCGCCCACACCTACGGCGACGACTTCGGCTCCCCCGACGAGACCTATATCAGCTCTCAATTCGACAAGCCCGTCATGGTCCACCGCTACCCCGCCGCGGTCAAGGCCTTCTACATGCAGCCCGACCCCCTCGACCCCACCAAGGCTCTCTGCGTCGACGTCCTGGCCCCCGAAGGCTACGGCGAAATCATCGGCGGCTCGCAGCGCGTAGACGACTACGACCTCTTAAAATCCCGCATCGAGCAGCACAACCTCCCCCTCGCAGCCTTCCAGTGGTACCTGGACCTCCGCAAATACGGCAGCGTCCCCCACTCCGGCTTCGGCATGGGCATCGAGCGCTGCGTAGCCTGGATCTGCGGCCTAGAACACGTCCGCGAAACCATCCCCTTCCCCAGAACCCTAAACCGCATTTATCCGTAAGCTCCTCCACGTCACCAATACCCCCACCCCCACCACGCGAAGCCCCCCGCCGTCCGCGCAGGACGACCTAGCGTCGCCGAAGCAGTACCACCACCAGCACCACCACCAGCAAAAGCACCACCCCACCCGGCCACATATACCCTCCGCCCATATACCCTCCGCTCATCCCGCCTCCGCCCATCCCCGAATACCCACCCGCGACGCATCCCGAAACCATGCTCGCACCCACCGCCCACGCCCCCACCACCGCTACCGTTTTGGCCGCATTCTTCATATCAACTCCATCCATAAGCCTCATTCGCCCACCTCGCATCTCCTATTCAGATGCACAATGCCGCAGGCTCGCGACCACCACCCCACCCAGACAACCACCCACCTCCTCCGCGCCACCCACGCACCCCACCGCCAACACGCGAAGCCCCCGCCGTCCGCGCAGGACCCAACTAGACAACTGCAACGACTAGGCTGATCATGTTTATGATTGCCGGATCGTCCCAGCACAACAA
>PLHC01000119.1 GCA_003138795.1 Granulicella sp. | reverse complement strand
CTGCTGCCTCCCGTAGGAGTCTGGACCGTGTTTCAGTTCCAGTGTGTCCGTGCGCCCTCTCAGGCCGGATACAGATCATCGTCTTGGTGGGCCATTACCCCGCCAACTAACTAATCTGCCGCGAACTCCTCTCCAAGCGCATTGCTGCTTTGACTCGTAAGTGTTATGCGGTATTAGCTAAGATTTCTCTTAGTTATTCCCCACTCGGAGGTAGATTATTCACGTGTTACTCACCCGTGCGCCACTGTACTCAGGACCGAAGTCCCTTTCTCGTGCGACTTGCATGTGTTAGGCACGCCGCCAGCGTTGATTCTGAGCCAGGATCAAACTCTCGTTTAATCTTGGTNNTCTCACGACTGGCACGTTCAACTATGTTGTCAAAGATCCTGACTGCTCTCGCCTAAGCGGACAGTTTTGGATCAAGGACCAACTCTGGGCAAAGCCACAGGTTTGCGTCCTCGAACTTGATTGCGCTGTTTGAACTGGGGAGTGTCCGGGTAAAGCGTCTTTTCTTTACTCACCGGCCTCGCTGCAGTGTTTTGCGCGAACTTTCTAAGACTATCGAAGTTCGCTTCGCTTGTCAACTGCTTTCTTCGACTTTCTCGAAGGTGCTTTGCAGCGACTGGCAACAGCGCAAAATGTCAAAACAACTATACGACTCGAAATCGAGGCGCGAAGCTCTAAGCTTCTGATTCCCTTCGGCTTTCGCCTTGGGATTTGCTGCAGTGGCTTGGGCTTGGTACGGTCGGCTTCGAGAGCTCTTACACCGCGTTCAAACGCTTGGACTGCGCTCCGACTTGCCAACATCACCCGTACTGGGCTCCGGCGCGAAGCATTTGTTTCTCGTGCTCACCCAGAGTATCGCACTTAGTTGCTTTGCGCAACCTCAGGGGTTTATTTCCGTCGCGACTCACTTGCGACTCCCTGAGAGTATCAAGGCCTTGCCAGAAGCGCAACCCCGCCCCTGTGGATAGCAGTGGAAAACCAGCCTAATCCCTTGAATCACATGACTCGGATAGAATCTTCTCACTATGGAAGCTACCGAAATCGATGAGTTCTCCAAAGAGATGCGCGAGGGCGGCGAGAGCGGGATGCGCCGTGTATCGCTGGCGATCAGTGTTCTCGCTGTGTTGGTAGCGATGGTGACGGTTCTGGGTCATCGCACCCATACCGAAGCCGTGCTGGCGCAGACCCGCGCCGCAGACCAGTGGAACCTGTATCAGGCCAAGAAGATCCGCCAGGAGCAAGTTAGTACAACCGCGGATTTATTGTCGCTGCAGCCCAGCGCCAATAACGCCGGCGTCCAGAAGAAGCTCGCCGAGTACAAAGCCCACATGCAGAAGTGGAATCAGGAACTCGCCGATGAGCAGCAAAAGGCTCAGGATCTGGAGCATGAAGTCAGCCAGGCAGAGCGGCGAGCAGACCGCTACGATCTCGGCGAAGCGCTGCTGGAGATCGCCGTGGTCCTATCTTCCATCACCCTGCTAACGCGCCAGCACACGTACTTCATCCTCGGTCTTCTGCTTGGACTGGTTGGCCTCGCAGCAGCCGCGTCGGCGCTGTTGGTCCATTAGGTGTAAGCCCGGCAGACCACTGCGGGTAGGAGCCGGGTGTGCACCGGGTTTCAGCCAATCCCCGGTCTGGCCAGAACGCCCAGGTCGGCGAGGCCATTGACGAAATACTGCACCGCAAGCGCAACCAACAGCAGGCCCATGACCCGGATCAGGATGCGAATACCCGTCTCGCCAAGAGCACTGGCCACGCGCGTCGCGCTGCCGAGCACCAGGTAGCAGATAGCGGCCGTGATGGCAATCGCTCCAAAGATCGCGGCCATCTGCCAGTAGCCTTCTGACTGGTGCGCCTGGCCAACCAGCACCATCACCGACGTAATCGCACCCGGGCCGGCAAGCATCGGAATGCCCATGGGCACAATCCCTGCGTCGTCCTTGGTGGCGGCTGCGACCGTTTCGTCGCTGGACTCCTGCGTGGGCGAGCGCTTCGCCTCAAGCATATCCAGGCCGATCAGCAGCAAGATGATGCCGCCGGCGATCTCAAAGGCGGGCAGCGTGATCCCGAAGAGCCGGAAGATATACGTGCCTGCGATAGCAAAGGCGGTAAGAATGACAAACGCCGTCAGCGATGCCTTGCGGGCCGTGCGAATGCGCTTGGCGTTGTCCTGCCCTGCGGTGACGGCGAGAAAGGTCGGCAGTGCAGCAAAGGGGTCGACGAGAAAGAAGATCGAGCTGAGCGCAAGCAACGAGAATCGAACGTAGATCGACCCCTCCAGATGCGTGAGAGCGGCAGTGTGGGGGGCAAACATAATCATTTGATTCTTTCATGATGGGTAGGTTGCCGCGCGGAACGGCGAGTCACATTCTGTTCACAGTGCTGGCGTCTGGGCCGCAACGTATAATTTTCGAAAGCAAGGAGAAGGTATGCCAATCGAGACAACCAAGAATATCTGGCACAATGGCCAGTTGATTCCCTGGGAGAAGGCCAACATTCATGTGATGAGCCATGTAGTGCATTATGGCTCTTCGGTATTTGAAGGCATTCGTTGTTACACGCAGCCCGGCGGCGCTGGAATCTTCCGGCTGAACGAGCATATGCAGCGCCTGATCCACTCGGCGAAGATCTACCGCATGCCGCTGCCCTACTCTCTGGAGCAATTGAATGCCGCGGTGATCGATGTGGTTGAGGCCAACGGCGTCGCCCCGTGTTACGTCCGGCCCATCGCCTTCCGCGGCTATGGCGAGATCGGCGTCAATCCGCTCAAGTCGCCCGTTGAGGTCTACGTTGCGAACTTTCCCTGGGGCAAGTACATGCCTGGAAACGCCGGTGCCGATGTCTGCGTTTCCAGCTGGAGCCGACTGGCGCCAAACACGATGCCCTCGCTCGCGAAGGCTGGCGCGAACTATATGAACTCGCAGTTGATCCGCATGGAGGCCGAGGTCAATGGCTATGCGGAGGGCATTGCGCTCGACACCAACGGCTATCTCTCCGAGGGCTCAGGCGAAAATCTCTTCGTGATTCGCGGAGGAACGATCTACACCGCACCGCTGGCAAACTCGGTTTTGAACGGAATTACGCGTGACTCAATCCTCGTGCTGGCCCGCCAGATGGGTATCCCTGTTGTCGAGCAGGCGATGCCTCGCGAAATGCTGTACATCTGCGACGAGGCGTTCTTTACCGGCACGGCAGCAGAGGTGACCCACCTGCGCTCTGTCGACCGCATCATGGTTGGCGACGGAACAATGGGGCCAATCACCACAGCGCTGCACAAGGCATTCTTCAACATCGTGAATGGCTTGGCGGAAGACCGTTACAACTGGCTTACACCTGTGACCGTCCGCGAGACAGCAGCGGTTTAACCCCTACTGCAAGCACCGCAGAAGAGCGGCAGCTTATGGCTGCCGCTTTTTCGTAGCCGCCGGATTAGGACGTACCCGGCTTGTGGAACTAGACTACTATCTGTGCTTGCTTGCGGGCAGGACTCAGGGTTTATCTTTTGAGGATCGTTACTCGATGAAATTGCGGTTTCTTGTTCCAGCTTTCGCTTTGGCTCTTACGACCATTGCTGCTCATGCCCAGATCGGCCTCTACTTCAACCCCGTAGTCAGCCGCGTGAGTATCAGTACCCCCGATACCGGGCCGTTCGCGTTTCTCGGTGACAATGCAACCTCACGGATATTCGGAGGAGTCGACTTCGGCGGCTACTACGAGTTTGCCCACTATGCGAAGGCGGACGTCAGCGTGGACGTGCGCGATGCGATTCAGCACGGCAACAACGCGTCATTGAACAGCTTTATGGTCGGCCCCCGTCTAGCCGCCAAGCCAATGGCCTACAATTTGAAGCCGTACGCCCAGTTCTCCGTGGGCGCGGGCAGAACCAAATCACCGTTGAGCGCCGCACACATTGAAAAGCTCCAGTACGGCATCTACGGTGGCGTCGACAAATCGCTCAACAAGCACGTGGACTGGCGAATCGTGGAGATAAGCTACGGCTCGGTGACGACGATTAGCAGTGCCATCTACGACAGCGACACTACACCCATTCCCGCAGCGCGCGTGCTCGGCTTCAGCACAGGGTTTGTCTTCCGCATTCCGTAGCAGGATGCTGGCAATTCCCTTGGTACAGCAGAGGCTGAAATCCGTAATGGTTCTTACGGTCGATGATCGTGACGTCGACGGGCAGCTTGCCTACGCGGTGCAGCAGTAATACCCGCAAATCCCGCACCGGTGATAATGACTCGCCCTCACTCGGTCTGGATTTGCTGCGCGCATTTAGCTCTTGCCGCCTGAATTCAATCTCTACCGCTTAAGATGCAGCCCTGAATGCGGTTGACGCGCTGTATTTCATCGGATCATTCCGTTGGATGCCTATCCGTGAAGCCTGGGCGCTCCCGATTGCATCCAATGAATTCATGAGCAGCTCATTGAATACACCCAATCGCACGCACGTCCTTGGAAGCACGAAGCAACTCGGCAACTCAGACTTGCAGTTGACAGCGATCGGCTTCGGCGCCTGGGCAATCGGCGGCGGCGACTGGCAATTCGCGTGGGGGCCACAGGAAGACAAGGAGTCGATCGAGGCGATTCACCGCGCGCTGGACGCGGGTGTCAACTGGATCGATACGGCGGCAGTGTATGGGCTCGGCCACTCGGAAGAAGTCGTCGGTAGCGCATTGAAGTCAGCCAGCGCGAAGCCCTACATCTTCACCAAGTGTGCGATGACATGGGGCGAAGATCGCAAGATCGTTCAGACGTTAAAGAAGATTCGCCAGGAGGTCGAGGGCAGCCTGCGGCGACTCGGCGTCGACGTCATCGACCTCTATCAGATCCACTGGCCCGTACCCGACGAGGAGATCGAAGCGGGCTGGACCACCATGGCCGAGCTACAGCGCGAGGGCAAGGTCCGTTACATCGGCGTATCGAACTTCAACGTCTCGCAAATGGAGCGCGCACTGAAGATTGCGCCGATCACCTCGCTCCAGCCGCCCTACTCGATGATCAACCGCTCGAATGAAGCGGAGATCCTGCCGTTCTGTCAAAAGCACGCAATCGGAGTGATCAACTACTCGCCAATGCAGTCTGGCCTGCTCACCGGCGCGATGACCAAGGAGCGCATCGCGAAGATGCCGCAGGACGATTTCCGCCGCAACACCCCGCAATTCCAGGAACCACAGATCTCGCGCAACCTTGACCTCGTTGAACTACTGCGCGGCATCGGCAAGCGGCGCGGCGTGGAGCCGGGAGTAGTCGCCATCGCATGGACATTGCACAATCCAGCTGTCACTGCGGCCATCGTCGGCGGACGCAGCGCCGGGCAGGTTGACGGCGTGCTACCGGCAGCCACGTTCCGGTTGAGTAAAGATGAGTTTGCAGAGATTGGAAAGTTTCTCAAAGAGAGACCGTAGGTCTTCGCACCATCACCTAACTTCGCACCACCACCTGGTCGTAGCGCCGGGCCCACAACAGGCAATTGCTTTTAGAGCGTGAGGATGACCGGGCCATCGTTCGTAATTGCGACGGTGTGCTCGAAGTGCGCGCTGACGCTTCCGTCGACGGTAATGGCCGTCCAGCCATCTTCGAGGACCTTCACTTCGGCTGAGCCCATGTTAATCATCGGCTCGATCGCGAGCACCATACCCGCCTTCAGCCGCGGGCCCTTGCCAGGGTCGCCGTAGTTCGGGACCTGCGGGTCTTCGTGCATACTCTTGCCGATGCCATGGCCGACGAACTCACGCACCACACCATAGCCCTCAGCCTCGCACATGACCTGCACTGCGTGAGAGATATCAAACAGTCGCCCGCCGACCACCGCCTTATCGATGCCGGCGTACAGCGAGGCCTCGGTGACGCGAAGCAGCTTTTCGACCGCTGGCGTAACCTTCCCGACCGGATGCGTAACCGCGGAGTCGGAATAGTAGCCATCGACGATAACACCGCAATCGACAGATACGATGTCGCCTTCATGCAGCACATGCTTTTCGTTGGGAATGCCGTGGATGACCTCATTGTTAACCGAGGTGCAAAGCACTGCCGGATAGCCGTGATACCCGAGGAAGGCTGACTTCACGCCGAGCTCTTCCATCTTGGCAACGGCCGCGCGCTCGAGGTCCATCGTCGTAGCGCCAACCCGCACCGCAGCCTTGGCTGCATCGTGCACTTTGCTCAGAGCGATGCCCGAAATGCGCATCTTTTCGATCTCAGCGGGGGATTTGATCAGAATAGCCATAGTTGAGTAATCCAATGACTGCGGTGTCCTTTAGGACTCCGCGTGATGGCGCAACCGGAACAGCGTCGCACGAATTGACTGCGTAACCTCATCGACAGGGAGGTTCCCATTGATCTCAGCGAAGCGACCGCCGTGTGACCGATAGTATTCAATGACTGCCGCGGTCTTCGACTGGAACGCCTTCATGCGCTCATGGAAGACGGGCTCCGTGTCGTCCGTGCGCTGGATGAGTTTCGCGCCCTCGCGATCGCAGATGCCGGGCCGCTTCGGCGGCTCAGAGTAAATATTGTAGATCGTGCCGCAGACCGGGCAGCTTAGACGCCCGGTAATGCGCTCGAGGAGGTCGCGCTCGGGCACCACAATGTTTACTGCTACGACCGGCAGCGGATGACCAATCAGTTGATGATCGAGCCACTCAGCCTGGTTGAGCGTGCGGGGAAACCCATCGAGGATGTAGCCGTGTTTGGTGTCGGGCTCAGTGAGCCGCGTCGCGACCATCTGATTGACCATGTCGTCTGGGACAAGCTGGCCCTTCGACATAAGGTCATCAGCCAACATGCCCAGCGGCGTCTGGTTCTTGCGATGCTCGCGGAGCAGATCCCCAGTCGAAATCTGCGGGATGCTGAACTCATCCATGAGCCGCTTGGCCTGCGTGCCTTTACCCACACCTGGGGCGCCCAGCAGCAGCACCGGGCCGGGAAGAAGGCCGCTCGAGTTGAAAAGAGGCTTGGGCATGGACACAACCGACAAAACGTTTCTACTTCCTTACATCTACGCCCTCAGTAAAAACCCAGGTCTGAGACTCCAGACCTGGGTACCTGCATCGTGCAAGAAGGCTGAGAGCGATTACCAACTGCGGCGGCCGCGAATGCGTCCGGACTTCGGTGAAAAACCATCGTAGTGGCGCATGATGAGCTGTGCTTCGACCTGCTGCACAGTATCCATCGCAACCCCGACAACAATCAGCAGCGAAGTGCCGCCGAAGTAGAAGTTTAGGCCGAGACCATTGGTCGTCCACGCGGGCAGGCTGTCAAAGAAGTGCCCTATGAGCCACAGATGGTTAAAGTGGATACCCGAGATGAGGAACATCGGAATGATCGAAATAGCGACCAGGTACACCGCACCCACCAGCGTTATACGCGTGAGCACATCGTTGATGAAGTCCGACGTACGCTTACCGGGGCGAATGCCAGGGATAAAGCTGCCGTACTTGCGCATGTTGTCCGCGATGTCGTCGGGACGGAAGATGATCGAGATGTAGAAGTAGGCGAAGAAGATGATCGCCGCGATGTACAGCACCACATACCAGGGCTCTGCCGGCCCAAGAGCACGGAAGATCGGCCCGAGGAAGCTGGTGTCGCGCAGAGGACCTGAACCGAATAGGCTGATGTTGGCCAGAAGTAGCGGTGCCGAAAGAATCGAGGCCGCAAAGATGACCGGCATCACACCGCCCGAGTTCACCTTGAGCGGTAGGAAGCTGTTCGAGGCCTGCGTCATGCGGCGGCCGACCATGCGCTTAGCCGACTGAATCGGAATCCGGCGCTCAGAGCGCTCTACGTAGACAATGAACGCAACAACCGCGACCATCATGGCGATGAGCAGGACGATCGCAATCGGGGTAAAGCCGCCCCATGCCTGGGTTGCGGCCTTCTGGTAGAGGTCCGCTATGCCGCGCGGAAGTCCCACGACGATGCCGGTGAAGATCAACAGCGACATGCCGTTCCCGATGCCGCGCTCGGTAATCTGCTCGCCCAGCCACATGATGAAGGCGGTTCCGGCAGTGAGCGTGATCACGCAGAGGGGAAGGAATGAACCCTTGCTCATGGTCACCATTGATTCGCCGGTCTGCGTGCTGGTCAGTGTGAGCCCAATAAAGAAGCTCTGCACCACGGCAAGAAGAACCGTTACGTAGCGGGTCCACTGTGTGATCTTGCGGCGTCCGAGCTCGCCTTCCTTCTGCAGCTTCGCCAGCGGCTCATAGATTACGGTAAGCAGCTGGAAGATGATCGACGCGGTAATGTACGGCATGATGCCGAGGGCGAAGACCGTCAGCTTGCGCAGGTTGCCGCCGTTGAACAGATCGAGCAACCCAAGCGCTCCACCGGCGTTCTGATTGAAGAACTGCGCGAGCTTCGCAGCGTCGATGCCGGGCGTGGGGATGTGAGCGCCCAGACGATAGACCGCGAGCAGGCCGAGTGTGAACCCGATACGCTTGCGCAGATCTGGAATGCGGAAGATGTTGAGGAATTTCTCGAGCATCGATGTGTGAGGCCTTGGACCGAGGATTGGAGCTGAGCGCCGCTAGGCCAGATTGTCTGGTGCGAAAGCTCTGCTGAAGTTCTTGAACAATATTCTACGCGTAAGCGGAGAAGCAAAATAGGCCGAGGCGCTTAGCCCCGGCCTGGTCCCTTACGCTGCGGGAGCAACCTCGCCGCCGATAACGATGGCCTTGCCGCCGGCCGCTTCGATGGCTTTCTGTGCAGCCTTCGAGAACTTGTGTGCATGCACCGTCACGGCGGACTTGAGCTCACCGTTCGCGAGCACCTTCACCAGGCCATTGCGCTTCTTCAGAATGCCATGCTCGGTGAGCTTCTCCAGCGTAAGCTCGCTCTCGTTGAGCTCGGCAATGGTGTCAAGCCCGAGGACGGCGTACTCCACGCGGAAGATATTTGTGAAACCGCGCTTGGGCAAGCGGCGGTGCAGCGGCATCTGGCCGCCCTCGAAACCGCGCATCAGGCTGGAGCCAGAGCGCGATCCCTGCCCTTTGTGGCCACGAGTCGAGGTCTTACCCATACCCGAGCCCATACCGCGGCCAACGCGCTTCTTGTTCTCATTCGCCTTCTTGGGCGCCTTCAAATTGCTGAGATTCAGTGCCATAATTTCCTCGCTAACGCCGGCCCTGTCTCGAAAGACGCGGCCCGACTCGCATGTGGTGGCCTCGAAATTGAGGCGGAATGAAAGCTAGTCGAGAATACGGACGAGGTGAGGAATCTTATTCACCATGCCGCGAATCGACGGTGTGTCTTCGCGCTCGACGATCTGATTGAGGCGCGTGAATCCCAGGCCCTTGACGACGAGCTTGTGCTTCACTGGCGTGCAGATCTTGGAGCGGAAGTATTGAAGCTTGATCTTGTTTTCGCTTGCCATTGTTCTTCTCCGTTTGGAGACCGGCGATCGTTGAAGAGAAACCAGCTGTTCGCTAATCCCTAATCCCTAATCCCTGTTTCTAAAGTTCGTCGATCGACTTGCCACGTAGCGCAGCAACCTCTGCCTTGTCGCGCAACTGCGAGAGCGCGTCGAACGTCGCCTTGATGACGTTGTGCGGATTGGCTGAGCCAAGGCTCTTGGTCAGCACATTCTGCACACCCGCGGCGGTCATCACAGCGCGAACCGTCTTGCCCGCGATAATACCGGTGCCTTCGGGT
Source organism: Granulicella sp. (assembly GCA_003138795.1). Lineage (GTDB taxonomy): Bacteria > Acidobacteriota > Terriglobia > Terriglobales > Acidobacteriaceae > Granulicella. Next base: position 6,735 of record PLHC01000119.1, on the reverse strand, counting down.
GCGGGCTTCAGCAGCACTTCACCCGCGCCGAAGTGACCCAGCACCACGTGCGGAATCGTGTAGTGTGTCAAATTGACCTTGAGCAGGTTCTTTTTTGCCGCCTCGATGCCCTTGCGGATCGCCTGCGGAACCTCCTTGGCCTTACCCGAGCCATAGCCGACCACGCCCTCAGCAGGATCGCCGACGATGACAAGCGCCGCGAACGACATGTTCTTGCCGCCCTTGACGACCTTGGTGACACGGTTAATGGAGACGACCTCATCCTTGAGGTTCATCCGGTTGCCGTCGAGTCTCTTCTTCATTGCCATGATTGTTCTTAATCCTTCTGGCGCGATGCGCCCAGCAAATCTTTAGAAATAGCGCTTGCGGCTAGAAATCAAGTCCGGCTTCACGAGCGGCATCGGCGAGGGCCTTGATGCGGCCGTGATACAAATAGCCGCCACGATCGAAAACTACCTTATTGATGCCCTTCTCAGCCGCACGCTCAGCAATCAACTTGCCGACAGCCTTGGCAGCCTCGACGTTGCCGCCGGCCTTACGCTCCGTGCCCTTCGTGCTCATGGTGGAGGCCGAAACGATCGTGACGCCGTTCGCGTCGTCGATCAGCTGCGTATAGATGTGGTTGAGCGAACGGTAGACATTGAGGCGCGGACGCTCGGCGGTACCGGCCATCTTGGCACGGATGCGCGAATGCACGCGCTGGCGAATGTCGTTGCGTTGGCGAAGATTGATCATCGTAGTTCTTCCTTCCTAAAGGCGTCGCCATAATCTGACGACGTTCGGGTAAATGCTTTGAGGGGATCAGGGAACAATGTTCAAAGACCATTGTTCCCTGCCCGGTTTACTTGGCGCCCGTCTTTCCGACCTTCTTCTTGAGCTTCTCGTCGGAGTAGCGAACACCCTTGTTCTTGTACGGGTCGGGCTTGCGCAGCGAACGCATATCGGCTGCAACCTGGCCAACCTTCTGGCGATCGATACCAGAGATCGTAACGTGCGTCTGCTTCGGATCGATCGCGACCTCAATCCCACTGGGCAGCGGAAACTCGATCGGGTGGGAGTAGCCGAGCGTGAACACGACCGTGTCCTTACCCTTCATCTCAACGCGGTATCCGATACCAACCACGTCCAGATCCTTCTTCCACCCATTCGTAACGCCCTCAACCGCATTGAAAACCAGTGCACGCGCCAGCCCATGCACCGCGGCATGTGCCTGGTCAGGACGCTCGACGGTAAGCACGCCATCCTTCTCCGAGAACGTGATGCCCGCGGGAATCAGAGCGTTTACCTTGCCTTTGGGGCCTTCCACTACGACGACGTTGCTCTCCACGGTGTACTTGACACCCTTGGGCAGCGTGATGGGCTTCTTGCCGATGCGTGACATGACTTCAATCCTTCATGGCTTGCGAGTCGCGAAGTGCAGCTTTGAGTACCAACTCGAAACTTCTTCGTTCCACTGCAGCCGGCGATTATGGCTCGCCTGAGGGCCGTTGCGCTTCATAAACAAAAGTGACTTACCAGACTTCGCAGAGGATCTCGCCGCCAACACCTTCGCGGCGCGCCTGACGACCCGTCATCACACCCTTCGGCGTGGTCATGATCGAGATGCCAAGACCGCCCTGGACGCGCTTGATCTCATCCTTGCCGATATACACACGGCAGCCAGGACGCGAGATGCGCTTGAGGTCGCGGATCACGGCCTCGTTGTTCGGGCCATACTTCAGGTACACGCGCAGAACCTTCTGGCCATCCTCTTCGGCGGCCTTGTAGTTGGCAATGTAGCCCTCCTCCTTGAGGATGCGGGCAATCTCGGTCTTCAGCTTGGAGGCCGGAGCGTCGAGCTTCTGATGGCGGGAGCGGTGCGCGTTGCGAATACGCGTAAGAAAATCTGCAACAGGATCGGTGAGGTTCATCGTTTTCCTTTCATCCCCCGTTCGCTCCAAGCCGATCGGCTTGGAGAACCTGCGGGAATGGTTGTGGCGCCGGGGCGCCGATCTTTGCTACGCGCGAGTGCCACCCGATGATGGCCTGCAGCGTGTATGGAGGCGTCGCGAGCGACTACCAGCTGGACTTGACGACGCCCGGAATCTCGCCCTTCAGAGCGAGGCTGCGGAAGCACAGGCGGCAGATGCCAAACTTGCGCAGAAACGCGCGCGGGCGGCCGCAGAGCTGGCAGCGGTTGTGCTGACGGGACTTGAACTTCGGCTTACGTGCGTCCTTGACGCGCTTTGCTGTGGTTGCCATAACTCTTTACTCTCTCAATCTTACTGCTGAAAATCCTTGTTTCGAAACGATAGACAACCGGAATTTACAGGCCGTCCGTTGTAGTTAAGCTCCCTGGCGGAAGGGCATGCCGAAGCTCTTGAGCAGCTCACGGGCTCCGTTATCGTCCTTCGCCGTGGTCACGATGGTGACGTTCATTCCCTTGATCTTGTCCACCTTCGCGTAGTCGATCTCAGGGAAGATCAACTGGTCGCGCAGGCCAAGTGTATAGTTGCCGCGTCCATCAAAACTCTTCGAGCTCACGCCCCGGAAGTCGCGCACACGAGGCAGCGCTACGGAGATCAGGCGATCGAGAAACTCGTACATCGTATCGCCACGCAGTGTAACCATCGCCCCGATGGGCATGCCCTCGCGCAGCTTGAACGCCGCAATCGACTTCTTCGCCTTGGTGATGACAGGCTTCTGTCCGGCGATCGCGCCCAGGTCGGCCAGCAGCGGATCCATGATCTTGACGTTCTGCGTCGCTTCGCCCAGACCCATATTGATGACGATCTTCTCCAGCCTGGGAACGGCCATCGCGTTGTCGAGGCCGAGCTCCTTCTGGAGCGACTGCTTGATTTCGCTGTGATACTTCTCTTTCAAACGTGCCATGACTTCTCTTCTCTTTTCTCCACGGCTCCGGAGTAGCTCGCGCTGTATACCGTTTCGTGGGGTGCTCAATAATTCAAAACCAGATCCAAAACTACTTCTTGAACTTCTTCTCAGCGATCACGCCGCCATTGGAGCGGGCGATCCGCGTCTTCTTGTCGCCTTCAACCTGATACCCGATGCGTGTTCCCTTGCCCTCGGAGTCGACCAGCATCACATTCGAGATGTGGATCGGCGCCTCCTGCTCAAGGATGCCCCCAGCGATGTTCTTCTGCGGGTTGGGCTTCACATGCTTCTTGATCATGCCGACGCCCTCAACCAGGACGCGCTGCTTGGCCACGATCACCCGCAGGACGCGGTGCGGCTTCGGCCCCTTGCTCTTGCCAGCAATCACGACAACCATATCGTTCCGCTTGATCTTGATCTTTGACTTGCTGCCGTTCGACGGCTTGAACTTACTCGGCATGGTGACTCTCTTTCCTCGGCGATCTGGCGCGTCTNNAAGACGCGCGTTCCGACCGGCTCCATCGCATCGTTGACCACGACAGCCGCATTCTCGTCGAAGCGGATATACGTCCCGTCGCGACGGCGATACTCCTTATGCGTGCGAACGATGACCGCCTTGACGACCTTGCCCTTCTTGACGGTGCCATCGGGCGACGCTTCCTTGACGGCCGCCGTGACGACATCGCCAAGACCGGCCTTCTTGCCGAGACCGCCGCCGAGCGGCAGGATGACCTGGAGCTTGCGGGCGCCCGAGTTGTCGGCGACGGCAAGCATTGTGCGCATTTGTACTGCCATGATGATTCTCCTGGTTCGGGCTCTCGCCTGAAACTGGCTCGAGAGTTGGAGCTAGCCCGAGAGCTTGGCGGCGGGAAGCCGTTGCTATCTCGTGCCTGTAGCTGCTATTGCAGCCACGAAAACGGGTGACACGACTACTTCGCTGCGACCGGCTTCTCATCCGGCAGCGCCGACAAAGAGGACCGGCGAATGATCTCTTCCAACGACCAACGCTTCAGCTTCGACAGGGGACGCGTCTCGCGGATGCGAACCATATCTCCCACGCGAGCAGAGTTCTGCTCATCATGCGCGTAAAACTTCTTGTTGGACTTCAGAACGCGCTTGTACTTGGGGTGCGCCTTGCGCATCTCGACCTCGACAACGATGGTCTTCTGCATCTTGGTCGAGACGACCTGGCCGACCTTCTCGTTGCGGCGCGGTGCAGCTTGCTCGGTTGCCGGCGCTGTAGTGGTAGTGGTATCGGCCATGGTTATTCCTTCCCTGCAGTCGCTGCGAGCGAACGCGCATTTTCATTGAGGCGTTCACGCACGATGGTCTTGATGCGTGCAATATCGAGCTTGAGGGACTTAATCTTGCCAATCCCCTCCTGCTTGCCGAGGCTCTTGGCGAAGCGAATGCGGAAGAGCTGTTCAGCGGCCTTAGCCTCTTCGCCCTTCAACTCCTCGTCGCTCAGATTGCGGATCTTGTCGATTTCCATATAACTTCCTTTACTTTGCAGCCACTTCGACCTTGAGGCCGGGGCGGACAACGAACGTGGTCTTCAGTGGAAGCTTGTGTGCCGCCAGACGCATGGCCTCTTTGGCCAGCTCGACGGGAACGCCTTCCATCTCAAACAGAATCTTGCCAGGACGAACAACCGCGACCCAGTGGTCGGGAGCGCCCTTGCCCTTACCCATACGGGTCTCGGCGGGCTTCTTCGTGATCGGCTTGTCCGGGAACAGACGCAGCCACACCTTGCCACCGCGCTTGATGAACCGCGTCATGGCGATACGTGAGGCCTCGATCTGGCGGTCGGTGATATACCCGCACTCCAGGACCTTTAGACCGTAGTCGCCGAACGAGATGTCGGAGCCGCGCCACGCCTTGCCGCACATGCGACCGCGCTGCTGCTTGCGATACTTAACCTTCTTGGGTAAAAGCATGAGGAATTTCCTTTGATGGTGTGGCCGAGGTCTCTGTCTCCGCAGATGTCTCCGGATGCAGACGCAGGGCCAAACCTGTTAAGTATACTGGAAGTTCGTGAGTTTTGTCGCTCACGGCTCCAGCAATAACGACAAAAGTTAGAACGCGCCGGTAGTGATCGGTGCCGGCTCGCGACGCTTCTTCTGCTCGTAGATATCGCCACGATAAACCCAGGTCTTCACACCGATGATGCCGTATGTGGTGTGCGCCTCGGAGAAGCCGTAGTCGATGTCCGCACGCAGTGTGTGCAGCGGCAAACGGCCCTGCAGATACCACTCCGAGCGGGCGATCTCATTGCCATTCAGACGGCCGGAGACACGAACCTTGATCCCCTTGCAGCCAAACCGCAGCGCCGAGTCAACCGACTTGCGCATTGCGCGGCGGAAGCTGACACGCTTCTCCAGCTGCAGAGCGATATTCTCACTCACCAACTGAGCGTCGAGCTCTGGCTTGTTCACCTCGAGGATGTCGATAAACACCTCGCGGGTGGTGCGCTTCTGGATATCGGCCTTCAGCTTGTCGATCTCCGCACCCTTGCGGCCGATGATGATGCCCGGACGCGCTGTGCGGATGATGAGACGCAGCTTGTTGCCGGGACGCTCGACTTCGACCGAGCTGACACCGGCGGCCTTCAGCTTCTCGCGAAGCTCAGCCTTCAACTTGACGTCCTCGACCAGCAGCTTGTCATAGCCGCGCTTGATAAACCAGCGCGACTTCCAGGGCTTGTTGACGCCGAGGCGGAATCCGTACGGATGGACTTTCTGTCCCATAGCTTCCCTATTCCTGAACCATAGCCGGTTGAGCCGGCGCGGTTGATNNTGTTGCGAACTGCCTACTGCAAAATTCGTTGTGCTGACGAGCCAATTACTTGGCCGCGACAGCCTTCTTCGCCGGCGCCTTCTTCTTGGCTACGGCCTTCTTCGCCGCAGCCTTCTTGACTGCGGGCTTGCCGGCGGTCTTCTTCACCGGCTCCTGCGTCGCCTCGACCTCAGCCGCAGCAGACTTCTTCTCCGCCACGGTGATGATAATGTGCGCGATGCGGCGCTGGTAGCGGAACGCACGGCCCATTGGAGCGGGGCGGATGCGCTTCATGCGCGGTCCCTCGTTCGCAACAGCGGTCTTGACGTAGAGGTTGTCGACATCAATGTCGAGCCCCTTCTCGTCGGAGAGATACTGCGCATTCTGGATGGCCGAACGCAGCACCTTCTCCACCACCGGCGCGATGCGCTTGTTGGTGAATGCCACAGTGTTGATAGCCTTCTCGACGCGCAGGCCTTTGATCATGTCGAGGACGAGCTTGGCCTTCTGTGGGCTGCAGCGCTGGAAGCGGGCCTCAGCGCGGAACTCGGGAGTCGTTGGTGCGATTGCTTTATGCATTGCGATGTCCTTCACAACTTACAAATCTTACAAATCCTGAAAGCGGAGTTACTTGCCCTTCGCCGTGTCGCCAGACTTCGCGGAGTGGCCCTTGAAGGTGCGTGTGGCGGAGAACTCACCGAGCTTGTGTCCGACCATGTTCTCCGTGCAATAGACCGGAATGAACTTGCGGCCGTTGTGCACCGCGATAGTATGGCCGACCATATCCGGGTGGATGGTAGAGCGGCGCGACCATGTGCGAATGACCTTCTTGTCATTCGCGGCGTTCAGCGCCTCGATCTTGATCATCAGGTGGGCGTCGATGAACGGGCCCTTCTTCGTTGAGCGTGACATAAATAACTCCGATACTGCCGTGCTGAATACGACGAATCTCTCAGGTGCGAGACTTGGTGTGGCTTTTACTTCCCTCTTGAATCTCTTAGCTACTTACTTGCCCTTGTTCCTGCGCGACACGATAAAGACGTCCGTCCGCTTATTATTGCGAGTCTTGTATCCGCGAGTCGGCTG
>PLHC01000033.1 GCA_003138795.1 Granulicella sp. | reverse complement strand
AGCTTGAATCCACCCTGCTTCTGCAGTTGCTGTTGCCGTTGTTTGTTTTTCGCCGTTATCCTGAGCGCAGCGAAGGACCCCCGTATTGGTTGTTGCTCTTGCCGTTGCTTGTTCTACCCCGGGCCTTGCCCTCCCCGAAACCTGTCAACCCCTCACAACTCACAGAATCACCAAAACCCGCATGAACACTGGCGAACAATCTTTCCAAAACCTGGCATAGTTACCCTGCGCCACTGGCTACAATAGAGATAGCGCTTTGAAATCGATTCGGGTTCCACAGTCGCGCGTAACCCGAACGGAATGAATACTTTACCCGTAAACTCTCTCAATGGAATACTTTACGGACATACCTTTCTGTAAGTATGGCAACCAGAGACTTTACAAATTGAGGGGTGGGGAGGGGGGGTACCCCCTCCCCACCCTCCACTAGCATCTGAGTTGGATATCAAAGCGCACAAAGGATCAGAATGCGGAAGTTGTTTGGCACGGATGGAATTCGCGCGGTCGCCGGTGAGGCGCCGCTGGACAAGCGCACAATCTACACAGTCGGCTTGGCGCTGGCCGCAAAGCTGTCTCAGTCCGGCAAGCCCGTCCGCGTGATCATGGGTATGGACACCCGCGAGAGCGGCCCCTGGATCGCCGCCACACTCGCCGCCGGCCTTCGCGCCGGTGGCGCCGGGGTCGCCTCCGCCGGCATCCTCACCACGCCAGCCATCGCCTTCCTGGCCCGCAAGCATGGCTTCAGCGCCGGCGTCGTCATCTCCGCCTCGCACAATCCCTGGCGCGACAACGGCATCAAGATCTTCGGCGGCGACGGCTACAAGCTCCCCGACGAAGTCGAACTCAGTATCGAATCCGAGATCGCGCGCGTCCTCACCACCAACCCTTCCCCCCCAACCGACGCCGTGCTCCCCGAGGTCAACGAAACCTACCGCGCCGAATACATCCGCTTCCTGCTCGACGCCGTTCCCGGCATCTCCCTCGACAACCGCAGCGTCGTCATCGACTGCGCCAATGGCGCCGCCAGCTCCGTCGCGCCGCAGCTATTCGAGTCGCTCCACGGCACCGTCGAAGTCACGCACGCCTCGCCCGACGGCCGCAACATCAACGAGCACTGTGGCGCTCTGCATCCCGAGATCGTCGCCGCCCAGGTCAAGGTCAGCGGCGCATCCATGGGCTTCACCTTCGACGGCGATGCCGACCGCGCCCTCTTCGCCGACGAGCACGGCAACGTCGTCAACGGCGATGCCGTCATGCTCGCCTGCGCGCGCGACCTCCAGGCCCGCGGCGAACTCGCCGGCAACCTCGTCGTCGCCACCACCATGTCCAACATGGGCCTTGAAGCCGCCTTCGCCCGCTCCGGAATCCGCATGCTCCGCGCTCCGGTCGGCGACAAGTACGTCCTCGAGGAGATGCGCAACTCCGGCGCCTCACTGGGCGGCGAGCAGTCCGGCCACATCCTCTTCCCCGCCAAGGCCACCACCGGCGACGGCCTGCTCACCGCGCTTCTGGTCCTCGACCTCGTCCATCGCAGCGGCAAAACGCTCGGCCAGCTCATCGCCGACCTCAAGAACTTCCCCCAGGTCATCCTCAACGTAAAGGTCCGGGAAAAGCGCCCACTCGCCTCTCTACCTTCGGTCGTCGAAAAGATCAGCGCCGCGGAGATCGAGCTCAAGGACTCCGGCCGCGTCGTCATCCGTTACTCCGGCACCGAGGCCCTGGCCCGCGTCATGATCGAGGCCGAAAGCGAAGAAGCCATGCGCCGCCACGCCAATGCCATCGCCGACGCCATCCGTTCCGAACTCGGCGTCTAAGCGAAGCGACCGGATCCTTGGATCTAGCCGCTACTTAATATCGCGCCAATTCCTGCCCAACCCAACCTCGGCGACAATCGGCACCGAGAAGCTCGCCGCCGACTCCATCTCCGTCTTCACCAACTTCAGCATCTCCTCCACCTCATGCGGCACGACGTCAAACAATAGCTCATCATGCACCTGCAGCGTCATCAGCGAGCGCAGCCCGCGCTCCCGCATCGCCGCATCGATCCGTAGCATCGCGATCTTAATCAGGTCCGCGGCCGTTCCCTGCAACGGCGTATTCACTGCCGTGCGCTCCGCAAATCCACGCTGATTCGGATTACGCGATTGGATATCCGGAATCGGTCGCACCCGCCCAAACGCAGTACGCACCGACTGGTCGCGGCGCACCGTCTCGAGCGTGCGCTCAATAAACGCAGCAACACCCTTATACCGCTCGAAGTAGCGTGCGATGTACTCCTTCGCCGTCTTCTGGTCGATCCCCAACTGAGCCGCCAAACCAAACGGCGAAATCCCATACACGATGCCGAAGTTCACCGCCTTGGCCCGCGCGCGCGTCTCCTTATCCATCGTCTCCGCGTCCACCTCGAAGACCTCCGCAGCCGTGAGCGTATGAATATCCTTGCCCGTGCGNNGCCGACATCAGCAGATTTCCCGGAGCCGCAATAAACGCCGCACGAATCTCTCGTCCCACCACCGTGCGCACCGGAATATTCTGCAGATTCGGATTCGTCGACGACAACCTTCCCGTCGCCGTGCCCACCTGATTGAACGTCGTATGAATCCGCCCGTTCGCATCCGCGAGCGCCGGCAATGCATCAAGATACGTGCCCTTCAGCTTCTGCAACTGCCGATACTCCAGCACCAGCGCCGGAACTTCATGGTGCTGCGCCAGGTCTTCAAGAATGTCCTGCGCGGTCGAGATCACCTTGCCCTTGCCATGCTTCAACGGCTTCGGCAGATCCATCTTGTTGAACAGCACATCCCCAAGCTGCTTCGGCGAATTGATATTAAACTGATGCCCCGAGCTTGCATACACACGCTCCGCAAGGTCATCGATCGTCACCGCCAGCCGCGAACTCATCTCACGCAATAAATCACTGTCGACCCGCACACCCGCCTGCTCCATATGCAGCAGCACGGGCACCAGCGGCAGATCCAAATGCTCATACACATCTATGAGCGTCGACTGCTCATTGAGCGCGCCTGCCTCACTCCGTCGCACCTCGGACACCGCACCGCTCGCCGGACTCTTCGCCGTATCCGCGAAGAGCATCTCCTTCGTAACCGCGCCACCAGGCCCAGGCTCATCGCGCAGCATCTCTTTCGGCCTCGCGACCGCCGCCTCAGCCATCTGTTCGCCCAGCGTCTTTGCCAGCCGCACAACCGCCGCAGCCGCCTCCGCCAATCGCTTCGGGTCCGCTGGATTCTCCTTCGTCGGCTGATGCGTGAGGGCTCGGCTCGTAGAGCGCGCAGCGATATCAACCAGCGTATGCGAGCCATGCGTAGGATTCAGCAGATAGCTCTCCAACATCACATCGGTGATTGCGCCCGCAATCGTCACGCCGTGCGGCTCCAGCACCCGCAGCACCGCCTTCAGATCATGCACCTGCTTGGGCAGCGTCGCATCAGTCAAAGCCTCGCGCAGGCCACGCGTATCCAGCGAAACCTCAATCGCATGCACGGACGTTACAGCCAACCCGATACGGCACGCCGGATCATCGGCAGCCATCAACTCCTTCGCATTTTGAACCGCCTCGGGCTCCGGCACTCCAAAGAGCGACATCGTCCGTGGCGGCTCAGGCTCCGCTTCAACCTCAACATCGGCGTTGCTGTTCGGGTCCGCCGCATCGGCAGAGATTTCTTCAGCAATCGTCTGCGTATTCGCAGCCAGGGCCAGCGCAAGGTGCCCAGCCTTCCGCGCCTCTGCAAGCAGCTTCGCCAGGTCTTCAGCAGTCGCTTTGACGTTGTAGCTCGTCGGTACCGCATCCACGTCCGGCGCAAGATCCTTGAGCATCGTCGTAAACTCAAGCTCCGTAAACAGTGCGCGGCACGCTGCATTGTCCACTGGCCGCGTGCGCATCGCGTCGAGCGAAAACTCAATCGGCACCGACGTGTCAATCGTCACCAGCTCTTTCGACAACAGGATATTGTCGCGGTTGTTCTGGAGCGACTCACGATAGGTCTTCTTCTTCACCTCATCCGCTCGATCCAGCGCCCTCTCGACAGAACCGAACTGCTGAATCAGTTCAACCGAACCCTTCTCGCCGATCCCCGGCGCGCCGGGGATATTGTCGATCGCGTCACCGCGCAGCGCCATCACATCCACCACGCGTTCCGGCGGCACGCCGAGCACCTTCTCCACTCCCTCCGGATCGAGAATCAGATTGTCCTTCATCGGATTCAACATCGAGACATTCTCATTCACCAACTGCATCATGTCCTTGTCCGACGACACGACAAACACCTTATGCCCCAGCGCCGAAAGCTGACGGCTCAGCGTGCCGATCACATCATCCGCCTCGAACCCTTCGTAGTACAAAATCGGAATCCGAAACGCCTCCAGCGCGCGCCGGATATACGGCTGCTGCTGGATCAGATCGGGCGGCGTCTCCTTACGATTGGCCTTGTACCCGCCATATTCGATGGTCTCGAACTGCTGCGTCTTGATGTTGAACTTCTGCACGCCCTTCATCTGCATTGCAAGTTCATCGCGAAGCAACGGCGCGCCCACGTCATACACTGCCGCGAGATACTCAGGCTTGAAGTCCGCGCGCAACTTATTAATCATGTTCACGAAGACATACGTCGCCGCCGTCGGAATGCCCGTCCGGGTCGTCATCGGACGCGACCTCTGCATCGCGTGATATGCACGGAAGATAAACGCCATCGAGTCGAGCAGATAAATGGGCGGCTTTTCGCTTTGTTTCGTCATGATCGTCTTTCAGTTGGATGCTGCGGCCTACACCTAGAGAATCAGCATACAGTCGCCGTAGGAAAAGAAGCGGTACCGCTCCGCCACAGCATGCGCATACGCGGCCAGCACATGCTCACGCCCCGCAAACGCCGAAACCAGCATCAGGAGAGTGGACTCCGGCAGATGAAAATTCGTAAGCAGCCCACCCACAACCTTGAACTCTGCTCCCGGCGACAGGAACAAACTCGTACTCCCTGAATGCGCCTCGAAGGCCGCCTCAATTCCCGCGCCGGCTCTCTCCGCCTCGCGTGCAACGTGCTCCATCGTCCGCGTGCTGGTCGTTCCCGCCGCGATAATCCGCCGCCCCTCTTTCCGCGCTCGATTGATCGCATCGGCGGCTGCCGCCGAAATCGTATAGCTCTCCGCGTGCAGCCGAATCTCCTCCGTGCGCTCAGCGCGCACCGGCTGAAACGTCCCCAGCCCCACATGCAGCGTCAGCGTGGCAATCTCCACCCCTCGCTCCCGCAACTGCTCCAGAATCTCCGGCGTGAAGTGCAACCCCGCAGTGGGCGCCGCCGAAGATCCCTGCGCCTCCGCGCTCGCCAGCGGCTGCGAATACACCGTCTGGTAGCGCTCCCGATCCTCCGCGCTATCCGGCTCATCCTTCGGCCGATGAATATAAGGCGGCAGCGGCAAATGTCCAATGCGCTCCAGCGCCGCATAAAAATCATCGACCGCAGCGAACCGCAGCGTACGCTCGCCAAACTCTCCCGCAGACAAAACCGTCGCCCGCAGAACCGCCTCAGAAGAACCCGGCGCAGCGAACAGCAGCGTCTCACCCGGCTGCACCTTCTTCGCCGGCCGCACCAGCGCAGACCAGTCGTTCTGTCCCTCTAACCCCGCCAGCCGCTGCGTCAGCAGCACCTCGACATGCCCACTCGGGGCAGGAGATTTATGCTGCGTCGTAAGCCCCGACCGTGTCGCAAACAACCGCGCCGGTATCACCCGCGAGTCATTCAGCACCAGCAGATCGCCCGGCTGCAACAGCGACGGAAGATCAGCGAAGCTGCGATCCGCAAACTCCCCATTGCGACGACCGAGCGTCATCATCCGGCTCGTGCCGCGCACCTCGGGAGGCCGCTGTGCGATCAGATCTTCAGGAAGACTGTAGTTAAATTCCGAAACAAGCATGCGCTCTCACGATTGTAGGCGTTCAGCGCGAAGTCATCGCCACGGCCTCATCCAGCGCCTTCTGGACCAACTCCAGCTCCGGCTTCACGTACGCCGGCCAGCCAAACGTCACCGTCGCAAACGGCTTGGGAATCGTGAAGCTGTCCCACGAACGCAGCCTCCACGCGCGATCCGGCTCGGCGTGATATGCGCCAATCCAGGTCGCCCCCGTCAGCTCCGCGAGTTGCACCGGCCCAGCCTTCGCAACCCGTGCCGGCCCCATCGGTCCATCTGCCGTGAACGCGCAACGATGCCCCTGCACATACGCCTCCTGCATCCCGCGCAGCCCGGACGCTCCACCGCGCGAACTCGAACCGCGCACCGCATGAAAGCCTAGGAACTCCACCGTGCGCGCAATCAGTTCGCCATCAAACGAGCGCGAGATCAGAATCGCAATATCCATATCCCGAAACCGGTGCGCGCACGTCAGCAGCGCGCAATGCCAGAACGCGAAGATCGTAGGCCCAGGCAGCGTATCCCCATTCGGCGTCCCGGGCGCATTCACGTTGCGATAGCGCAGCGTCGAGCCGACCACGCGGATCAGTAACGCCACCAGCGGCGGCACGATGGCAAGCAGCACTCTCTGTTTTCGTGTAAATGAAGACACTAAGACAAGTGTAGCTGGTGTTCTCTCGGATCAGCGAGTCCGGCCAGCGAAGCTATCCCAGTCACCCCGCCAGTCGCACACCGCCGAGCGAATAGCCTCTATCGCAGCCTCAGCACCAGCGAAATCGATCTCCATGCAAGCTCTCCCCAGGAGCTAGAGCATTTCCTGCTCTAGCTGTACTTCAACCAGCGAAGAATCTCGGGGAGATTGGGCTTCTTGCCGTACATCAGAATACCAACGCGATAAATGCGCGAGGAGATCCACAACACCGCATAAATCGTAACGAGGATCAACCCGATCGAGAGAGCAATCTCCCACGGCTGCGGCATCGAAATCGAGATGCGAAGCTCCATCAGCAGGGGAGCGCAGAACGGAATCTCTGAGACGATGCGGGACAACATCGAATTAGGATTGGTCACGATTGGCACCAGCATCCCCATGCATAAGAAGAGCGGCATCATCATGAACATATTCAGCTGTTGCAGCTCCTGCTCCGAGTTCGTCATCGCGCCAAGCGCGGCTGCAACGCTCGAGTAGAGAGCATAGCCAAGCGCGAAGTACACGATGAAAAACACAACCTGCGCCACGCTGAGAGAAATGCCGCTCATGGCTCCTGCGCGTGCCGCCAGAAGGCCTGCGGCGATCATCCAGATTCCAACCTGTGTCAGTCCCACTGCGCCGACGCCAAGAATCTTGCCCGCAAGCAGCTCGTCCGGCGTGATGGTGGCAAGCAGAACCTCGAACACCCGCGACGTTTTTTCCTCGATGATGGACCGCGCCACATTCATGCCGTAGAGCAGCACGACCATGTACATCAGGAAGAACAGCACATAGGCCACATAGAACGAAGACTTCGAATTTCCGCGCTCTCCGTTCTTACCTATGATGTTCAGCGTCACCGGCGCCATCAGGGCTGCGGTCTCTGCAGCCGAGACGCCTCTGTCTCCGAGGTACTCACGCATGAGCACCGTGTGCAACGCATCTTTGATAGCGGTGCTGGTCGTAATATCGGCCGACGAGCGGGGCGTGAAGTCGAACGACGGTCGCTGGCCGACAACCCCAGCGGGCGTTATGACAAGATAACCATCCAGTTGCTTGTCCGCGATCTTCCGATCGAGCGACGCACGCGGAGTCGATGCCGGCAGAATGTCCACGGTCATCTTGCTGTCTTTGCCGTTCTCCAGGTCCTTCTTCAAGTCCTCGGCAGGTTGCGGCTGCGATGCAACAACGGCGACATGCGATGTCGCCTTGCTCCGTGAAGCGAGCGTTGCAATACCGAAGACGCCGCCGCCCATCAGTGTCGGAATAAGGATCGTCGCGATCAGGAACGCTTTGGTCCGAATACGCTCCATGTACTCGCGCTTCGCTATCAGCCAGATATTATGCATCGACGATTCCTCTTGCTTCTTCGTCGCCGAAGCTGGCGCGGACTTGTTCAATAAAGATCTCTTCCAGCGTCGGCTCTTTGACCTCGAATCGGTTGATCACCGTGCCGCGTGCAATCGCCTCAGCCAGAACCACCTGCGCACCCGCCTCATGGTGCAGCTTGATATGGGCGACCCCCGAATAGTTCTGCGCCTCAGCAACCTCGGCGTGACCAAGGAACGACTCGTCGCCCGAGAACACCACCTGCACTCGATTACGCGGATAGCGCGACTTCACGTCCCGCATCGAACCCGTTAACACCAGTTTGCCCCGCGATATCAGCGCAATGGAATCGCACAGCTTCTCCACCTGGTCCATGCGGTGCGTCGAAAACAAGACAGTCTTGCCCTCTCGTCGCAGGTCAATCAGCGTGTTCTGCAGCAACTCGGCGTTCACCGGATCAAGCCCACTGAACGGCTCATCCATAATGATCAACTCCGGCTCGTGCAGCAGCGCTGCGATGAACTGGATCTTCTGCTGCATCCCCTTGGAAAGTTCCTCGGTCTTCTTGCCGATGGCCTCGGTGATCTGCATCCGCTCGCACCACACCAATGCCCGCGAACGCGCCGTCGCCTCACTCAGGCCATGCAGCTGCCCGAGGAACACCAGCTGATCGAGCACCTTCATCTTCTTGTACAGCCCCCGCTCCTCCGGCAGATAGCCGATACGGTGCAGCGAAGCGCGATCGAAGGGCTTACCGAACAGACTCACCGTTCCCGAGTCCGGAACGGTCATCCCGATCATCATGCGAATGGAGCTGGTCTTGCCCGAGCCATTTGGCCCCAGCAGGCCGAACATTGTGCCCGGCTCAATGGTCAGCGAAAGGCCTTCCACTGCAACTTTTGTGTCATATACCTTGCGAATCTTCTGAAGTTCAACGATGGGCATGCGGTGAGGGGAGCCTTCTTTCAGAGCCAATACGATTAGTCTAGCGTAGTAACGAAGCCGCACCCGTCATCGCCTCCGGCTTGCTCGCAATCCAGCGCTCACGGGAAGATTCATCGCGCGCCCCAACAGCCACCGGAATGAGCGCACCATCGACTCGCTAAATGCAAGAGGCGCACCCCATGGGTGCGCCTCCCGTTGTCGATATCTCGTGATCCCTACGGCTTGACGCTGGGCTCCGGCTGTTCGCCTTCGCCCTGCTCAGCGAGCTGCTTCTGCAGCTCTTCATTGCGCTTGGCGCGTGCAGCCGAGCGCTTCTCAGCCTTCTCGCTCAGCTCCAGCTCGGCGCCGAGCAGCTCGATGTAGGCCATCTCGGAAGCATCACCCTGGCGCGTGCCGGTGCGCACGATCCGCGAGTAGCCGCCCGGACGTGAGCCATAACGCGGTGCCACGGTATTGAAGAGGCGATCGACCGACTCCGGCGTCATCAGGTACGCCAGCGCCTGCCGACGAGCATGGACGCTGCCATTCTTGCCGAGCGTGATCATCTTCTCGACGATTGGCCGCGATGCCTTGGCCTTGGTAATGGTGGTGTGAATGCGGTCGTTCAGAATGATGGATGTAACAAGGTTACGAAGCAAAGCGCGGCGATGGCTGGTATTGCGACCCAGCTTGAAACCGCCATTACGGTGGCGCATGATGATCTCCTTCGACCTGGACTTCTGTCCAGCTCGGATACTACGGTGAAGCGGTTTTTGCAGCGCAGCGACGAATGAACGCCGCTGCGCTGCGATGAAAGTTAGAAGGTCTCAGGCTCGATGACGAGGTCGACATCGTCTTCATCCTCGTCTTCGTCCTCATCGTCGAAGTTGTCGTAGCTGGCCGCCAGCGTCGCCGCCGGAAGAACCGAGGTCGGGCCCGGAACAGGATTGCCCTGCTCGTCGATCTTCATGCCCAGCGAAAGACCCATCTGCGCAAGAATCTCCTTGATCTCGTTCAGGCTCTTGCGTCCGAAGTTCTTGGTCTTCAGCATCTCCGCTTCGGTCTTCTGAATCAGCTCGCCTATCGTCGCGATATTGGCGTTCTTCAGGCAGTTGTAGCTGCGCACCGAGAGTTCAAGCTCCTCAACCGAGCGATTGAGATTCTCATTGCGAATCGCCACCCCATCGTGCAGACCGTCAGCGCCCGCCTCCAACTCCTCTTCGAAGTTGATGAAGATGGTCATGTGGTCCTTCAGCAGCTTCGCCGAAAGCCCGAGCGCATCCGCCGGAAGAACCGTCCCGTTGGTCCAGATCTCCAGTGTCAGCTTCTCGTAGTCGGTAATCTGACCGAGACGCGCAGCTTCAACCAGGTAGTTCACCTTACGCACCGGCGAGTGGACCGAGTCGACCGGAATGAAGCCGATGCCCAGATCGCTGTCGAAGTTCTTATCGGCCGATACATACCCACGGCCGCGCTTCAAGCGCATCTCCATGTCGATGCGTCCGCCCTCGGAGATCGTGCAGATGTAGACGTTCGGATCGAGGATCTCGACATCCGAATCCGCCTCGATCTGTCCCGAAGTAATCACGCCCGCAGCGTCCGCGCGCAGATAAAGAGCCTTCGGGCCCTCGCCATTGAGCTTGAACGGAATCTGCTTCAGGTTCAGGATGATGTCGGTCGCATCCTCAACAACGCCCGTGATGGACTGGAACTCGTGCAGCACACCCTCGATGCGGACGGCCGTAACGGCCGCGCCTTCGATCGACGAGAGCAACGTGCGCCGCAGCGCATTCCCGATGGTGGTACCAAAGCCGCGCTCAAAGGGCTGCGCGGAAAATTTGCCGTAGATGTTGGTCAGGGTCTCCTGATCGACGGCGAGACGCTTGGGCTTTTGAAAACCTCTCCAAAGCATGATGGATCCTTTCGTTCGTCGCCACGCGAGGCATTCTGCGGGGCTGACGGTCGTGGTGCGTTGTGTTGCGGAGCGTCCTCGTGCCTGGGCGAGTGAAGGATCTTTCCCTCACTCGCTCAGGCCGACGACGAAGAGCAAAATCTACTTGCTGTACAGTTCGACGATCAGCTGCTCGTTCACAGGCAGATTGACGTCCTCGCGCTTCGGCAGAGCGATGACCTTACCTGAGAGATTGTCGGAGGCCACTTCGATCCAGTTCACGCGGTTCTGGCCGGAGATGAAGTCCTTCGCCGCCTCGAGCATCACAAGCTGCTTCGAACCCTCACGGATCGCGATCACATCGCCAACCTTGCACTGAAAGCTCGGAATGTTGACCTTGCGGCCGTTCACCTGCACGTGGCCATGACGAACGACCTGCCGCGCCTGGCGGCGCGACATCGCAAAGCCGAGGCGGTAGCATACGTTGTCCAGACGGGTCTCCAACTGCTGCAGCAGCAGCTCGCCGGTAACGCCGGGCCTGTTTGCAGCCTTCTCGTAGTACGCGCGGAACTGCGTCTCGAGCGTGAAGTAGATGCGCTTGGCCTTCTGCTTCTCACGCAGCTGCAGACCGTAGCCGACGACCTTCTTGATCTTCTTGCTCTGGCCATGCTGGCCTGGGGGAAAGTTGCGCTTCTCGACGGCGCACTTGTCGGTAAAACACTTCGCGCCCTTGAGGAACAGCTTGGTTCCATCGCGGCGGCAAAGGCGGCAGACGGGTCCTGTATAACGTGCCATTTCTTTCTATCTCCATTACTTCGGTTGTCGATCGCTTTACACGCAGGCTGCGCTTCATCGCGATCCATGTTGCGGAAACAAGTTGAGGACAGGGCCGGGGAAACTCCCTGGACCCTGCCCCAACCAGAAAAATCAGACCCTGCGGCGCTTCGGCGGACGGCAGCCGTTGTGCGGCATCGGCGTAACGTCGCGGATCGAGCGAACCTCGATACCCGCAGCCGCCAGCGCGCGGATCGCCGACTCGCGTCCCGAACCCGGCCCAGCCACGCGCACATCGACCGAGCGCAGACCATGGTCGCGGGCGGCCGTAGCTGCACCAACCGCTGCCTGCTGCGCCGCAAACGGGGTTCCCTTGCGGGAGCCGCGGAAGCCCAGCGAGCCCGAACTCTTCCAGCTGAGCGTATTGCCCTGCTGGTCGGTGATCGTCACGATCGTGTTGTTGAACGAAGCCTGGATGAACACCAGGCCAAACGGAACATTCTTCCGCTCGCGTTTCTTGAACTTCTTATTCTTGCCGACCTTAGCGCCGGTACCCTTGTTCTGTGACTTTGCCATGGGTTACTTGGTCGCTTTCTTCTTACCGGCAACAGTGCCCTTGCGGGGGCCCTTGCGGGTACGAGCGTTGGTGTGAGTGCGCTGTCCGCGAACCGGAAGGCTGCGGCGGTGGCGCAGGCCACGGTAGGACTGGATCTCGATCAGGCGCTTGATGTTGAGCGAAATCTCCTTGCGGAGATCGCCCTCGATGCCGCCTTCCTGCTCGATGACCTGACGAATCTTGTTGAGCTGATCCTCGTCGAGGGTAGCCATCTTGGCGCTGGGGTCGATGCCGGCCTTTTCCAGAATGCGGTGGGCGCGGGGATCTCCAATGCCGTAGATATAGGTGAGGGCGATACGAGCCTGCTTGTTTCCTGGCAGGTCGACGCCGGCGATACGGGCCATGGTGTGCCTTTCGGTTGGGCTTCAAGAGCATCGCTCCGAAGCGGGGTTGGTCGTTATGTGGCTGACCTGATTGCTGTCTCCTCCGGGTTCATCGCACGCCTTGATTTCGGCGAACTCGCCCGGTGGGGCCACGNNTGGCGCTGCTTGTGCTTGGCGTTCTCGCAGATAACGCGAACGACGCCGCGGCGATGGATCACCTTGCACTTGTCGCAGATCTTCTTCACTGAAGCACGAACCTTCATTGCAATACTTCCCTTCTGGTCTTGCCTGGGTCTTGTACCGGCAGCCGACAGCGTCTACTTGTAGCGATAGACGATCCGACCGCGGTTCAGATCGTACGGGCTAAGCTCGATGGCGACGCGATCACCGGGGAGGATGCGGATGAAGTTCTTGCGCATTCTGCCCGAAACATGCGCCAGCACTTGGTGCTTGTTCTCGAGCTCTACTTTGAACAACGCATTCGGCAGCGTCTCAACGACCACCGCCATTACTTCAATTGCATCTTCCTTCGACAAACGCTCTCCTTCGATAGGCGGGGACGCATCTTGCACGGCCCAAACGCCCTGTTACCGTGTGCCTGCGCACACAGCATCTTCAAGTATACCTCGAAACGAGGCCGAAATCCTAGCGAGTCAGCACCCGCGGCCCGTCTTTTGTGATCGCAACCGTGTGCTCGAAGTGGGCGCTGATGCTGCCATCCACGGTCAGCGTGGTCCATCCATCGGGCAGCACCTTCACCCCAGCCCCGCCGGCGTTGATCATCGGCTCGATGGCCAGCACC
>PLHC01000137.1 GCA_003138795.1 Granulicella sp. | reverse complement strand
TCGCGGTCGGTGATCACGATGGTGTTGGCCGCGGCGGTCATGGCCAAGTTTGGCAAGCGCAGCGCCTCGGTTTGCGCCAGGAGTTCCGTGTTCTTCTCCTTCAGCTTAGACACCAGCCGCTCGCTGTAATTCTTGAGCACCTCGACTTCCCGCAGCACATCGGGACGCGGTGCGGCGTAGGGCTGGGCGATGACTTCGTGCAGTGCGGCGACTATGATTGCAACGGAGACGGGCTTCTTGAGGTATTTGTTCGCGCCCATTTCGAGGGCCTGCTTCTCGTCTTCCGGCGCGGTGTAGGTGGAGGAGTAGATGATGATGGGCAGGTCGCGAAGGCGCGCGCGCCTGCGGATTTCGTAGCAGAGCCGGTAGCCGTCCATACGCGGCATGAGGATGTCGGAGATGACTGCGTCAACTCGCTGGCGCTCCAACAGAGCGAGCGCGTCCACGCCGTCATGGGCCTCGAAGACCGTGTGGCCTTCGGACTCCAGTTGGGCGCGGAGCAGCTTCAGGTTGGTGAGATGGTCGTCAACGATGAGGAGGTTCAAGGGGCCTTTCTTTCGCCTGCCAGTTGACCGCGTCGCTTCCTTTGGCGACGGCGTTGAGTTGGTCGGACAGTTTACGTGTGTTGATCGGCTTCAGAAGGTAGGCATCGCAACCGGCAGCCAGGGCGGCGGCCTTCGGATATTGTTCGGGATAGCAGGTGACAGCGACGATGTGGATGGCGCGCGTGTCGGGGTCGCCTTTGAGCTTGCGGGCTATCGCGAGGCCGTCCATGCCCGGCAGGTCGAGGTCGAGGAAGATGAGCTGCGGCCGGGCTTCTCTGATAGTGGCGAAGGCCTGCTCGGCAGCCTCGGCCGTACTGACATCGTGGCCGGTGGTGCTCAGAACGAGATTCGCGAGCTTGAGATCCACAGCGCTGTCTTCGATGATGAGGATTTTTATGCGGCTTCTCCGTGATTGATCGCTTGCGTATTGTTTTGAAATTATATGGCGTAAATATGTGATCGGTATTTGGCGTAAACTCCGGGTATGCAGGAGCTCGGCGAGTTGTCGGCAGAAGACCGAGGATCTTGCAATGTCCTGTTTTCATCAGCTTCAGCCGCATCTCGAACAGAATAGACCGCTGCGCGTCGTCGCGGCAGAAGCGGGTATTCCCTTTCGAACGGCGCAACGATGGGTGGCGCAGTACCGGAAGCGTGGCTTGGCGGCCCTGTGCTTTTGTCAATGAAACCAGAATGCCAGAATCAGCAGGGTTGATCCTTCCTTCTTGAGTCCTTACGCCACATAGCGATCAAATATTTACGCCACATAGCGCCCCAAGCTACAGGTCAGAGTATCCGCTCAATTCGCCGCTCACCCTGTTCGCCCCTTCATACTGGCGGCGGCCAGTTGAAGACGCTTCATAGATCTTCTCTGTTGTTCCCCTAATCACCGCGCCCTCCAGAAAGGGCCCAGCATATAGCAAACCAGCAAGATCAGCAGAACCGTGCCGAGGCCTATACCAGCGCCGCCACCTGCACCCCATGCACCCCACCGCCCGTAGCCGTAGTATCCTCCAACACCGCCGGAGACGAGCACCAGAACAATGACCAGCACGATAATGAGCATTTCACATATTCTTAACTCCAGGTTTTCCCTGGCTTCCGACGAATTTGATTGAGCTACGATGCCTTCCCGGCATCTGAGAGGGCCGGTGGCGCTTGCATCTTGATTCTTCTATCAGAAACCTGAAAGTTCTGTGCAATCTGGTACACATCCATTAAGTTAATACGCTCAAGCAGACCAGCTCTTGCTGATTGTTTGATGCATAAAGTGCAATGAGCAAATACGACCATCATGTCGCCGCATGATCGCGTGATACTGGTTTCTAGGTGTCGGAAATGAAGCCGGCGCGAACGCATACTCGCCGAGGATCTCTTCGCCGGGTTCCTCCAACACCGGAGCGGATGTCGTCAATCCTGGGACCGCCTCACAATCCGAGGTTGTCATTGACGGCGATGGCGATCTCCTGCTCGGACCCCAGATACCGTTCTGTCGTCTGGATCGAGCTGTGCCCCAGCAGAAACTTGATCTGCTCGAGATCCCCACCGCTCTTCCTGCAGAGCTTGGCGCAGGTACGCCGCAGGTCGTGGGCGCCGAAGCGCCCGATGCCGATCTGCTGGGCCGATTGTTCCACCACCGACCACACGGCCGATTCCCGGGACAAAGGAAAACGAGAACATCATCGACACGGGAGTATTGGCGGCGATGAAAAAGAGCGCTGTGCTGATAAATGTGTCGCGCGGAATACTGATAGACGAGTCTGCGCTAATGGCGGCGGTCAAGAGTGCACACCTTTATGGTGCCGGATTGGATGTTGTGAAGAACGAGCCTGTGAAGCCGGATAATCCGTTGTTGTCGGACCCGCGGATTCTCGTGACGCCGCATATTGCCGGGTCTACGGATGTCATGCTGGAGGGGACGGGGAAGTACCTGAGTGAGGTGCTGGCTAAATATGTAAGAGGTGTACGGCCGGAGGGCGTAGTGAATGAACCAAAGGAGCCACGTACACCTTTGCGTCAGGAGGTGTGAACTGCCTACGCAGGGAAGTTATGGGACCTATCGTCAGAGTCGTCAATGTGATCTCATCCGGCGGCTGCGAGAATTGCGCGGTGGACCAGAGTTTCGAAGAGAGGCAATTTGTAGGCATTGTGGGATAGTGGCGTGGCTCCGTTCAGAGCAGCGCGTCCAGCTTGCCTGGCTATGTCTTCGTCTATGTGCTTGCCAATAAGAGCCGCTTCGGCGGCCTCGGCACGGTGGGGTACTGGCGCCGCCGCACCGAGAATTACCGTGGCACTCTTACACATCTTGTCCGGTGTTAGATCCAGCAGAACAGCGACGTCCGCAAGGGGCCAATCTATTGAATCCTTTTCGCCCTGCTTCAAGTGCGCCATGCGCACGCTGGCGGGTACCGCAGGTAAGAGAACAGCGGTTAAGATCTCATGCGGCTTCAGGTTGTTTTCTCGCATGATGTCTTGATCTGGTGGGCCGAAAAAGTCCACAAGCAGAGGCCGTCGCACGGTACCCTTGGCATCGATTAACTCCACCGTAGCATTGAGTGCCACCAGCACAGTAGCCGCAGTGGAAGGATGAACAATTGCGCAAGGCGAATTGTCGAAGATTGCGTGGTACTGGTTCTCTCCCGGGATTGCGAAACAATGGTCGCCGCCCTTGCGCAGACAATGATGTTCTTTGGCTCTGAAATACCAGCAGCGTGGCCTTTGCAGGAGATTGCCGCCGAGGGTGGCAACATTGCGGATTTGCGGACTTGCGGAGCGGCTCACTGCGTCAGCCAGGGCAGGATAGCGCTGACGAACCAAGGGGTGGCTCGCCAGGGTGGCAAGCGTAACCATCGATCCGAGGTGTAAAGCCCCACCTTCGCCTGGATGAATCGAATCGAGGCCTGGAATCTGTTGCAGGTTCACAAGCGTCGCGGGCATCAAGAGGGTTTCCTTCATAAGGTCGAGAAGGTCGATGCCGCCAGCCTTCAAGACTGTCACCACTCCCGGGCCCGTGGGGTCGGATGACATGGCATCGGCGACGAGAGTGGTAGCCGCAGCCGCAGCTTCTGAAATTGTTCGGGGGGTAGCCCAGGCGAAGCGGTTCATGAGGTCATATTTCCTTGAGGTACTTTTCCGAGTGCGGCGAGCACCGCCGAGGGGGTCATCGGAAGGGAACGAAGTCGAATGCCGATAGCGTTGTATACCGCATTTGCGATGGCGGGGGCGGTAGCGATGTTGGCAGGTTCGGCGATTCCATAGGCGTCGGTGGCGCTATTTCCCTGATAATTTTCCAGTACCGTGACATCGATCTGCGGTGCCTCACGGATGCCGACTACTTTGTATTCTTCAAGGTTTGGGTTCACCATGCGGCCAGTATTCTGGTCGATGATACGGTTCTCGAACAAGGCATACGAGACACCCATCAGGACGCCGCCCTGTACCTGGCTCTCGATGAGACGGGGATTCAATGGGCGGCCGCAGTCCTGTACGGCGACAACGCGCTCGACCCTGACGATGCCGGTTTCTGTGTCGACTACTACCTGGGCAAACTGTACGCCACCCAGATCCTGCTGAGCCTGGGCGGCGTCACCGCTCTTGTGGCGAAACCCCGGGTAATCGTCACTGCGTGTAGCCACGGCGCTGATGCTGTCTGTGCGCAGCCCCGCCGCAACGTCTCTGAAGCTCATGCTCTTCGCGGGGTTGTCGCGGACCTGGATACGCCCATCGCGCGCCACCAGCACATCAACAGGTGCATTCAGAGCTACCGCCGCGTCCGCCAATAGCAGTTGCAGAACGCGCCAGGCAGCTGTGCGCGCAGGAGGTGTAATCGAGGCGGTCGTCCGACTGCCGTGAGAAGGAGGACCAGAGGGGAAGTCGGTGTCACCGATGCGGATGACGACGTCTTCGGGATGCAATCCGAACACCTCGGCGACCACCTGGGCGAGCACGGTTCCAACGCCCGTCCCGATATCCTGCACGCTGGACAGCACCTGAACCGAACCATCGCGCAGCACGCGAACTTCGCAGGCGGAATTAATCTGTACGTTGGACGCCCAGATCGACTGCGCCATGCCAATACCGCGTTTGATGGGACCGGCATCGGCCCCGGGGACATGCCGGTGCTGCCAACCGATCTTTTCGGCACCGATGCGGCGCTCTTCGCGTCGTCGCGGACTTGGGTCGATGCGGTCTCGCAGCGCCACGGGATCGAGAGCCAGGCGCTCCGCCAACTCGTCGATTGCTTGTTCCATGCCGAAGGCTCCTGGGGTATTACCCGGACCCCGCATCGCTGAGCCCGGACCCGCATCGGTGAACACATCGTTCTGCGCGGACTCGAAATTGGGGCATGTATAGAGAGCCTCAGCGACGTTCCCGACACCTGCGCCCAAGCCAACCCCCGCCGTGCCGTAACTTACGAGCGAGATGGCCGTCAGAGAACCGTCGTGCTTGGCTCCAATGCGCAAATGCTGCCAGGTTGCAGGCCGGTTGCCTGCATCCATCTGTTCCTCCTGCCTGGTCAGAACGATGCGGACAGGAGCTTGTGCCTTGCGGGATAGTCCAACCGCAATTCTTCCGTAGTTGCCGAGCATTGATTTCGAGCCGAAACCGCCGCCCATGCCATCGACGACGACGCGTACACGACTGAGCGGTAGTTCGAAGGCCTCTGCCAGCTCGTGGCGCACGCCTGCTGTGAACTGGGTGGAGATATAGACGGTAAGACCGTCTGCCCGCCAATCGGCGACGAGCCCATGCGGCTCCATGCAGCAATGGGTCTGCACCTGAGTGCGGTACTCAGCCTCAACGATCACATCGGCTTGCGCAAAGCCTTGCACCACCTCGCCGCGGCTGACAGTAGACGGACCGCGCACGTTCCCGTTGAGCGGAAGGGCGGATGGTGCACCTGCTGGATGGCCGCCGGGGGCAGAAGCAGCGTCGAAGACCAACGGTGCGATAGGCTTGCGCGCTTCGTCCATGTCTATCACGAACGGGAGCGGCTTATAACTAACGCGGATCAGGGCAAGAGCCTCTTCGGCAGCGGCCATGGAAACCGCAGCAACTGCGGCTACAGGTGCACCAACGTAGCGCAGGACCGCAGTCTGTGGATCACCCGGAGGAGAAAGAATGATGACCGAACGGACCCCGGGATGATGCTCCGCAGCAGAGATATCGATCGCCTGAATCTCGGCATGAGGAAGCGGCGAGCGCAGGATTCTCCCATACAGCATGCCTGGAAGATTAATGTCGGCCGTATAGTGGATTTCACCCGTCACCATGGCTCGACCATTTTGCCTCGGCACAGGTTTTCCGATGAAGAGTAGATCGTCGTTGGGGGGCAATGGTGGCGGCTCGTCCAAGGGAACTTGCCGTTTCACCTGGCTGAGCCCGACACTGGCGATACCGTAGGGAAATATCTCGGTGCGCAACGTTTCGTCAGCCAACTTTGTCACGCCTTCCTCGCCGTAGCGGCGGCTAAAGTTGCGGCGAGTATATGCGGATAGGTTCCGCAGCGGCATATATGGCCACCAATCGCCGTACGGATATCTTCGATTGCGGGATTTGGGATTCGTTCGAGAAGCGCCGCGCAACTCATCACCATCCCGGGAGTGCAAAACCCGCATTGCAGCGCATCATGCTCGATGAATGCAGCTTGAACCGGATGCAGTGTGTCGCCATGGGCAAGTCCCTCGATCGTCGTGACCGCGCGCGCGCCGACATCAATGGTAAGCATCATGCAGGAGCAGACAGTCATGCCCTCGATCCAAACGGTGCACGCCGAGCAAGCGCCCCGGTCACAGCTCACCTTGGTTCCCGTCATACCCAGGTGTACGCGCAGGGTCTCTGCCAACGTGGTGCGAGGCTCAATCTCGAGGGCGTGCTGTTTTCCATTCAGATTCAGCGTAATCGCGACGGGACCCGGACCCGCTTTCGGGAGGGCGGGCTCTTCGGGAGTGTGTGCCGCGCTGCCGAGCGCCTGAACTCCATCGAGGAGGGCAGTCCCCGCAGCGGTCAGTCCGGCGCCCCTCAGAAAGCCACGGCGGGTGATGGCTCCTCGAACGGAGTCATCTGGATTCTCTTTAGACTGTTCTTCCCAGGAGGTAGAATCTGGCCTCTTGCGGTCGGACATGATTTCCCCCCTAACGGATTGGACCCATGAAATAGCAGTTTATTAGAGCAATCGGAATGCTGGGTTCTCCGTTGTCCAGAGCAAATGGCTACCTGCTCTCGCAATCCTCATTCTATGCAGGGTCGGCAATATTGCCCGTGATGTTGATCACACAGGCTAAAGCGCTAGGGCCCCTCGACCATAGAGTCTCGGCATACCAGCTGCAAATCCAACCCATTTAATCCCTGCATCTCGTAGTCGGTGACAATGGCAACTGTGCAGCGCTTCGTCGGTAGTGGCGGCATAA
>PLHC01000010.1 GCA_003138795.1 Granulicella sp. | reverse complement strand
TCGTGGTTGTACCAGGGGAAGAACTTCTGGCCAAAGGCACGCGAGTCCTCGATGGAGCCGAAGCGCTCGGGGAACTCGGGCATGTACTTGAGGGTCTTGAACTGGCTCTCCGAGTACGGATTGTCNNACGGGTTTGGAGGTCATCGAAGTTCCTCGGTCGGCGTGGATGGTCAGAGTTCCCGGAACGATGCCCTGTTTCTCGCAGGTGTCGGCGATCAGGCGCCTGGCCAGCTCGGCAGTTTCGCGGGGAGCCACCATCCAGCCCACCACGTAGCGGCTGAAGATGTCCAGGATGACGTAGAGGTGGAAGTAGGTCCACTTGGCCGGACCGAGCAGCTTGGTGATGTCCCAGGTCCAAACCTGATTGGGCCCGGTGGCCAGCAGCTCCGGCTTCTTGTACTGCGGATGCCGCAGTTGATTGCGGCGCTCCTTCAGCTCCCCGTTCTGGGCCAGGATGCGATGCATGGTGCGTATCGAACAGAGGTAAATGCCTTCGTCGATCAAGGTGGCATAGACCTCCGCCGGGGCCTTGTCCGAGAAGCGCTCCGAGTGCAGATGGTCGAGCACGGTCTGCCGTTCAGCGGCCGTGAGGGCCCGCTCCGGCGTGGGTAGAACCCGGCGCGACGGGGCCGGCTGCATGCTCCGATACAGCGAGGCACGGGGCACACCGAGGGCGCGGCAGGCGGCCGCTTGACCAACGCTTTCACCCAACTCCAGAGCTGCGCTCATGAGTTCTCCTCGTCGATCTGGATGTTCGGAATCGGGTTGCCCAACAGCGCAGCCACTTTTTTTTGAACCTCGATGATCAACTCGGCATTCTTCAGTTTCCTGGTCAGGCGGGTAACGTCAGCCTGCAGTTCGCGGTTCTCCTTGACCAGAGAGCTGACAACCACTTTGGGGCCACGTTTGTGGGGTGTGAGGGCGTCGAGCTCACCCTGCTTCCGCTGCCGCTTCCAAGTGGTCAGGTGCGAGGAGTAGAGCCCCTCGCGCCGCAGCAAGGCGCCCATGGCGCCGACACCCTGGGCGGCATCGGCCTGGTTCAGGATCGAGCGCTTATACTCGGCGGTGAAGCGCCGCCGGCGTGGCCGTGCGATCACTTCGGAATCCGGAACCGGCGAATCAGGGCCTGGCGCCAGGGCGCCCGCTGCGTTGGCAGCTTCTCCGCTACGCTCCGAAGCTGCCAACGCAGCGGAAGAAGTGCTCGTCTTGCTTGTGCTGATCAAAGTGAGATTTCTTTCCCCGCCCTACAGTAATTGTCCAGGGTCTACTTGTCTCACTCATCTTGGCACAGAGGGGTCGCCTGGGAATACCAGCCCCTGATAAGAGAACAAAAGCGAAGAAAGGTGAGCGAACGCGTGCAAGGTTCTCTATTTCATAGAAGCTCGAAAGCATCCTTTCTTCATGCTTCGCGTTCTGAATGACTTCCGCGTAGCAGCCGGAAATGCGAACTGCCCGCCCGGCCCGATCTTGAGAAACTGCTCACGTTAGTGACCGCCGAAAGAGGATCGGTCTTGTTGGCTCGGGATAGAACGCTTTTGGAGTTGTCCCACAATCCAATCGATCTATCTATCGAACGACTGTGGGCTAGCCGATACAGCCGCCTGTCCCCTAAATACCGGCTTTCGGTGCCGAACGCATCACCAAGCTGCCCACCGCGCACCTGCCACCGAAGAACAACATGCACCAAAACAGGCATTAGGCGAAGAGTAACCCCTCGCATCAGAGAGGCTGTTTCACGTATAAGTTTTTTTACTATTTTGGTGCCGGGAGGGGGAATCGAACCCCCATGAGGTTGCCCTCGGCAGATTTTGAGTCCGCCTAAACCACATTTGCACCACACTGCATAAACTCGCAACGTGTCGCATATCTAACTATATATCAATTACTTATAAGGCATACAGTCGATGCAG
This sequence comes from Granulicella sp., assembly GCA_003138795.1. Taxonomy (GTDB): domain Bacteria; phylum Acidobacteriota; class Terriglobia; order Terriglobales; family Acidobacteriaceae; genus Granulicella. The sequence continues at coordinate 2,139 of PLHC01000010.1, read as the reverse complement.
CGCGCTGCACTAGCCTGCACTAAAGTAGGAAACCAACATGCACCAGAACATGCACCAGAATCTGCACATGTTTTGGTGCCATACGTTGGGCCGCGCTATGGTACGGGATTGAGTGTCCTCAGTTCGCGCTTCAGGTGCGAGAGGTTGTGGCGGCAGAGTCAACAACCTCGCCCTTCTCATCGATCATGATTTGCGGGATCGGTCTGAGCGGTAGATTCAGCGCATAGCGAGCGTGCTTCCTTTCTCCTGTTCGGATGAGTGCGCCCTGTTTGACGAGGTCGGCAAGGTCGCGTGTCGTGGTCGCGGGAGATGAGTCGGCAATTGTGTTGTAGTTGCCTGCACTGAGTCCACCCCTGAATCCCTCCGGGCCTTCTTCCAGCATTCGCAGGATGACCTTCTTTTGCCGGGCATTGAGCGTGCCGCTGAGACGGTCGAGGAGCCTAGTCTTGTCGATCAGGAACTCGACTTGGGCGGTCGTCCGAAGCTGTGCCTCGATGGCAATTCCAGCGAACCAGGCCAGCCATTCCGTGACCTCGTTGCGTTTATTGGCAGCCTCAAGTGCGTCGTAGTAGCTACGGTGGTGAGCGAGGATGGCTGTCCCCAACGCGATAAGGATCGTCTGGCCAAAGCTCTGGATCAGGGCCTTTTCGGCGATCGCTCGACCGATGCGGCCATTGCCGTCTTCAAACGGATGGATCGACTCGAAATAGACGTGGGCAAGGCCAGCTCGCGTCAGTGCAGGAAGGGGTTCCGAGCCGTCCGGTGTTATACGGTTGAACCACGCGATGAGACGCACCATCTCGTCCGGGACTCGATCGGACGGCGGCGCCTCAAAGTGGATTTTGGGCGCATACGTTGCCCCCGAGATCACCTGCATGGGTTCGCTGCTGGTGCGATAGCAGCCAACGTCGCGCAGATCCTTACGGCCAGACATCACCATCCGGTGCCATCCGAAGAGCATTTCAGTAGAGAGCGGAACCGGAACACTGCGGTACAAGCTGACCATCAGCTCCGAAATACCCTGCTCTGCCGGCGCGACCGGGCGGTCTTCCGTAGTCAATCCAAGTTGCCGTTGAATCGAAGATTGGACACTGGCCCGGTTCAGGTACTCCCCTTCGATCTCCGAGGTGGTGAGGGCCTCAACGCTCATCTCGTCGACCGAGAGTTGCGCCAGCTCCGTATCTCCAAGATGTTTCGCGGTGCCGATTAGAACTCCGGCGCCAAGGAGAAATCGCTCCTCTGCCCTCGCTAAGCGGGCGGGATTCCAAGTGAAGTTCGGCCAATCCGGCTTCTGCCAGTTCCAACGCATGATGGATACAGCATATGCTTATCGCTCATTTATGTCTATTTTATGATTGATACAAATTACCGGAAGTGGCATTTATCTACGATGGCATATGCGACATGCAACGCCGCCGCAAGGTCGCGGGTTATCTCATCATGACGCCTAGCAGGCGTATACCTTCCGCTCGATCTATCTATATGACTCTACAAGCACTAACCAGAGCCGTTCCCCATTACTAAGGGCGTGACCGTTGTGTGGCTGAGATTGCGCAATGGCCGGTTTTAGACACCTGTCGGAGCGGTCGCTAAGCGGCTTGGATGTTCGAAGCCTGCATACCCTTTGGTCCCTTGGTCGCTTCGAAGGTCACTTTCTGGCCTTCCTGAAGTGACTTGAAGCCGCTTGATGCGATTGCAGAGTAGTGGGCAAAGAGGTCTGCGCTGCCGTCGTCCGGGGTGATAAAGCCAAAGCCCTTTGCGTCGTTGAACCACTTCACTGTTCCTGATGCCATTTGACACTCTCCTGCCCGCGCGGTTTGGCGCCTGCACTTTCCATTTTACGCTTGACGCTAACGCTCTCTCCTGAGGAGAGACCTTCACGCGGTCTTGGCTGCGCGTAAATCCNNCGATCTTTCTGACTGCTTTGGTCTGCTTTTTAGCCATTGTTCAGTCCCTAAGAAGCGAAGATGACCTGCGACTGGGAATTGTACATGGGCGCTTCCCTTTCGTCGCTGGCTTCCCGCGATTTTGGAAGTTGCAGCCTCGAACTTTCCGAAAACCGGGGCGGGCTCAACCGGTCGATGCAACACTGGCTTGCAGTTTACTCGCCGGGGTTTCAAAGCCCAAGGTTTTTCGCGG
>PLHC01000142.1 GCA_003138795.1 Granulicella sp. | reverse complement strand
CGATTCCATTTGCGCAGGACGTAGAGCATGCGTCCTACGACCCGGACGCTGCGCACCGGTTCTGGCGGGTCCTGATGCGGACAGACCAGGTCTTCCAGAAATTCTCTTCGCGATTCGTCGGCAAGGTCAGCCCGATCCATTTCTTCTGGGGCAGCTTCGATCTGGCCGTAACGCGCTTCTCCGGCCGCCCCGCGCGAAGGAGCCGATCCAATTACACGCGAGGCCTACTCACAAGAGGTCATCAGCGCAGGCTTCTGGCCAGGAAACGGGGGCTATCGCAAGGCGGCGTTCTACTGCTATGCTGCGCCCGCTCCGAAGGGTCTCGACTCAATGACGGTTGAGCCGGCGCAGGCGAAGTATGATCAGGGCCTCGGCGAGTTCATCCTGCTATACGAGGACCTGCGTCAAGCTCCGTCGCCGGATGAGGCGTTGCTGGCGTTTCTGCAGAGCACATATGAGGCGGCAGCGGGGCTGGCCAAGCGGGATCGCAAGTCGCTGGAGCGGCAACCGTTTTAAGATTGTGAATCATACAAGAGTGTGGAGTTCTTTTACCTGTATCTGAAGGCGCTCACGAAGTAGCGTCCAGGTTGCTGCGATGACGTCCTAGGCCTTCGGCGCCAGCGCGGCCACATTTCCTGTGGGCGCGGTACCGGGCTTGGCCGGAGCATATTTGCTGGCGCACTTGGCCTGCAACTGCGTGGCATGGAAGGTGCCGTCGCGTCCGTAGGTGCCAATCGCCAGGGCCTGGGATTCGTCCTTGAAGGTATCTGGCGGCGGTTCAGCGCCCTCATACACGACACGGAGCGTCTTATCCTTCTCCACCAGCGTGAAGTTGGCATTCGGGCCGTAGCGCGTGATGCTCCCCGGCTGCACATTGCCGGCGACCCGCAGGTTCACCCTGTAGGCCTTGTTGCCCATCGCCTGCAACTCAGCGATCGTGACGTAGTAGCTCTTGGCGTTCCCCGAGGCGGAGATAGCGAGCCACGCAACGGTCGCCACAACGATGGCGCCGGCGATGAAAAACTTGGCGAACGGGTTGGTCTTGGGCTTTGGCATACGCTCCTAGTTTACCCGCTAAAGTCGACCGTGAGCGTACGTTTTTCGTTACTTGATTGCAGCGCGAGCTCCAGGAGTCTGATTGTGCGATAACCGTCCTCCGCTGAGATAGCGAGCGGAGCGTCTCCATATATGGCGTCGCGAACGCTCGCATAGAAGAGCCGATAGTCGCCGACCTCGGAGGCCAGTTTGCTGCGTTCGAGCTGAACCGGCTCAGCGAGCTGGGAGGCCAGCGTGAGCGTACCCCAGGCGGACACCGCCTCTGGCAGCCAGGGCTCCGGCGACCCGAGCTTTGGGGGCCGCACGCCCGCCAGCAGCGCCGCCTCCTGCGGATCGAGGCCGAACTTCAGATAGCTGCCCAGCGTTCCATGCACCCGAAAGCGAGCCGCTGGCTCTGCCGCGAGCATGGAGGCGTGGCACTCGTAGCGTAGTCCGCGCCCAGCCTGTTCCGAAACGGCTTGTCCCGTGACGGCAGGTAAAACGAACTCCAGCACGATGTCGAACGCGTCGTCGATGGCGGTCACGTCGCGGTCGGAGCGAATGCTGGCCGTGATGGATTTCGGCGCGCCAAACAGCGCAAGCGACTGGTCGAGCAGATGCGGCCCAAGATCGAAGAGCAATCCGTTGGCCGGGCCGGAGGCTTCCTTCCACGTGTTCGGACGCCGGATTGGGCGGTACCGGTCATAGTGCGAGATGACCTGCGTGATGCGCCCGAGAGTGCCCTCGGCAACGACATTGCGGACCGTGAGAAAGTCGCCGTCGAAACGGCGATTGTGGAACGGTGCGAGCACCTTGGCTTGCTGCGTGGCAAGCGTGATCAGTTCGCGGGCCTCTGCTGAGGTCGCGGCAAAGGGTTTGTCGATGACGACATGCTTACCGGCCCGCAACGCGCCTTTGGCAAGCTCAACGTGCGACTCATTGGGCGTCGCAACGACGACCAGATCGATCGCCGGGTCACTGAACGCTTCATCGACCGATCGCAGGATGCGCACATTCGGATAATCGGTTGCAGCGTTGTCGCCGTGGCGTTGCACAATCGCCGAAAGCTCAAGCCCCGGGACTGCGGAGATAAACGGAGAGTGGAAGATACGGCCAGCAAAGCCATACCCAACGACAGCAGTGCGAATCGGCAGGGACATCGGCTTATCCTACATCGGCGCCACGCGTTGCGTCGAAGCTCCGCGCGCCACGCAGCATCAGGGTTGCGGTGAAGGCGGGACGAGGGCTTCGGAAGGCTTCACAGGCGTGTCGCCCATCAGTCTTGCGACCGCAGGCTCGATCGCCGATGCCATCCTGCGTTGTCCAACGGTGTTGAGATGCAGCGAGGGCCGGGGCGGCGTGAGATATGGGTCGCAGAACAAGGAGTCGTCCAACATGCCACCCGTATAAAAGATGACGCCAATGTCCATGTACGTGACGTGCGGGTCGTCACCACCGGCATAGCGGCTGCCCAGGTAGCTATTGACGTCGAAATTCTCCTCTTTCGAGGGCAGTCTGGTCGGCAGAATGCCCAGCAGCAAGATCTTCGTCTCGGGCAGATGCTGCTCCAGGTCCGCGACCACCGCATCGATGCCTGCCTCGGTCTGCTTGGCGGTCTGGTGATAGAACCCCGTATTGTTGGTGCCGATCAGCAAAATCGCTACCTTGGGGTTCAGGCCCTCGATCTCGCCGTGGTCGAGCCGCCACAGCACGTTGGCCGTGGTATCGCCGCTGAACCCGAGGTTCAGCGCCCGGCGTGGCGCGTAGTACTTCTGCCAGATGGGCTGAAAGTTCTCATTAGGCGGTTTCGCCTTGTCATAATTATTCGTGATGGAGTCGCCAATCAGCAGCAACTGCGTATCGGCGTGGCTCGCCAGCCCTGCCACGATGGCCTTATGGCGGTCCACCCACCATGCTTCGGAGAGGCGGTCCCTGGGTACCACGGCAGGGTTTGGCATCGCAGGCGGAGGCGCCTGTGCGTATCCGGCGGCGGTCGGCAGGGAACACAGCACTGCGGCGACGAGAGCAGAGGCGTAATGCGATTTAAACGTGGTTCTCATGGCTTCACTCCTACGACGTGCAGCGAGTGCGCTTCGTTAGCGAATCGACCGCAACGCCGGGTGCGGCCTGCGATACCCGCGTATATGCCGGCGAAGCTCCGGTCGGCAGCAAACGTCGCTACGTGTTACAAAGGCAGCCTCCCTGTGGATTTCCAGAGGAACTTTTGCATACATCGCCTTCCGGATAGCATCTGTAATTAGCAAGCGACAACGGAAGAAAATGACCGGCGAGTTCAGCCGACGATTTAGCATGAAACCTATGATCCAAATAAACAGACCCGCGTCCGGGAACGCGACAGGGAAAGCGATCGCCTTGCTGATCCTTGCGGCAGCCACGCAGATGGCTCTGGCGCAGGTGCCGGGATCGCAGAATGGAAGCAGCGGCGGATCGTCGGAACTGGGCGTTGCCATGCAGGTGCAGCAGCAACTTGCGACGCCAGGGCCGGCCATCAATCCCTCGAGCAGCACGACGCAGAGCGGCATCGACCCCAGCTATCACGGCAGCCTCGTCAGCGGGAAGGCGACGGCCGATGTTCTGCCGTTGAGCCTCGACGACGCCATGCAGCGCGGCCTCCGCAATAACCTCGGGCTGATCCTGCAGAGCTCCAGCCAGCGCCAGGCCGGTGGCCAGCGTCTCGAAGAGCTGCAGGCGCTCCTGCCCACCGTGACCGGCGGCGCTTCGATCACCGAGGAGCAGATCGACCTCGCGGCCTACGGGCTTAAGCTCCCCGGAATCAACCCCGTCATCGGCCCATTTCAAGTAGTGGATTTCCGCGCGTATCTCACGCAGAACCTCGTCAACCTGAACGCCTTCCAGAATTACCTCGCAGCCAGGCACAACTTCCAGGCGGCCAAACTCACCGCTCAGGACGCCCGCGATCTGGTCGTACTCACCGTCGGCAACGCCTACCTGCTGTGCGTTGCGGATGACGCAAGAATCAAGGCCGTGCAGGCTGAACTCGACAGCGCGAAGCTCTCCTTCGACCAGGCCAAAGACGCGCATGAGGCGGGCACCAGCCCGCGGATCGATGTTCTCCGTGCGCAGGTCGACTACCAGAGCGAGGAGCAGACCCTGATTGCGGCGGTCAACCAATTGGCCAAAGACAAGCTGTCGCTCGCCCGCACCATCGGCCTTCCCCTCGACCAGAGGTTTGAGTTGAGCGACTCCGAACCCTTTCAGGCACTCGACACACCCGATCCCGAAGCTGCGTTCCAGCAGGCCCTGAAGCAGCGCAAGGATCTCGCCGCCGCCGCAGAGCAGACCAAGGCCGCCGAGGCCTCGAAGAAAGCTGCATTCGACGACCAACTCCCGACAGTGACCGCGAGTGGGAACTTCGGCGACCAGGGCGAAACCGTCGCTCACTCGCACGCAACCTACACCGCCACGGGCCAGATATCAGCTCCCATCCTGCAACTCGCCAAGAGCCGCGGCGAGGAAGATGTCGCCGGCGCGCAACTCGACCAGGCCAAGGCCCGGCTCTCTGACCAGGTGCAGCAGGTAAACGCCGATGTCCGCGACGCGATCCTCGACATCCAGACTGCAGCCAAACTGGTCGACGCGACCCGGAGCAACGTAGACCTCGCGCGCGAAGCATTGAGCGAAGCGCAGCAAAGATTCAAGGCGGGCGTGGCGGATAGTCTGCCCGTCTCGCAGGCGCTGGCAACCGACCGCCAGGCCGAAGATCAGTACATCAGCGCGCTCTACCAGCACAACGTGGCCAAGCTCAGCCTGGCCCGTGCGCTGGGTGTAGCGTCGACGAACTACAAAGATTATCTCGGAGGAAAGTAAGCGTGGCCGATCAGAACGGTAACCCTCAGGAACACGGCGGCGAACAGACCGCCCAGATCAGCGGCACGGTGCAGCTCAAGCCGCAAGGCGATCAGGGAAGTGGTCAGGGCGCTCCGCCCCGGCCGGAAGAGAAGGCTCCGCCGAAGGACCACTCGGGCAAGAAGCTCATCGGCCTGATAGTGGTGGTCGTGCTGATCATCGGCTCCGCGCTCTTCTACTGGCGCTCCACCTACAGCGAGGACACCGACGACGCACAGGTCGACGGCAACCTGTATCAGGTCAGCTCGCGCGTATCCGGTCAGGTGATCCACGTCGACGTGGAAGAGGAGCAATTCGTTCACCAGGGCGATCCCATCGCCGAGATAGACCCCAAGGACTATCAAGTCGCGCTCGAGCAGGCCGAGGCAAATCTGGCCAATGCGCAGGCCGAGTATGAGCAGGCAAGGGTCAACGTTCCCATCACCCACGTGCAGGTTACGACGACCATCCAAACCTCGACCTCCGACGTGCTGGGCAGCCAGGCTTCCGTGGAGCAGTCCGAGGCACAGACACAGGCCGCGGTCGCACGCGTGCGGTCGGCCAAGGCGCAGGCGCTCAAGTCGCAGCTCGACGTTGACCGCTACACCCCGCTGGTGGCCAAGGATGTCATCTCCAAGCAGCAGTACGACGCTGCGGTAGCGCAGGCGACCGCCGATCAGGGGGCCCTCGAAGCAGCCGAACGCGACGTCAAGGCGCAGCAGGATGCCGTGCGGTTGATGCGCCAGCGGCTCGCGCAGTCGCAATCGCAGCAGAACCAGAGCCAGCAGAACGGCCCCAAGCAGGTTGCCGTGCAGCAGGCGCGCGCCGATGCCGCTGCGGCCGCCATACAGCAGGAGCAGGCCAAGGTGGATCAGGCTAAGCTCAACCTCAGCTACACCAAGGTTGTCGCTCCCATCACCGGCATCATCAGCAATAAGAGCGTTGCGGTAGGCGAGAACCTGAGCGTCGGCCAGTCGCTGATGACCATCGTTCCGCTTACTGACCTCTGGGTCACCGCCAACTTCAAGGAAACACAGCTGAAGGAGATGAAGGTCGGCCAGGAAGTGAAGATCGAGGTCGACGCCCTCGGCGGACGGAAGTTTGAAGGCAAGGTCGCCCAGATCGGTGGCGCAACCGGCAGCTCGCTCAGCCTGTTCCCGCCCGAAAACGCGACGGGCAACTATGTCAAGGTTGTGCAGCGCATTCCGGTTCGCATCAACTTCACAAATCTCGATCAGGAAAACAAGGACTACGCTCTCCGCATCGGCATGTCCGTCGAGCCAGTTGTGCGCGTCAAGAAGTAAACGGTTTCAGGGGATGGAAGGCAGGTGGCCCAAGGCTGCCTGCCTTTCCCTTTGCTGCAACCATTCGCCAAAGCTTTATCAAACGGAGCGGCCTGCGACGGCATCCTACCTGCATAGAGGTGATCTATGGCAGTCGCAACGAAAAACGGTAGCAGCACCAAAGACTTTGTAACGGAGCACTGGAAGCAGCACGGCCACGAGACTCAGAAATACGGCGATGTCGTGATGGATCTCCCGCACCGTCTCGACGCCGATGCGCGGTCGCAGATGTGCAAGAAGCTGAATCATTTGCTTGCCGATTCCATGATGCTGCGTGACATGTACAAGAAGCACCACTGGCAGGTCGCGGGCCCAACGTTCTACCAGCTCCACCTGCTCTTCGATAAGCACTTCAATGAGCAGCTCGAGATCGTCGACACGATCGCCGAGCGCATCCAGCTCCTGGGCGGCGTGACCATCGCGATGGGCTGTGATGTGGCCGAGGAGACCAATATCCCGGCTCCTCCGAGCGGACGCGAAGAGGTTCCCGTCCAGATCTCGCGTCTTCTTGAAGCGCACAAGATCATCATGCAGGAATGCCACGAAATTGCCGAGGCCGCCGATAAGATTGGTGACGACGGCACCAACGATCTCGTGGTCAGCGACGTCCTTCGCACCAACGAGCTGCAGTCGTGGTTCATCGGCAACCATCTCGTGGAGATGCCCTTGACGATCGCTCAGTAGTTTTGCAGGTATCCAAAGACGGTCCAAAGACGGTCCGGCTTCGGTCGGATCGTCTTTTTTTGCACAGAAAACCTTTCTGCACCGTGCGGGTCCCCGAATCATCTAGTTAGTTATCTAGCGGCAGTTTTTTTCATCTGCGGAAAGGGGGGGCGGCTATGCATTCAATCTTGGGTTTGCTGGAGCACCACACCTACCCATTGATATTCGGATGGGTATTGATCGAGCAGGGCGGCGTGCCCATTCCCAGCGTTCCCGTCATGCTCGCCGCCGGAGCCATGAGCGCAGCGCATAAGCTGCACGTCGCCTACGCGCTGCCCATCATCATGCTCGCCTGCCTCATCTCGGACTCCGCCTGGTACGTCCTCGGTAGGCTCTACGGTAGCAAGGTGGTGGACATCCTGTGCAGGTTCTCGCTCGAGGCCGAAACCTGCGTGGTGCGCACGCATGGCACCTTCGCGAAGCGCGGCACCGTCACACTGCTTTTCTCCAAGTTCGTCCCCGGCTTCAGCACGGTAGCCGCGCCCATCGTCGGCCAGGCCAGGATCCCCTATCTTAACTTCGTGTTCTATGACATGGCCGGCACGCTAATCTGGGCCGGCACGTGGCTCTTCGCCGGCAGATTCCTTGGCGATCTCGCCAGGCGCAGCAGCCGCTTCTTCGCCATGCTCAGCCAGTTCGGCATCGCTCTCGTCATCATGATGGTCATTGCCCTGGTGGTCTACCGCCTGGTCAAGCGCCGCCAGTTCCTTGTGGAACTGAGCGATTTGCGCCTCGAGCCAGCCCAGTTGATGGCAATGATCACCGATGCCGAGCGCAAAGGCCTCGACCGGCCCTTCATCGTCGACCTGCGCCACCCCCTCGACGTCCTCGCCGATCCGCACGTACTTCCCGGAGCGCTGCGTATCGTCCCCGATGCGTTGAAGCAGTGTAAGGAGATCATTCCGCGCGACCGCGACATCATCCTGTACTGCACCTGTCCCAGCGAGGAGACCAGCGCCAAAGTCGCCCTGGAGCTGCGCCGCCTGGGAGTTAAGCGGGTACGTCCACTGCGCGGCGGCTTGCAGGGCTGGAAAGACGCAGGCTATTCCCTGGAGCCTGTCGTCTGCCCTGACTCCCAGCCAAAAAGCAAGGCTGACCATAGCCTCAACCTTGGTGGCCCTGGCGCACAGAGTGGTTCCTGACGATTAGGAAACCCACCCACCGGCGGCGATTGTCGTTCGCAGCGATGCTCCCCTCGCCCATCCACCGCACAAATCGCCGTGCAGGTTGCACAATAGAAGAGACACAATCGTCCTGGCTCATGCAGAGCTGGATCGTAAAGAGTGAAGAGTAAAGAGGGAGCACTGTGGGATACGAAAGTCTGCGGGATTGGCTGAAGACGCTTGAGAAGGCCGGTGAATTGAAACGCGTCACAGCGGAGGTATCGCCCATCCTGGAGATGGCAGAGATCGCCGATCGCGCCGCCAAAAGCGGGAAGGGCACATCCAAAGCCGGTGGTCCGGCCCTGCTCTTTGAGAACGTCAAGGGCTACAAGGGCACGACCGTGCTGATGAACCAGTTCGGCAGCGAGCGCCGCATGCGTCTCGCGCTAGAAGTGGACTCGCTCGACGACGTCGCCAAGCGCATCGAGACGCTGCTCCATCCCGTCGCCCCCACCGGAATCATGGACAAGTTGAAGCTGCTCCCCATGCTCGCCGAGGTCGGCGGCTTCTTCCCGAAAACCATCGACGCCAGGAAAGCTCCCTGCAAAGAGGTCATCCTGCGTGGCGAGGACGTCGATGTCCTCAAATTCCCGGTTCTGCAGACCTGGCCTCAGGACGGCGGCCGCTTCATCACTCTGCCGTGCGTCGTCACACGCGATCCCCGCAGCGGCAAGCGCAACGTCGGCATGTACCGCATGCAGGTCTACGACGGCAAGACCACCGGAATGCACTGGCAGCGCCAGAAGGTCGCCGCCGAACATGCCCGCGATCACATGCGCGCCGCCGCCGAAGATGCCGCGGGCGAGGTCGAGATCATGGCCCTTACCGCCGGTGGAACCGCCGCCGCCGTCGGCCCCAACACCATCCCGCAGACCGTCGCCACCAGAATTCGCGGCGAGCGCATGGAAGTCGCCGTCGCCATCGGCACCGATCCCGCGACCACCTTCTCCGCCATCGTGCCCGCGCCGCCCGAGGTCGAGGAGTACCTCATCGCCGGCTTTCTTCGCCAGAAGGCCGTCGAGCTCGTCAAGTGCGAGACCGTCGATCTCGAAGTCCCCGCCCACGCCGAGATCGTCTTGGAAGGCTTTGTGACCCTCGGCGAGTTGAGAACCGAAGGCCCCTTCGGCGACCATACCGGCTTCTACACCATGCAGGACGAGTATCCCGTCTTCCACATCACCTGCATCACCCATCGCAAAGACCCCATCTTCGCCGCCACCATCGTCGGCAAGCCGCCGATGGAAGACGCATGGATGGGCAAGGCCGTCGAGCGCATTTTCTTACCCTTGATGAAGCTCACCCTGCCCGAGATCGTCGACATCAATCTCCCCGCCGAGGGCGTCTTCCACAACCTCATGATCGTCAGTATCCGCAAGAGCTACGCCGGCCACGCGCGCAAGGTGATGAACGGCATCTGGGCCATGGGCCAGGCCATGTTCACCAAGTGCGTGATCGTCGTCGATGAAGATTGCGATGTGCAGGATGTTGCCGAAGTAACATTGCGTGTTACCAATAACATCGATCCCGAGCGCGACA
>PLHC01000049.1 GCA_003138795.1 Granulicella sp. | reverse complement strand
AGCGGTGTCGAGGCGCTGGCTCCGCCTCGCCCAGAAGCTAAACGAGGTCACACTCACGGGAGACTACCTCATTCACGCTGGCATTCTTGCCCGTGCAGAGTATCGCCACGACAACTCGACCGTACCGTACTTTCAGAAAAACGGTATTCCGTCCTCAGTCGACAGTCAGTCCACTGTTGAAGTGTCCTTGATTGCCTCCTTTGGGCCGAAGACCTAGGAAAGACGCACCACCGAGCAAAGGAGATCGTCATCATGATTGCACTCAACCTTTCAGGAGTTCCTGAGAGGCAGGAGAGGTGCACGTCAGCATAACTGCAAGAAGCCGCAGTAACCGGTAGCACAGGCAGCAGACTTTTATCTCGTGGAGGAACACATGGCAGAAACAACTTCAGTCGAAATGAAAAAAACGCTGGGTCTCACAGGACTTACCAGCAACGCAATGGCGCTGATTGCACCGGGCGCATTTCTTTGGCTGACCTTCTTCATCCAGGCCACGACAGGCGTCACCGGGCCGTCGATGTGGCTGGGGGTCATTGGCGCGCTGGTGCTGTGTCTATCCACCGCGGTCTGTTATGCGGAGATGGCAAAGCTCTACCCGGGAACGGGGAGCTCGTACTACTTCGCCGAGCAGGCGTTTTTGAATCGTGACCGGGTATGGAAATATGCCCGTATCTCGAAGTTCATCGTAGGTTGGGCCTCCCATTTGTATTACTGGATCTATCCGGGCGTGATGGTTGGGACGATGGGCATCGTGTGCGGGTACCTGGTGGGCACCCTCTATCCGAACTTCATGAGCGCATCGAACCCCGGAATGCTGTTCATGATGGCCGTTGCGGTAGTGTTCTCCTTCGCGGTCGCCTACATTGCATATCGAGGCGCCAACGCTTCCACGTCGATCAATCTCGGCATTAACGCGATCCAGATTACGGCGCTGATGGTATTCAGCGTCCTTGCCCTCGGCTATCGCATGAATCATCCTCCGGGGTCGATCGCCTACCAGTTCGATTCCACGAGCGGTGAAGCGTACACCTACGAGTTCAAGACCTCCACAGCGCTGGTGGCTGGAGTCTCCACGGATACGATTCTGCGCGACGCGAGTGGCGTGCCGTTGCCAAAGCTGGACGCGAGCGGCAAGCCGGTTCCGTTCCACATCAGCTATGCGGAGCGTGATGCCTCTGGCAACTTCCTCGCCCATTCAAGTGCGAAGTCGGTGATCAGTCCGCATAACTGGAGCTGGGTGTTTATCCAGGCAACGGTGGCGATCCTGATCCTGGTTGGATTCGAGTCAGTGACGGCGATGGGAGGCGAGGCGAAGAATGCGAAGCGCGATATACCGATCGCGGTGATTACATCGTTGCTGGTGCAGGGGGTCGTCTTTTATTGCTTCGAATACTTTGCGGCTAATTATTTTCTGAATAGTGGATACAGCATGCAGAGTGCCTCTGGTTCGGCGGCTCCGATCGGTGACATGATGATCATGGTCGGGGATGCGCTGTTCGGCGCCGGGCATGGACGGACGTTCATGCTGGTTGAGGCGTTTACGGTGGTGCTCGCGCTGATCGGAACGACGCTCTCGTGCATGAACACGGGTGCCCGCGTGACGTATGCGATGGGCAAGGATAAAGAGGTGTCCAACAGCTTTGGCCAGCTGCACAAGAAAAACCTGACGCCACATCGTGCCGTATGGACGCTGGCTGCGATCTCAGCCGTGGTCGGATGCATTGCGGTGGCGCTGGTGTTCGGAGACGGCGGTGCGCCAAGCGCATCGGCGATCGCTTCGATTCCGCATGGCATCTTCTCGAGCTTCGGTTACACGACGCACGACAAGATGGCGGCACTGCCCAACAGCTTGCTGACGGTTACGCTGGCCTCTAACTTCGGAACGTTCCTGCTGTATGCGCTTAGCTGCACGCTGTGCATGGTGGCGTACCACAAGCATCCGAAGTTCAGCTTCATCCGGCACATGTTCATTCCCATGTTCGGATTGTTGGCGAATCTTGCGTGCATGGGCTTCTATCTCGTAGGTCCGTTTATGGGCTACGGAACGAAGATGGAACCCCTACTGGCGCTGGGCATCGCGGGGGCATGGGGCATTTATGGCCTACTCCACTTCGTAGGGAGCGGGAAAACAGCAGGGAAGTCGGCCTTGATCGAATCGCGGCCGGCTTCCGCGTAAACTGATTGCGCAGAGCACTGGGCGAGGCTTCGCGGCCTCGCCCAGTGCATCCATAATTCTTATGCTTGATATCGAGTTCGCCGAACTTACCGACACCGGGCGCGTGCGGGAAATTAACGAAGATGCAATCGGACATGTGCTGCCGTCGGGGCCTGCGCAGGTGCAGTCGCAGGGCTGGTTTTTTGCGATGGCGGATGGAATGGGCGGCCATGATTATGGGGAGGTTGCCTCTCAACTCGCCATCAAGACGGCACTTGATGGCTTCCGCAAGATTCCCAAAGGTGTAATGCATGTCTCGTTGCTGCCCCGGCTGGTGCAGGAGGCGAACACAGCGGTCTACGACGCAGGACGGACAACGTCACTGCACGGTAAACGCATGGGAACGACCTTCGTTGCGTGCGCGCTGCGGTTCGACTCTGCGGTTGTCTCGCATGTGGGGGATTCGCGCTGCTACGTGTTTCGCAATGGCAGAGGAACGCAACTGACGCGCGACCACACGGTGGCGGATGAGCAGGTGAGGCTGGGCATTCTTTCCAAGGAAGATGCTGCGACCGACGACGTACGGCATGTGCTGATGCGGTCCCTGGGCAATGAGTTGTTTGTGGCGGCGGACACCACCACGGTGAATATTCTTCCTGGGGATGTGTTGCTGCTTTGCACCGATGGACTGCACGGCTATGTGCCGGATGCGGCTATCCAGGATATCCTTCAGCGAAACAGCGATCTGGATCGAGCGGCGGCGGCACTGGTTGCGGCTGCCAATGATGCGGGCGGTCATGATAATGTCAGCGTGCAACTGATTCGAGTAAAAATGGTGGAGCGAATGGGGCTCTACCGGGGACGCCCATACAGGTTGCTCTAGATGATCGCACCCAATCTCACACTCCGTCCCGGCGACCGGCTCGATGACTACGAGCTGGAAGATATCGTCGCGACCAGTGGCATGGCGACGGTGTTTCGGGCACGCGACCAGAGAACCGGCAAGCAGGTTGCGATCAAGGTGCCGCATCCCGAGGTTGAGAGCGATCCGACGATGTTCGACCGCTTCCGTCGCGAGGAGGAGATCGGCACACGCATCGACCATCCTGGCGTGATGAAGGTCTTCGCAAACCCGGACCGTTCGCAGGTCTACATGGTGATGGAGTGGCTGGATGGCCGGCTGCTGCGGCAAGTACTGAATGACGAGAAGAAGCTGCCGGTCGAGCGGGCGGTGCAGCTGACGGTGGGCATCTGCGCTGCGCTCGAACACATTCATGGGAACGGCATTGTCCACCGCGACCTGAAGCCGGAGAACATCATGGTGGGCGCGAATGATGAGATTCACCTGATCGACTTCGGCATCGCAGCCAGCGCCGGATCGCGACGGCTTACGTTCGCACACTTTTCGCAGAGTATGGGAACGCCGGATTACATCTCGCCGGAGCAGGTGCGGGGAAAGCGCGGCGATGCACGCAGCGACATCTACGCGCTGGGCGTGATGCTGTACGAGATGCTGACCGGCGTTGTGCCGTTCTCAGGGCCGAATCCCTTTGCCGTGATGAATGATCGACTGCTGAATCAACCCGTTCCTCCAAGACAGCTTGAGCCATCGATCACACCGCAGCTTCAGGAGATTCTGTATCGTGCGCTGGAGCGTGAGCCGAAGAACCGGTACGCGAGCGCGCGGGAGATGGCACACGATCTCCTGCACCAGGATGAGGTGGGGATCGCCGAGCGTCCGGAGGCCGAGCAATGGAAGACGAGACGGTCACCGGGGAAGCGGCGGTTGCTGCTGTATGCGGCGCTGGCGCTGATTCCGCTGCTGCTCTTTGGATTGCTGCTGCTGGTGTCTCGCCGCTCCTAGAGCAGTTGCGGCGCTGAGCGTCTAGCGCGGCACGAACTCGTCGGCGTGAACGAGGAACTCTGGATAGGCCCCTGCGCCGAGCTCGCGGATGTCCATGCCCTGCCAGTCGCCGTCCTTGTCCACGCGGAAGCGGACCAGCTTATTGAGCAGGAGATGGCTGATGTGGATGAGCGGGAGCATGACGCCGAGCAGTGTCGCTATCCCGATCAGTTGAGCGAGGAGAAGCGCGCTGCGCGAACCGGTCGCCGGGCCGAAGATGCCGAAGGCGACCAGGCCCCAGAGGCCGGCGCCCAGGTGCACGGAGATGGCTCCGCCGGGGTCATCGATGAACAGCCTGAGTTCGAGGGCCTCGACGAGGAAGGTTACGAGTGTGCCGGCGACGATGCCGATGAAGATGGTGGCGAGGGGTGAGAGCAGGCCGGCGCCAGCGCTGCCAGCGACGAGACCGGCGATCCAGCCGTTGGCGCTGAGTGAGGCGTCGGGCTTGTGATAGCGCAGTTGGGTGATGCAGACGGCAGCGAGACAGCCTCCAGCGGCGGAGAGCATCACGTTGATGGCAATGACGACTACCTGCACCGCTGAGATTCCGTAGAAGAGCATGGAGGCGGCGGAGTCCAGGCCGATCCAACCGATGAGAGCGAGGATGCAGCCGAAGAGCACAAGGACGATGTTGTGACCGGGGATGGCGGCGGCTACCTGGTCGGAGTATTTGCCTTGGCGGGGGCCGAGGATCCAGGCGACGGAAAGTGCGGTGAGGCCGCCGATGACCTGAATCACTCCCGCACCGCCGGTGTCGATGAAGGATGGAAGGCCGAAGAGCGGGGTGAGCTGGGCGAGCCAGCCAGAGCCCCAAACCCAGTGCGTGAAGAGAGGAAAGAAGAGCGCTGCTAAGAGTGCGCTCGAGGCGCAGATGGATGCGAGGCGCCAGCGGTCGCTGCCGGCGCTGATCGGGATGAGCGAGGCGAGGCCAACGGCGAAGATCTGCAGGGCGAGCACGAGTGCAGCGTATGGACTCTGGAGCAGGCTGGAGCGAAGGCCAGCGGCGAAGAAGGGCTCGGCGCCGAGCCAGTCCCAGTGCTTGCCGGCGAGTTGCACGGCGTGCGCGAGGCCGCTGGGATATCCAGCCCAGGAGAAGCCGATGAGGACGAAGACGATCGCCGTAACGCTCAGGGCGCAGAGTGTTGCCAGCATCGCGTGGGCTGCGCTGCGCGAGCGTCCGAGGCCCTGATGGATGAGAGCAAGACCGGCGGTGGCGAGTGGAACGAGGATGATGCAGAGAAGACAGATGGCCAGGTTCATTCGGTGCCTCTCTGCAGCGAGCGATAGCGCTGGGCGATGAGCGCTAGCCCGAGGAGTTCGACGAGCAGACCGGCGAGGACGAAGGTGAAGCGCTGCCCGAGACCTGCGAGCAAGAGGAGGGCGGCAAGAGCAAGCAGCCAACCGGAGACCATCAAGAGGGAGCCAATCAAACTCAAGGGCAATCCTTTGCGCTTCGCTGAGATATTGTGATGAGTTCAGTCTATCTATTTTTCTTCCGCTTCAAAAAATTTCCGCACTGCGATTTCTTTCGCTTCAAGATTTTCAACGTCAAGACTTGAGCTTCATGCGCGTTTTGTGCAGGTGGTCTAGTAGACTCGAATGCATTCCACAGCAGATGAAGAGTGAGGAGACGCGCGATGAAGAACGTTCTCAACCAGGTGGTGTCTTCGCCCTTCGGAGCGTTTGTGGTGCTCCTGGTGGCAGCGTCGCTGGAGGTGCTGGGGGATTCGTTCTTCCAGTCGGGGTTGTATCGCTCGACGGGAACGCATCGCGCGATGTGGTTTGTGCTGGGAGTTGCGGTGCTTGGGTTCTATGGGCTGAGCGTGAATCTGCCGCCGTGGGACTTTGGCAGGCTGCTGGGTGCGTATGTCGCGCTGTTCTTTGTGGTCGCGCAAGTGGTTGCGAAGGTGCGGTTCCATCAGTCGCCGAGCACGCCCATCCTGGTGGGTGGGAGTTTGATCGTCGCTGGCGGGTTGGTGATTACATTCTGGAAGGGCTAGGGATGGGGTAGGAGACTTACGCCCTGGGGGTGTTTCTTTCTGGTGGGTTAGAGGGGCTTGAGGCGGCATGGGGGGCCAAAGAGTTGCACCTGTGACCATGCCCACTTCCAATCGTTAGGAAACAGGACTACTATGCTCGCGGACGGCCCCTCCTACCCCCCGAGCCCGCGAGATCGGACTTGCTCGGCATCTGGAGCCGGCTCAAATTCGAACACTGAGGTGGTTTTATGAGCGCCATTCCTATTCTGTGGATCGTGTGGGCCGTAGCTGCTGCAAGCCTGCTCATCCTGCTCGGCTATCGCGGAACCCTGACCCGGTATGAGGAAGACCAACTCTTTCTCGCCGGAACGGGCAACCGCGAGGCGCAGGAACAGATCGAGATTCTGTCGAAGGTGGAGAAGATTCAACCCTACGTTCGGCTGGCGATCGGGGCGACATGCGTGATGTCGGTCTGGATCCTCGGCATCTATGTTTGGGATGCGGTACAGCATTTATTGTAAGCATGATTGCGGGCACAACCGGAACGGACGGTAGTCGGGCGGTGCTTGCGAGTGCTGCTCGTCTCGCTGCCGCGCTAGTGCTCGGCTCGTTAGTGCTCGTCAGTGCTCGTCTCGCTGCCGCGCTAG
>PLHC01000138.1 GCA_003138795.1 Granulicella sp. | reverse complement strand
CCAAGCGCAAGCTGCTGCCCGCACTGTTCCACCTGGAACAGGAAGGATTGCTGCCGGATTCCTTTGCGGTGGTTGGCGTGGCCCGGCGTGATATTTCGGCGGCGTTCTCGGCGGATATGACGGATGGCATTATGAAGGGCGGCGGCGTGGATGCAAACGACGTCAAGCTGAAGAAGTTCATGGATCGCGTGAAGTACTTCACGACGAACTTCGACGACGATGCGGGTTTCGAAAAGCTCAAGGGCTTTCTTGCGGACATCGACGATGAGTTTGGGACCAGGGGCAACCGTCTGTTCTATCTCGCGGTGGCGCCGGAGTATTTTGCCGGCATTACGGAGCGGCTGGCGAAGCATGGCATGACCAAGGCTGCCACGAGCGCGCAGTGGATGCACGTGATCATCGAAAAGCCGTTTGGTAACGACCTGGAATCGGCGCGCACGCTGAATGATGAGATCAACCGTGTGCTCAGCGAGGACCAGATCTTCCGCATCGACCACTACCTGGGCAAGGAGACGGTGCAGAATATTCTCGTCTTCCGCTTTGCCAATGGAATTTTTGAGCCGATATGGAACCGGAACTTCATCGACCACGTGGAGATTACGGCGGCGGAGTGCATCGGCATTGAGGGGCGTGGGCCGTTCTATGAGAGCGCCGGAGCGTTACGCGATGTGCTGCAGAACCATGTGATGGAGGTGCTGAGCTTCATCGCGATGGAGCCGCCGGACAACTTTGAATCGAACGCGGTACGCACGGAAAAGCTGAAGGTGTGGCATGCGATCGAGCCGATTCATGTGGAGGACACGGTGCGTGGGCAGTACGGCCCGGGGAGGGCCGAGGGCGAAAAGGTCATTGGCTACCGGGAGGAGGACCGCGTCAATCCGGAGTCGAATACGGAGACGTTTGTGGCCATGAAGCTGCAGATCGAGAACTGGCGCTGGGCGGGTGTGCCGATTTACCTTCGCGCCGGCAAGCGGATGGCGAAACGCGTGACCGAGGTGACGGTGACATTCAGACAGCCGCCGTTGCATATGTTCAAGTCAAGCAAGACAACCACTCCGGTAGGGCCGAATGTGTTGAAGATGCGTATCCAGCCGGATGAGGGCATCTCGCTGACGTTTGGCGCAAAGGTTCCCGGGCCGACAACCAATGTGATGCCGGTGGAGATGAACTTCAGCTATGCGGATAGCTTCGGCAAGAGTACAGCCAATGGCTACGAGCGGTTGTTGCTGGATGCGATGCTGGGCGATGGCACGCTGTTTGCGCATCGCGATGGCGTGGAGGCGACGTGGGCTTTGATGACACCGATCCTTGAGGCCTGGGAGCAGCGGCCGCCGAGCGACTTTCCGAACTATGATGCGGGAAGCTGGGGCCCGGCTTCAGCGGATGCGCTGCTGAAGAGGGATAGGCGGAAGTGGTACAAGCTGTAAGAACACAGAACGCGTAATCGCAAACCGACAAGAGCGGCGGGCGGCGGGGAACGGGCCGTCGCTGCCGCGCTGTCGGATAGGTGTGAACTTTTGAAGGTGTGTGTGTGAGGGTTATGGCTCGTCCGGTGACGGTTACGTATCAGGTTTGGCCGAGTGCGGCTGAGATGGCTCTGGCCTCCGCACGGCTGTTTGCGGCGAAGGTGGAGCAAGCGGTGGCGACACGCGGGATTGCGCGGGTCGCGATCTCGGGTGGGGCTACGCCGCAGACGACGTTCAAGCTGCTGGCTGATCCTGCGGGACCGTTTGCAGCGACCGTGCCGTGGGACAAAGTGCAGATGTTCTGGGTGGATGAACGGTGCGTTGGGCCAGAGGATCCGGAGTCGAACTATGGTGTGGCCCGGGAGTTGCTGCTGAGCAAGGTGGCGATTCCGGCGGCCAACGTCTTCCGCATGGAGGGTGAGCTCGATCCGGAGGTGGCGGCGGCGCGGTATGAGAGCACGCTGCGGAATGGCTTGAAGCTGGAGGGAGCAGAGTCACCGGCGTTCGACCTGGTGATGCTGGGGATGGGGCCGGATGGGCATACGGCGTCGCTGTTTCCGCATACGGCGGGGCTCGATGCGATGGGGAGACTGGTGATTGCGAACCACGTTCCGCAGAAGGAAGCGTGGCGGATTTCGCTGACGTGGCCGGTGATCAACCAGGCGGCGGAGGTGGCGTTCGAGGTGGAGGGGGCGAGCAAGACGGAGGTGCTGGCCGAGGTGCTGACCGGGCCGCGCGATCCGGAGCGGCTGCCGTCGCAACTGATACGGCCGTCAAATGGTAAGCTTCTGTTCTTGCTCGACGAGGCTGCGGCGGCGAAGCTGCCTGCGGCAAGCGAGGTGTCCGTGAATGCGGACTATCGCGTGGGCAGGCTGGAAATCTGAGAGAGACAGAGGATAGAGGGTAGAGGATAGAGGGTAGAGCGTGGACGGTAGAACGATTCTTACGCTTTATTTTTTGCTGTAGACAAGCGGGGGATGGATGATTCTTGCAGGCGATGTTGGCGGAACCAAGGTCCATCTGGCGCTGTATAACTTTGCCGGCGGCCGGCTGGCGACGGTGCGCGACCACAAGTTTCCGTCCGACGAGTTTGCGACCCTCGACGACGTGGTGCGGGCGTTCCTGGCGCAGGCTGGAGACAAGCAGGAAGAGATTGTCGCGGCGTGCTTTGGATGTCCGGGGCCGGTGCGCGATGGCCGGCTGAAGCTGACGAATCTGCCGTGGACACTCGATGAGCGCGATCTGCAGAAGTCGCTGGGGATTGAGCATATCTTTCTGATCAACGACCTGGAGGCGAATGGCTACGGGATTCCGGAACTGGCGCCGGAGAGCGTGTTTACGCTGCACCAGGGCGATCCGGGCGCGGTGGGACATCGCGGGCTGGTGTCGGCCGGAACCGGGCTGGGCGAGGCGCTGCTGATCTGGGATGCGAAGACGCAGCGGCATAGACCGCTGCCGTCGGAGGGTGGGCACTGCGACTTTGCGCCGCGCAATGAGCGCGAGATTGCGCTGCTGAACTACCTGCTGCGCAGGCTGCAGGGACGCGTGAGCTGCGAGCGCGTGGTGTCGGGACTGGGGATCAAGAACGTCTATGCGTTCCTGCGCGACGACCAGACGATGGAGGAGCCGGCCTGGCTGCGCGAGCGCATGGCGGGCGAGGACCCGAATGCGGTGATCGGGCAGTGCGGAGAGGATGGCAGCAGCGAGATCTGCTTTGAGACGCTGCGGATGTTTACGTCGTCGTTTGGCGCGGAGGCGGGCAACGTTGCGCTGAAGGTGCTGGCGATGGGCGGGATCTACCTGGGCGGCGGCATCGCGCCGAAGATCCTGAAGACGATGCAGAACGGCGAGTTTACGAGGGCGTTTCTGGATAAGGGGCGGCTCTCGCCGCTGCTGGAGGCGCTGCCGGTGCGGATCATCCTGGACGATACGTGCGCGCTGCTGGGAGCTGCGGCGTTTGCCGAGGCGCGGGCGGCGGAGATCTCGGGCAGGTCGGAGCGGGCGGCTTCGTGACGGTGTCGGGCAACCGGATTTGGGGGTGGGCGAAGGAGAGCGGTCGCGCGCTGCCACGAGCGATACCCCACCCTGTCTGGCGATAAAGCTGCCAGCCGAGGATGGGGCACCCGGATCGTCGCTGGTTCGTTTACATGATGCGGAAGCGTTCGCGCATGAGGCGCTGGAAGCGGGGACGCCAGATGAGGTCGTAGGCGAGCTCCTTGCCGGGGAACATGGTGAGCGCGGCGGTGCGGGCGTCGGCGATCATCTGCGAGGCCTCGTCGATGGTGAGCGAGCTGTCCTGCGCAACGGTCTGCAGGACGAGGTGCATCATGAGCTGCATGCGGCGGATGAGCCGGGCTTCTTCCTGCACGGACATGGCGAGTTCGGTCGTCGGGGCTTCGTGGGCCGGGGTGGTTTCAGGCTTGTGCAATCGCGGCTCCTTGGGTGGATTGGTGGCAGCAGGTGCGAGCGGCAGATCCTTCGGCTGCGCCCCAGGATGACAACTCAAAACAGAGGGTGAGCGTTGCTGCCTTTCTATCGCTTAGACGTTCCGATTAATTAGACGCTGCGGAGAACGCGGAGATTCCACCGTCGGGGGTGAGGAGGAAGGTTTCGGCGCCGACGCGGTCGGTGCGGAAGGTGAGGACGTGGGCGGCCTCGAGGCGGCCGAGGACCTGGGAGGTGGGGTGGCCGAAGGTGTTGTGGCGGCCGTCGCTGATGACGGCGTCGCGCGGGCTGACGGCGGCGAGGAAGTCGGGATTGGTGGAGGTGTGGCTGCCGTGGTGGCCAACCTTGAGCAGGGTTGCGGGGGTGACGCGTCCGTGAGCGAGCATGGCCGCCTCGCTGGGAGCTTCGGCGTCGCCTTCGAGGAGGACGCTGGCGTGGTCGAAGTCGAGACGCAGGACCAGGGAGTCGTTGTTCACGGGAACGCCGGGGTTGGCGTAGGAGAGCTCGGGCGCGAGGACGGAGGCGTGGAGATCGGACCAGGAGAAGGCTTCGCCGGCGTGGAAGTGGCGGACGGTGATGTGCTGCTCCTGGGCCTGGGCGAGGAGCGCGCGGAAGAGGGGGGAATCGCCGGGGTCGATGCTGATCCAAAGCTCGCGGGAGTGAAAGTCGCGGAGGATGGCGGGCATTCCGCCCATGTGGTCGGAGTGCGCGTGGGAGAGCATGACGACGTCGAGGCGGCGGATGCGGCGCGACCAGAGATAGGGCGCGACGACCTCTTCGCCGACGTCCCAGGCGCTGGCGGGGGCGTTGGCGCCGCGGCCGGTGGGGCCGCCGGCGTCGACCAGCATGGTCTGGCCGAGGGGGCTGACGACGAGCAGGGAGTCGCCCTGACCCACGTCGATTGCGGTGACCTCGAGCTCACCGTGATGCAGGCGTGGCGGAGTGGGATAG
This sequence comes from Granulicella sp., assembly GCA_003138795.1. Taxonomy (GTDB): domain Bacteria; phylum Acidobacteriota; class Terriglobia; order Terriglobales; family Acidobacteriaceae; genus Granulicella. The sequence continues at coordinate 8,999 of PLHC01000138.1, read as the reverse complement.
AGGACAGCGAGCGGGATGAGCAGGGCGGCGACGATTCCGGCGGCGAAGATCAGCCGGCGACGAGCGCGCAGGGCGAAGCAGCAGAACACGATGGCGATGGATGCGAGCACGATGGCGAGGGGCGCGGGGACGGGGGTGCGGAGGTCGGCTAGTGCGTTGTGCTGTACGCGGTCGACGGTGAAGCGCATCGCGTGGAGGAGGACCGCGGTGAGCGCTGCGGGTAGCATCGCGACCCATGGGCTGAGCAGCGACGCGAGGAACATTACGATGGCGATGCAGAGCAACGCGGAGAGTAAGGGGATGTCGATGAGGTTGAGGGGGAGCGCGAGCAGCGTGGCGCGATGGAAGTAGATCGCCATCGGGAGCACCATGCAGATTTCGGCGGTGAGGGAGAAGAGCAGCGCGTCGAGGATCCAGAGATAGAGGCGAAGGATCCAGACGGGCAGGTTGCGGAGACGATAGCCGAAGAGATCGGCGGAGAGTTCGGAGGCCATGCGCACGCGGACGCGAAACTGGGCGAGGTTGGGGTGGATGCGGGCGTCGATGCGGAAGATGTCGAGATGATCCAGCGCGCGCAGACGCGGATGGATGAGGCGCTGGCTGAGGGGAACGGCGAGGCCGGCGATGGCGACGATGACCAGGAAGGTCATCTGGAAGCTGGCCTCGAAGAGAGCGCGGGGATCGAAGACGAGGCCGGCGAGCGCGGCGGCACCGAGGGCGTTGAGGGCGGTGATCTCGCGGTTGAGCCAGCGCGCGATGAGGTAGATCGACGTCATGGTGAGGGCGCGTTGGGCGGGAACGCCGAAGCCGGTGAGCTCGGCGTAGGCGAAGGCAGCGATGAGGGTGACGAGGACCGCGGGGCCCTGGGGCAGGCGGAAACGCCGCAGCAGCCAGAAGAGCGCGGCGGCGAGCAGCGCGACATGCAGGCCGGAGACGACGAAGAGGTGGAAGGTTCCGGTGCGCTCGAAGGCGTTGCGCAGGGCGTGGCTGAGGTGGGTGCGGTCGCCAAAGAGCATGGCGTTGAGCATGGAGGCGTCTTCACTGCTGAGGCGAAAGATCTGGGGGAGCGCGTTGCTGGCGCGCGAATCGACGAAGGCCTGCAGGCGGTTGGAGGCCCAGGCTTGCGCGGCGAAGATGCGGCAGCGGAGGGTTGGGCTGGTTTTCCGATTTGGCTGCGCCGCGGCGCTGATGATGTGAACGCGGGAGGAGTTCGCGCTGGAGGTGGCGCCGATTCCTTCGCTGAGGAGATAGTCGGAGTAGGACCAGGCGCCGGGGTCGCGGTAGACGTCGGGGGTGCGGAGGCGGAGAGGGACTTCGATGGTGTCGCCGCAGTGGAGGGGGAGAGCTGCGCCGCTGAGAGTTAAGCGCACGCCGCCGGCGACGGGCTGCATGGTGGAGAGATCGGGGGTGAGGTACTCGACGGCCTGCACGTCGATGTCGATGGATTGGGTGTCGGTGGATTCGACGCCTTGAGAGTTCGGTGCAGAGGGGCCGTCGTCGGTCTCCCACGCGCCGGGTTCGAACTCGAGCTGCGGTGTGTTGCGCGCGGGCGCGGGCAGGGTGCGCACGCGGACGACACTGCCGCGGACGTTGCGGCTGAGGCCGTCGGCGACGTGCTGGAGGGCTTGCTGCTGGGGGATGGGCGGCTCGATCTGCGCGCACCAGCAGCCGATGGCGATCCAGAGAGCGCAGGTGGGGATGATGGCGAGGCGGAGGGTTCTGCGCAGGCTGAGGATGGAGAGCGCGAGAAGGATGGCCGTGGCGGCGACGAGGAGCAGTGGCGGCTGCCAGCGGAGGGCGATGAGGTCGCCAGCGGCAAAGCACACGACGGCGGCCAACAGCGGGACTCGGCGGAGACGCAGAGGCTCGACGACGGGTGCGTCGTTCATCCAGGATTTGGCAGCACCGACAGCCAGCATGAGAAGCGCTACGCTCTTGTGAATCGAGTTTAGTTTGTCATGCGCGACGCTCCAGCACCACTATCGTTTCGATGTGGAAGGTCTGGGGGAAGAGGTCGACCAGGTGCAGCGCGGTGATCTGGTAGAGCGGCTGGAGTGCTTGAAGATCGCGCGCGAGCGTGGTGGGATCGCAGGAGACGTAGACGAGAGTGGGCGCGGCGATGCGGAGGAGCAGATCGCAGGCTTCGAGGCCGGCGCCGGCGCGGGGAGGGTCGAGAACGATGAGCTCGGGACGGTCGCGCTCGAGGACGGCGGCGCGCAGGAAGTCGAGTGTGGTGGCTGCGAGGGCAGTGCCGCCCAGGCTGAGCTTCTTTGCTTTTTGCTGCGCGTTTCCCTTTTGCTGCGCTGCGAGGGCTGCGCGGAGGTCGGCGGCGGCAGCGGGGTTGGCCTCGACGGCGGTGCTGCGTGTGAAGCTGCGCGCGAGCACCCGCGAGAAGAGACCGACTCCGGCGTAAAGGTCCCAGGCGAGGGCTCCGGAGCGTTGCTGGCCGTCTTCGTAGCAGACGAGCTTGACGAGGGTTTCGAGCAGGAAGCGGTTGGTCTGGAAGAAGCCGCCGCGCGTGATCCAGTAGGTTTCGTCGAGCACTCGATAATTGAGGCCGGGTGCGCCGGCTGCGGCGAGCATACGGCCAGTCGGGCCGGTGCGTGGGTCAAAGGCAACAGCGGCGGTGGCGGCGATCGTGATGCCCTGCGGGGCGTGCGCCTGGAGCGCAGCAGCCAGGCGGTCGAAGCTGCCGCTGTGGGCCTTGGTGCGCGGCGCACAGAAGAGCGTGATCTGCACGCGCGTCAGGGTGTGATCGCAGAAGAGTTCGACCTCGGCGGCGGCGTTAAGCCAGTAGTCGGCGTCGCGGCTCTGCGTGGCGGCGGCGAGCAGGGACTCGGCGGTGGACCAGAGGACGGGCGCAGCGATGAGGCAGGTGCTGATGGGCAGAAACTCCGTGGTTCCGTGGCGGTTGTAGCCGATGCGGAGCGCTGTGTCCCCGGTGTCTCCGGTGGGTTGGGGGTGTCCGGCGCGCGCGATGCGGAGGCGGATCCGATTGCGATAGCCCCAGGGTTCGGCGGAGTGGGTGGAGATCTCGGGAATGGCGTCGACGCCTGCGCGCTGCAGGGTCTCTTCGAGGATGGAGCGCTTGAGGCAGAGCTGCTCGGCGTAGGTGGCCATCTGGTAGTGGCAGCCGCCGCAGGTTTCGAAGTGTGGGCAGGGCGCGGCGACGCGCTCCGGAGAGGGGATGAGTACGCACAGCAAGGGGGCTTCGTTGCTGACGTTGGAGTCGTTGGTTTCGTTGGTTTCGATGGTTTCGCCCGGGAGTGTGAAGGGGACAAGGACGGTTGTGCCGTCGGGCTTGTGGACGAGGCCGTTGCCGCTGTAGATGACGTGATCGACGTGTAGCGTTTCGCTCATTCGTGTCCCATGTAAAACAGGCTGAGGCGTGGGAGCGCGCGGAGTTCGAGCAGGCGTTTGTGCAGGAACTGTTGCTGCACCTGGCGGAGTTGGAGGCTGGACATCTTCGCGCGGTAGGGTGCGAGTTCGCGATCGGCCTGGGCTTTGAGGTCGACAAGCTCCTGTTCTGTCGCGGCGGATTGAAGGGCGGCGAATAGCTTTTCTTCGAGAACGGTGAGGGTGCGGTCGAGGTCGTCGAGGGGGAGCGGTGTATCGCTGCGCATGGAGGCAGAGAGCTCGCGGAGGCGGTCTGCGGTGGTGCCGCGGAGCGCGTCGGCGGAGGCGTCGGGGAACGTCGTTGCAGCGAGGGCCTGCGCGTTGCGATCGAGATAGGCGGCGACGCGCTCGGACTCGAAGCCGGATTCGCGGGCTTCGTGGGTCGTGGGGGGAGCGACGCCGGTGGCGGCTTCGACCATCTCTTCGGCGGATTGCATGACCGCCTGGGAGCACCAGGCGAGGCCGTTGACCTTGCGCAGCCGGCCTTTGGCTTTGCTGGCGCGGGCGTCGTACTTGTCGAAGGCGGTGTCGATGCCGCGCAGCACGGCCTGGAGTGGAATGCCGGCCTCGCGCCAGGTCTCGATCAGCGCCCAGTCGAGGGTGTTGAGCAGAAGGATGGAGCCGCGGCGGCGGCTGAAGCGTTCTTCGATCTCGGAGAAGTATTCAAAGTAGTTCATGAGAAGTAGGAAGTAGGAAATAGGAAATAGGAAGTAGGAAGTAGGAAATAGGGAGGAGTTAGGGGCGGGCTGACTTCGGTGGTTGGCTACTTCTGATTTTCAGCTTCTGGCTTCCTATTTCCTACTTCCTATTTCCTGTCTTTGCTTATCTACGGCGCTGGCGGTCGTGATTGCGTTCCCAGATGAGGCGCAGGCCGTTGAGGGTAAGGTTCTCGTCGATGTGCTGGATGTACCTGGAGTCGGCGGCGATGAGCCGGGCGAGGCCGCCGGTGGCGATGGTCCTGGTGTCGGGACCAAGTTCGGCGATCATGCGCTCGAGGATGCCGTCAATCTGGCCGATCGCACCGTAGTAGAGGCCGATCTGGATGTTGTCGGTGGTGGAGGTGCCGATGACCTTGGTGGGCTTCTTGATCTCGACGCGGGTGAGGCGCGCGGCGCGGGCAAAGAGCGCGTCGGCGGAGATGCCGATGCCGGGAGCGATGGCGCCGCCGATGAACTCGCCCTTGGCGGAGACGACGTCGAAGGTGGTGGCGGTGCCCATGTCGACGACGATGGTCGGGCCGCCGAGGAGGTCGAAGGCAGCGACGCAGTTGACGATGCGGTCGGCGCCGGCTTCGCTGGGGTTGTCGGTGAGGACGGGGAGGCCGGTCTTGACGCCCGGCTCGACGAAGAGCGGCTTGGTGTGGAAGTAGGTCTCGCAGAGGCTGCGGATGGCGGCGTCGAGCGGCGGGACGACGGAGGAGACGGCGACGCCGGTGACAACCTCGGGTTTGAATCCGCGCATGCTGAAGAGGGTCTGAAAGAGCACGCCGAGCTCGTCGGCGGTCTGCTTGTAGGGCGTTGTGATGCGCCAGTCGGCAACCATGCGCGCGGGTTCGGCGCCGGTCGCGGGCGCGAAGAGACAAAAGACCGTGTTGGAGTTGCCGACGTCGAGTGCCAGTAGCATGGAAGCCTTCCTGCCTCAGGGGTAATCTTACAGCGGTCCTGCGCGGACGGCGAGAGGTCCTGCGCGGACGGCGGGTGTTAAGACGGGTGATGCTTGGGGTTACTGCTCGTCGCGGACGCCGCCGGAGAGGACGGTGCGCTGGGTGCCGTCGCCGGTGTCGACGAGGAGGAAGCCGCGAGCATCGAGGCCGGCGGTGGTGCCGGTGTAGCCGCCCTGCTCGGGAACGCGAACCCGCTTGCCGCGCACCCAGGTGGAGGCGGCGGTGAAGCGCTCAAGGAGGTCGGGTTGCCGGGCTTCGAGCCGGGTGAGTTCGAGGTCGAGTGCGCGCAGCAGAGCGATGAGCAGGGTGTTGCGACTCTGCTCCTGGCCGGTGGCGATGCGGAGCGAGGTTGCGAGGGGCGCGAGCTCCGGAGGGAAGCTGGCGTGGTTGATGTTGAGGCCGATACCGATGACGGCGTAGCGCAGGGCGGCGTCGGCGCCGGGCTCGACGGCGGCTTCGACGAGGATGCCGCCGAGCTTCTTGCCGGGGCCGCTGTCCTGGGGGACGATGAGATCGTTGGGCCAGCGGATATCGATGCGGAGGCCGGTGGTGGTTTGGATGGCAGACTGCACGGCGAGGCCGGTGGCGAGCGAGATCCAGAGGGCTTCGCGAAGATGCAGCGAGGGTTTGGCGAGGACGCTGAGGTAGAGACCGTCGCCCGGAGCGGAGTGCCAGGCGTGACCACCGCGGCCACGGCCGACGGTCTGCTCGTCGGCGATGTAGAGGGTGCCCTCGGGCGCGCCGTTGGCGGCGGCATCGAGCAACAGCGTGTTCGTGGATTCGGTCGAAGGGAAGTGATGCAGGCGTGCGGGAAAGCGGGTGCCGACGAGTGCGGCACGGAGTGCGGTGGGATTTAACTCTTCTCGAGAACTCATAGTTGCATCTTAACGCCCATGGCTGTTGAGTTGACCATCCCGCTGCTGCACCAGTTTGCGCTGCTGCTCCTGATTGCGATGCCGGTCGCGTGTGCCACGTGGACCGTGACGCATGAGGAGATCTTTCGCGAGCCGCGCGAGTTCTGCACGCGCATGAGCAAGTGCTGCAAGTCGCTGCCGCAGCGAAAGTTCTTCTACCTGTTTACGTGCGAGTATTGCTTCTCGCACTATGTGGCGGCGCTGGCGCTGCTGCTGTTCCGGTACCAGCTGCTCTACACGGGCTGGCGCGGATACGTGGTCGCGTGGTTCGCCGTGGTGTGGATCGCAAATGTGTACATCAGCGCGTTCAACCTGCTGCGGCTGGACATCAAGCATGAGAACGTGACGATCGCCGTGGAGCAGTGCGAGCTGCCGGCTGAGACGAAGAAGTAGCTACGGCTGAAGCGCGTAGTGGCGGCAGTGCTCCAGGTAGGCGGCTTCGTGCTCGGAGACGAGCTGAAGCATGCTGTTCCACAACCAGCCAGGTGCGTCGAGAGATTTGCTGCGATTGCGCTCCAGTTCGGCTGACCAGCCCTTGCGGGTAGCGGCATCCATCTGCCGACCGTGCGCTTTGCCGACGACGGCGGCGAGGAACCGCGCTGCGCCCACGGCCTGATCGCAGGTGAGGGAGTCGATCTCGAGCTTCAGGTCCTGTGGCATGAGCTCGCGAACGGCAACGGGACGACGCAGGAGCGTTGCGGCCATCATGCGTTTGCCGAGGTACGGAGAGAGAGCACAGGCGCCGGCGACGACGCGCTCGGCGAAGTCGGCGGGCATGCGCGGGCCATCGTCCGTTGCGGAGCGCCTTGCTGCGGGGGCGGCGGCTTTCACGGCCTCCTTGATGTCGACCAGGCAGTAGGTGCGCTCGGAGCGTTTGCCGATGGAAGCGAGCACGGCGAGGCGAAGTTTGCCGAGCGAGCTGCAGCCCTTCATCCAGTAGGCTGCGTCGACTACCTTCACCTTTGCATCGTCATCGCGGCCCTTGAGTTGGGTCATGAGTTTACCTGTCGATTCCTGGGTGAAGAGCTCATCGATGGCGGCACGCTCCTGTTCGGATAGCTTCCAGAAGCGTCTGCCGAGCGGAATGGTGGGTTCGACATTGTCGATGCGCTCTTCGGCGAGATGCTTCCAGCGCCGGCGGATGGCGTTTTGTAGAATGTCGTGGATGGGGGTCAGGTCGTCGCCCTGAGCATCGTCGGCGGTCGTCGCGAAGGGGTGCAGAAGGGCGGCCTGATAGCCATGGATGAGGTGCTCGACCATCTGCGCGGTGGTGACGCCTGGGAGGGCGCTGCCGCGGGCGGCCATTGCGAGCGAGAGCGCGAGACGGATGAGATCGTGGGCTGGATTGCCGACGACGGTCTGGTCGAGGTCGCGAATCTCGATCTCGACGTGGCCAGCGGAGTTGGCAACAGGGCCAAGATTGCCGACGTGGCAGTCGCCGCAGATCCAGATGGGCGGCCCCTGCGGGAGCGATTCCTTTCGTGCGCGGGCGAGCCACTCGTAAAACTGGATGGTGTTGCCGCGCACATAGTCCTGAACGCTGCGCGCCATCTTGTTGCGGCGTTGCTGCTCAAGGATGCGTGCACGATCTTCGAAGGCGACTTTGTCTTGCTTGGTTGCCACGTATTGATGGATGCTCGTCGAGATCGGGTAGGTGCCCAAAGGCTGTAGATTCTGTTCGATAGAAAGACGTCAGCGTGTGCTGTCGGCTAGCTATCCTTGCGGTAAAGGAGGTTGCGCATCGCATCGCGGCGTGCGGCGTTGGCTTCGCGGTCGGTGGTGGCCGCGGGATGTTGGGCGATGAGCTCGGCGGCCTCTGCGGTCGAGCACTCCGGGCAGCGGTTCGCGTAGCCGGGTTTGTCCGGCTTTAGTTCGAACTCTGCTTCGCAGATGATGCAGGTCTTGATGGGGAAGGACATGGTGGACTCCGGATACGACGTTTTGTAGGACGCGTTCCATGTAAATAAGGAAGCTACTCTGCGGGCAAGGCGGCGAGCGCGGCTTCGGTCTTTTGCTGGAGTGCGAGGGTCTCGGCAGCCTGCTTTTTGAGGCCTTCGACGATGTGCGCGGGTGCGCGGGCGATGAAGCCCTCGTTGTTGAGCTGCTTGTTGGCGGCTTCGAGGCCCTTGTTGAACCTGGCGAGGTCCTTGGTGAGGCGCTCGCGTTCGGCGGGGACGTCGATCTGGCGCTCGTAGACGATGGCCAAATCAAAAATGGTCGTTGAACGCGTCGGCACTATTATTAGCGGAACATCGCTGAAGTTGATTGTGGAACGCGCCATTTTCTCGCTTAAATCGATGTTTGCTGTCAAGACCGTTCTAACAGTGCCGATGGCGGCGTATACGGTAACAGGCACGACTTCCTTCTCTGGAACGCCTCGTTCTTTGCGTTCAGCACGCTCGTTTGTGATGAACTCCTGAACGATGTTCATCTCGTCGACGCTGGCGGCGTCGCAGGCGAAGTCGCCGGCCTGGGGGAAGCGTGTGAGGGCGATGGACTTTGCTGGCGACGGGGTATCGACGCTGGCGTAGAGCGCGTGCCAGAGCTCTTCGGTGAGGAAGGGCATGAAGGGCGAGAGCAGGCGCAGCGCGGCCTCGAAGACGCTGACGAGCGCGTTGAGGGTGAGGCCGGCGACGTCGCTGTGGGGCTTGAATGTGCCGTTCTCGTCAGGGAAGAAGTCCATGCGGAGCTTGACGAGCTCCAGATACCAGTCGCAGAACTCGCCCCAGAAGAACTGGTAGACGGCGTTGGCGGCCTCGTCGAAGCGGTAGGCGGCGAGCGAGCGGTCAACCTCCGCGGAGACGTTGCTGAGGCGCGAGAAGATCCAGCGGGTCTCGAGTGGGGTGGTCTCGGGGAGCTCGAGTGAAACGGAGTCGTGGGCGCTGAGCGAGACCTTGTAGCCGGCCTCGCGACCGCGATCGATCTGCATCTGCAGGAAGCGCGCGGCGTTCCAGATCTTGTTGGCGAAGGCGCGGTTGCCTTCGGTGCGGGCCTCCGAGAAGGCGATGTCGGTGCCGGGCGAGGCC
>PLHC01000157.1 GCA_003138795.1 Granulicella sp. | reverse complement strand
TCCAGGGCTTACCTGCCACGAGATCATCCTCAACCTTCACGGAGTACTCCGCACCGTCGTAAACGACAGGATCGGGCGCGGCTCCGGGCCAGATCGGGATTTGCTGGTGCCCCGGCGACGGTTGCCATGGCGGAAGATGTTGTTGAGCGACAGCATTCGCGCTGAAAACAGCAGCCGTCAAAGCATGCACGGCCAGCGTGCGGAAGGAACGCGACATGACGACACCTCTGCAGCTCCGCACCGACAGGAAACGATCTGGGCTGCCTTCTCTTTTTGGAATTGTGTGCGCGACCAGAATGGGTGATCGCATTCAAAGAATAAGGGCGTACTGAGGGAAGCCTCATTAACGAAGCTGGTTCATGGCCTGTGAATTACACGAGATGCCGGGCGGCCGCGCCCAGTCTGATCGGCTGCGTTCCTCAATCCATAAGAAAGCTGAGGGCTGCGCGGGGTTCTGGGCAGGCGACCTTCTTCGTTGATTAGTCCTGATATGTCGGCATCGCGACTGGAATCTCATGACCTGCCATTGGGTGACGGCCCCCAAGGCTCCCTCACACTGCGGCGTTTATGTGGATTTATCGGACGGCACTACGCGAGATAATGAGGCATGTTGAACATTCGCTCAGCAAATATCAACGACGCCGATGACATCTGGTGCATTCTAGAGCCGGTTTTTCGGGCTGGCGAGACGTACACACTACCGCGAGACATCACACGTGATGAGGCGACTTCGTACTGGTTCGCGGCCGGCAATCGTGTTTTCGTCGCTGAGGAAGACGGGAACGTTCTCGGGACCTACTACCTTCGCACGAATCAACGTGGCGGCGGTTCACACGTCTGCAATTGCGGATACATGACGGCGGCTCATGCCACGGGCCGTGGTGTCGCCAGGACGATGTGCCTCCACTCCAAAGAACAGGCAAAAAACTCTGGCTTCCGAGCGATGCAATTCAACTTCGTCGTCAGCACGAACGAGCGAGCGGTGAAGCTGTGGCAGAGCCTCAGCTTTGAGATCGTTGGCCGACTCCCAGCGGCTTTTAAGCACCCGTCACAAGGCTTCGTAGATGCATTGGTGATGTTTGCCCCGCTATGACTGACTTCGAAGAAGTCGGTACTGCTATGTCGGCCAGTGTTCACCGATCCAGCTAAGAGCTGGGATGAAGCCTATTTCGATGGGGAGATCAAGGCTCAGCGTGGAATAGGAAACAAAGTTCCCGCAGTACGGAGTTCTCGGCAAGTTCAACTCCTTGCTCGAAGCTGGAACGGCGAACTTGCCGGAAAGCCGACTTCACAGGCAGTTGGTGAAGTGGCGTTATGCATCAACGAGCGAAGACTGACCGTCGGTGACACTGGCGCATCTGGTAAGACTGCGATGAATTGATGGGATAAGGACCAAGGCTCCTACGACGAACCGGTGGTTTTCGGTTGCGGGCCATACCGGCGCGTCGAGGCGCATGAACTGGACGATCATGTGCATATTGATTCGATGGCGACTTACGTGCTGGCGCAGGATCGCATTCGAGGCCTGACTAACTAGATTTCAGGGTGTGACAGCTGGGGCGTGCAACTATCGTCTCGTGCTCTAGGTCCTGATTTAATTTAATACTCGCGAGTTCCGTGACCACATGGGCGTTTGAACAACTGCTCCTGTTGCTGGACGACAAAGTTCCGATAGCCTTCGTTTTGCATATCCCAGGACGACCTTGCTGAAGAATGGTAGAGACAGGTCATTCTTCGATTTGCTGGTTCTCCTGATCCTCTCCGCCAGCGCGCTCGCCGTCCTGCTGGCTTCCTTGGGGTTCGGGATCTACGAGCGCCAGAACTATCTCGCGAGTTCGGTTCGCGAGCTCACCGCGCTGGCCGATACACTCGGCGCAAATACCGCTGCCTCGCTCGCGTTCAACGATCAGGCGACAGAGAGATGCTGGGCGCGCTCGCGACCGAGCCTAACGTCCTCGACGCTCGACTGCGAGCCGCCCTGCCCCTACCTCGTAGCGCGATGCGCATTGCAGTTTGGCGGCTGCGTCATCGGCCGACAAGGGCATGCTGAAGTAATATCCTTGAATCTCATCGCATCGGTGTTCCTTTAGGAATGCCATCTGCGCTTCATTTTCCACGCCTTCTGCAATCACCTTGAGACGCAGACTCCCTGCCATGCTGACGATGGCGGTCGCGATGGCTGCGTCATCACAACTTACGGCAATATCCCGGACAAATGAGCGGTCGATCTTCAGCTTGTCGACCGGAAACTGTCTCAAGTAGCTGAGACTGGAATAGCCTGTCCCAAAGTCGTCAATTGCCAGCTTCAATCCCATCTCCCTCAATTCATGGAGAACTGGGAGGGTCACGTCAGCATTGGAGAGCAAAAGGCTCACAGTGAGTTCTAGCTCGAGGTATTGTGGCGACAGTCCCGTGTCTTCAAGCACTTTGCGGATGAGCGTACAGAAGCCCTCCTGGCGAAACTGGATTGCGGACACATTCACCGCTACCGGCACTGCGGGAAGACCCTCGTCTTGCCATTTGCGGGCCTGTGCGCAAGCCGTTCTAAGGACCCATTCGCCGATCGGCAGAATTAGGCCGTTGTTCTCTGCGATCGATATGAATCTGTCCGGCGGCACTAGCCCCATCTCCGGGTGCTGCCAGCGAATCAGCGCTTCAAACCCGGTGATCCTTCCACTCTCAATCTCCATCTGCGGTTGATACAACAGGAAGAACTCTTCTTTTTCGAGCGCCAGTCGTAGATTCTTGCCTATGGTCAACCGCTCCACGGCCTGAGCGTTCATCTCATCGGTAAAGAACCGTATGCTGCGGCGCCCATCCTGTTTGGCGGAATACATGGCCGCATCGGCATTCTTGATCAAGGTTTCGCCGTCTGCGCCGTGTTCGGGGAACATGCTGACGCCAATGCTACAACCCACGCTGAGGGAATGACCCTGGATGATGAATCTCGCGCTCATCTCTTCCATAATCCGTTCCGCTACAATCGCTACATCGGCTACCTCCTTCACGCTGTTCAGCATGATCAGGAATTCGTCGCCGCCCACCCTGGCTACTGTGTTGTATTCCCGCGTGCAGTTCTTGAGCCGTTTCGCAATCTCCTTCAGCACCATATCTCCGAACGCGTGTCCGAGCGAGTCATTGATGATTTTGAACCGGTCGAGATCGAGAAACAGCAGCGCAACTTTCTCATTTCTCCGGCGAGCGACAGCCAAAGCATTGTCTAAACGATCCTGCAGAAGAGCCCGATTGGGCAATTCCGTAAGCGCGTCGTGATAAGCCAGGAATTGAATCCGCTCTTCGGCGGCCTTGCTGTCTGTGATATCGCGGTGGTACCAGATTCTGCCCCGATACTGGCCTTTTGAGTCGACGAGAGGCGCAGTGTACCGGTAGAAGATCGTCCCATTCTTCAGTCTGAGTTCATCGCTGCTCTTTTCATCCCGATGGCTGTTGCAATACTGGATCCTCTCGACGAAGGCGTCGGGGTCCTCGACCTTTTCCCTCACGTACTCGCGCAGGATAAGATCGTCCCGCGCGCTCAGCAGTTCATCCGGTATTCCGAAGTTGAGCCCAAACTGCTTGTTTACCAGGACGATGTGATCGGACTCATCGACGGCCAGGATGCCGTCAATTGTCGTCTCGGATTGCGCCTCCAGCAGTGCAGTTTTAAACAGCAGCGCTTCCTCCCCCTGCCTGCGCTTCGTAATGTCGCGCACGTTGGCCAGCAGCATCCGCCGCCCGCTGAGCGTCAATGCCGTCAGACACACCTCAGCCGGAAAAGTGTCGCCGTTTTTTCGCTGGTGCAACCATTCGAAACGTTGCTTGCCGTTGAGAAACGCTGCGGCTATCTTCTGTTCGACCGCCGTTCTGGTGGGCGTGCCGTCGGGTTGGTTCGGAGGTGAGACATCGGCCAGTTGCCGCATGGGAGCCTCAGCGGAGTATCCGAACATCCGCAACGCAGCCGAATTACAATCCAGAATGCCCTTCTCGTCCAACAGAAAGGTTGCATCAGCCGAGTCCTCGAATAACACGCGATACTCGCTGCCGAGCAGCATCTCCTCCGCCCGCTTCTGCTCGGTGATGTCCTCAACCGTGCCTTCGTGAAGCACGATGTTGCCAGAGGCATCGTGAATGGCGCGCAGATTTAGCCTTACCCACTTCCTGGTACGATCTTTTCCATAGATTTCTAATTCAGCGCCACGTACCGTGCCACGTTTGGCCAGGCCCTCGGAAAACGCAATCATCAGGCTGGGGTCGACAAATAGCTGAGGTGGCAGGTTGGAGAATACGGCAATCATCTCTTCTGGAGAGTCGTAGCCGTGCATCTTGGCCAACGCGTGATTGACGCTGGTAAACCGGCCGTCAGGCATGCACTGAAAAATTCCGATTACGGAATCCTCAAATATGGCACGGTACTTCTCCTCAGCTTGCCGGACCGCCTCCTCTGCCCGTTTCCGCTCGGTAACGTCGTATGCGGATACCAGCATTGACTCGATTCCATGGAAGTTCAGGCGATGGGACACAATCTCGACATCGAGGATCGCACCGTTCTTCGTGCGATGCCTCCAAAGCCCACGATCCTGAAGTCCGCTAGCGCAAGTCGCCACGTCCTGCAATAGATCGGGGATGTCTTGCTCGGGGCGTATGTCCGTTATGGTCTTCGCCAGAAACTCCTGCTGTGTAAAACCGTATTGCCGGATTGCCGCCCGATTGACTGCCAGAAAGCGAAGGGTATTGCGGTCGAAAACCCAGATCGGGACAGGATTGCCTTCAAACAATAATCGATACTGTTCTTCCGACTCGCGCAAAGCGACTTCCGACCGCTTCTTCTCAGTAATATTCCGCACGATGGTCAATGCTCCTATACATTTCCAGCCGAGTCAGTGGTGGGAGAAATGGTGAGCTGGATACCTTCCCAGAATTTCCGCAGTGCTATATCCGCAGCGCTATATCAATAAGATCTGCTCTGCGCCGGCATTCCAAGTTTGGATCACTCTTTCCATGGCGACAGAGAAGATTGCGTCGCCCGAGCAACGAACGATGTCTGGTATTGCGAAGATAATACGGATTCTATGGCATAGATTGTATCTCATTCATCACTTATCTTGCTCCTACGGGGCTGCGAATGCGGTTCTGGCTATAAGGTGAAGTAAAGGAGAGTGCGAGCTTTTTGCAGGAGTTCGGCAACTGCGGCGCTCCGAAGTCCTAAGCGGCAACGCTGGCATAGACAATGTGTTCCAGGGATTGCATTTCCATGACTACCTTGTGATTACACGTAACTCAACAGCCGTCTAACCTGCCCAAACACCCTATCGGCAGATCGGTTAGTTTTCTTCAGCAACGTTAGTGGCTGTGCCATTCACGCCCAGTCGCTGAGAGGCGTAAGGCATTGAGCGAGAGCGAAGCTGGTGAAATACGGCGATTGCGGCAAGTTCGCCCTCGGAGGGCGGCCAACAGCTCGAAGTTGCCGATAAGCCGACTTGGCACTACGCAGTCCTCCGATAGATTTGCATGGCAGCGGCGTCTGCCAACAGGGGCACCATCACCGCAGAATTGCGGAGCCGTCGATCTAGTGTTTATCGAGCATGCCTGTTCGGTTGGGAGTGTTTTGCATCCTACTTCAGAGAGGAAATCCCATATGATCCATGAAGAGAAGGTCACGCGGTCCGTAAAATTGAACCAGGAAGATGTTTCCGAAGAGATCGTGAACGATTCCCTGGGAGAGGTCACCCATGCCGATTCGACTGGCCTTGATTCAAAGGACGAGCATCACAAGGATTCAAAGGACGAGCATCACAAGCGGGAGCACCCAGCTTAAGCATCCGCTATTGCCGGCCGGTGAACTTGCTCAAAACGAGACTTTCCGGGAGCTTCGGTTATGGACTGGGGACTGAAGCCTTACGCACTTCGATCTGTCCATCGCGTGCGCGAACTTCAAGGCATGGCTGTGGGTGCACGGCTGGCCCGTCAAGTACGCAGCCATCTTCCAAGTCAAACCGGGAAGAGTGGTACGGACACACAATGGCGTTTTCAACTAGCCTACCCTCCGAAAGTGACGCCCCGAAGTGAGAACATGTGTCGGCCATAGCAAAGAGACGGCCTCCGCGACGGACGAGAAGGACAGGTACGTCTTGATATATCGTTCTGGTTGGCGTGTCGTCGGCTAACTGTGATTCCGGCAAAACGGCAACAAAATCGTCCGGGAAGACCTGACCATCTGTGCGGTCAATGCCTACTCTGTGTTCATATACCATCTTGCCGCCGAGATGTGCCGCATAAGCAATAACTGCGTAACCGAATGCGCTGACGATGCAGCCGCTTCTACGGGATTTCTTCCTTCGTAACAGCAAAGACGTTGCAAATAACGCAGTACCGCTAAGGTTCAGTAGTCCATGAATCAATCCGAGACGGCGGGCTGGCGGATCAACATCGGACCAATCCGTCATGCCGGTTACGGCGGCGCCTGCTGCTCCCACCAATCCGATGCCGATTGAAGCATCAGCGGCTAAGGCGAACTCCCGGCGGTCAAGTACCAAATCAAGGAGGTCGAGGACCATCGCGACGGTCCATGCCCCGACGGGCAGATCTGTGAGCACGACGTGTAACGGCTCGCCCAGCCAGGTACCGTTCAAGAAATTCCTGAGCTTTTGTGCCTCGGGCGATCCATCGGCGTAAAGAGCTTTATCGAGTATCCTCTGTAGTCTTTCATCCACTGGAGGTTGTGGTGCCCCGTTCGGCGACGCGCGATTAGGGTCAGCTTCCTTCACATCATTTCCGCCAGCGGCTCGATTTTCCATGTTCTATTTGATGCTTTCCACGTCGGCGTGATTGAGAAGTTATTGGCAAGGGCAAAATATCTTTGAGCGGACATCCTAGCGGACATATAGGGCATCAAGTGCACCCATGAAGACAGGATAGGACTGGATTCCGGCTGT
>PLHC01000028.1:48856-48991 GCA_003138795.1 Granulicella sp. | reverse complement strand
GCTGACGGAAGAGTATCCCTACCTCATCTTCGACGCGCGGTATGAGAAGGTTCGGCGGGGCGGCGCGGTGGTGAGCCAGGGCGTGCTGGTGGCCATCGGGATCAGCGCCGCGGGCTGCCGCGAGGTGCTCGGCTG
>PLHC01000028.1:770-48727 GCA_003138795.1 Granulicella sp. | reverse complement strand
TGGAGGAACACGGCGAAGAGATCCTCGGCGTGTATGCGTTGCCGGAGGCGCACCGCAAGCGCATGCGGACGACCAACATGTTGGAACGTCAGAACCAGGAGTTGAAACGGAGGACCAGAGTGGTGCGGATCTTTCCCAACGAACAGTCCTGTCTGCGCCTGGTCTCGGCGCTGCTGATGGAGACCAGCCAGGAGTGGATGGGACGAGTCTACCTGCGCATGGAGGAGGACACCGGAACAGAGACACACGCACAAGCCGCCTGAGGGGCCAACTCGCTCCGGGCTACGCCCTCCGCGAGCCGGCCCCTCAACCAACAAGAACAAGCAACAACTACCCCAAGGAAAGACAATCTACAGAACTTTTAGGACTTGACTACGCATCTTCACACGCATTCTTTCCGCAAGCCGGAAATGCACCAAAAATCTCCTTATACAGATTCCAGCTTTCTTTGCCTGCGCGAAATTGCGCTTGTGAATTCTGCCGCCAACGATTTGATGCATGTTGCACAAACAGACTCGGTTAGACGCGAGTCCTGATTTGGCGTTTTCGGCCAAGGTGGATGTGAGAGCGCGTTTGATAGCATGAAGGGTGTTTCAGCCTGCATCTCCAGCTGAATATGAATAAATATAAGAGGACGACAATGCCCAAGTTCGTGATTGAACGCACTATCCCAGGCGCAGGCAGTTTGACTGCAGACCAGTTGAAGGGAATATCGCAGACGTCTTGCGGTGTACTGAAGAGTCTTGGCCCACAGATTCAGTGGGTGCAGTCGTATGTGACCGATGACAAGATCTACTGCGTCTACATCTCGCCAGACGAAGAGACGATTCGCGAGCACGCAAAGCTGGGGCAGTTTCCGGTTGACTCGGTGCGCGCTGTTCGTAGTGTGATCGACCCGACTACAGCGGAGTAGCTGGCAGACTTGATGGACTCAGACAGAGCAGCTTGAGCCGCAAGCCGCTTAGCTATCTGTCGACGCCGAGATGCGGGTTTGATACGCCTGAGCGATAGCCTCCCCGCGTGCGATGGATGCGCCCTCCAGTTCGACTCGTTCCCTCTTTGTGGCCGCTTGTATTCCTGCATCCGAGATGCCAGAGAGGTTCGCGTCCACATTGAGCAAAACGCCCTGAACGGCAGCTCGAATCAATAGTGCGCCGGCGAAGATGTCGCTGAGCAGGTGTCCGTCTGAAAGCTTTATCGATGTTTCGGCGAGTTCAAGCGCCCGACACATCTCCGCCGCAGAGGTAAGGGGGATCTGTGTTGCGCGCAGGAGGTCAGCTTCCATCGAAGCTCTACGCACGGACTTCTCTGCTTCAGTTGCGCGTGGCAATGATCGGGCTTCCAGATAGCTTTGGTAAGCGCGCGAATCGGCATCTGCCAAGCTGCTCAAAGCCGCAATAGAGGAAGAGACCCCGGCGCACAGGTCTACCAGATTCTCGAGTCTGTTGGAATCGTCCCTGGACCTCTTGAGCGAGATGCTCGCCCCCTTATGAACCAGGGCGAGGCCGAGTGTGGCCGTGATGATGGAGATGGAACCTCCGCCTGGGGTTGGACTGATGGAGGCAGCTTGATCCCGTACCTGGGCCGCAGTCAAAGCCCAGACTGACGTTTGAATGACACTCAATGACCTACTGTTCACGCTAGACATTGCTTAGATTATCCAGGATCACGCGCCCAGGAACCTGGCATAAAGGCTGCGCGCAACTCCCACGTCGGTTGTTCCTTTGATGATTGCTCTCCCATCAGGGAAGATCGTCAACTGGTAGGGGCCGCGCCAGAACCGCAGCGCGAATCCGTTACAACGGACAGTGCCGTGCGGTAGAAGCCGTTGCTCTAGTTCGGCAAGATCGATAGTTCTAGTCTTCTCATGGATCTGGACGGAATTGCTGCCGCACAGCGCAATATGTGGACGGTTCTCACCGGAAAGGTGCGTGAATTCGCGCCGTACGCAGCATCGGCAATCCGCTCTTTGAGCTTCCGCAGGAAGCTCGGCACGATCGGTCCACCAGACATCTTCAGTGAGCAACGTGCGCCGCATTAGAGCCTTCGCTCCGGTGAGGAACTTCAGCGCTTCGGAGGAAGCACTCGCACCAATGCCAGCGACCGCCGCATTCAAAATGCCGAATGTTTCGCAGGTCTCCATCGCGCCGTTCGGAGAGTCTGGAAACATGCAAGCCATACATGCGGTCTCGCCTGGCAGTATGTTCATCGTTACACCAATGCTGCCTATCGCCGCGGTGTAGATCCAGGGGATATTTTTCGCAATTGCGAAGTCATTGATCAGGTAGCGGGTTTCGAAGTTGTCGGTTCCATCCATGATCAGGGTGCAGTCTGCGAGCAACGACTCCACATTGTGAGGTGTCAGATCCGCGACTTGAGACTCGACCTTCACGTTGGAATTGCACGCTGAAAGTCTCTTGGCTGCCGCAACAGCTTTAGGGATAAATTTCGCTGCATCGTCTTCGTCGAAAAGAATCTGCCGTTGCAAGTTGCTGGGCTCAACGTAGTCCCGGTCGATGATTCGTAGAAATCCAACCCCGGCGCGAGCGAGCAGAGAGGCGATGACCGATCCAGTGGCGCCACATCCTACGATGGCCACTCGCGAATTCTGCAACTTCTGCTGGCCCTCTTCTCCAATACCGCGAAAGAGAATCTGGCGCGAATAAATTTCGTTGGAAGAAAGTGTCGGCATGCGCTATCCTCCTCCGACCTTCGGGAAGATGCCGAGCCTTGCGCCTTCATGAAGTTCCCGGTCTAGCGTCGCGTACTTGAAATCAATGAAGGCCGTACCGATCAGCGACTCATCGATCTCCAGGTCCTCGAGAACCTTACTGATTCTGGTTCCCGGCGGATAATCCCGGGTCTGCTCGTTAAACCTGCCGATGCGAAACGTAGCATAAAGTCTTACTTGAATCTGCATAGGAGAATTCCGTTCCGATTCACTTCACGAACTCTGGGCTGCATCGGAGAATGCTCCTCTGCAGCCCAGACCGTAAGTGTGCTTAGAAATTCCAGAACGTATCGATTTCTGGGCCGGTGAAATCCCAAATAGCATTGTGAGGCGCAAGCCTTTCGAGCGTGAAGAATTCCGGCAGCCTGTCGTCTTTGTTGGTAAAACCGGCATCCAGATTGAACTGATGCTCCGTCTTTAGAACATACTTCCCCAGACCGACAACATCGTCGCCGGTCAAAGCAATACCGTAACGTGCGTTGATCAGGTCAATCAGCGCTTGCAGGCACGCTGCATCGTCCAATACCGGGAAGGCGATAAAGAGACACATGCCGGTTGAATCTACTGCCGCCGTAGCGATCTGCAGATTGCGAGACAGGTCAATTTGTCCCTCCTTTTTCAGCGGATCGACGTGTCCACCCACACCTAGAATGTTGGTGGCGATGGTGTAGCCTGCCGTATGGTCGGCTCCCATAGGTGTGGTTGCATACGTGATCCCGATGCCTTTTACCGAGCGCGGATCGTATGCAGGGATTGCCTGGTTCTTGACCACCGGAACGCGGGTCACGCCATAGGCCCTTCCTACTGCGCCCGTGCCGGCGCCAAGAACGCGGCCTAAAGGAGTTCCTTTACCTATTTCATCCTTGAGAATGCGGATGATTTCCGTTCCGTCTCCCCAGTGCAGGACACCTGCCTCCATGGCCACACCGAACATGACTGACGTTTCGATCGAATCCAGACCAAGATCGTCCATAATGTAGTCGGCTTTAGCAATTTGATCGAGGTCCTTTACATCTGCGTTGGCGCCGAGGGCCCAGATCGTCTCGTACTCAAAGCCGGATGTCAGGTACTTCCCTTCCGCGTCGTTATAAACCTGCGAGCACTGGATGACGCAACCTGGATGACAGCCGTGCGATGGCTTTCCCTCGCGCTTAATAATGTTGGCATACATCGTTTCGCCGGAGATGCTTTCAGCGTTTAGGGACTGTCCAGTTGTGAAATTGTGCGTCGGTAATCCGCCGGCTTCGTTCAGTACGTTGACAAGAATGTCCGTTCCATAGGTCTTCAGCCCCTGCCCGCTCACTGGATGGTTGAGCAGAAACTTCGTAAACGCCATCCCGGCAGCTTTAAATTTCACCGGATCGGCAATCTTCATGGGTTGCGCTCCGGTTGGGTCGATGGCAATGAACTTGATCTTCTTGGAGCCCATCACCGCTCCCAAACCGCCGCGTCCATGACTGCGAAGATGGCTGTCGGGATCCTTCACCGAGATGTTCGAGGTCAGCATTTTCATTTCGCCAGCGGGTCCGAGAATGATAACTCCAGCGCTCTTGCTAATGCGATTATTCAGCACCTGAACCGCGGCGAAGTTGCCCATACCGATCAGTTCGGTTTCTTCCTCGATCCGTGCGCCGTCTTTGTCGATATAGATTCCGCGCCACTTGTCGTCCGCTGGAAGACCTTCAATAATGAGCGCCTTGATGCCCAACTTAGCAATTATCTGCGCAGAAGTGCCGCCGGCATTGCTCTCCTTGATGCCGCCGGTCAAAGGGCTCTTTGAGCCCACTGAGAGCCGCCCGGAATTTGAGGCGACCGTTCCCGTCAGCAAACCAGGGGCAAATACCAGCTTGTTGTTTGGTCCTAGCGGATGACAGGTTGGAGGAACTTCTGCCGCTACGATCGTTGAAGTCAGTGCTCGACCGCCGTACCCAGCCCATGCTACCGGAACCTCTTCGGTCTTAACGCTCAGGTCCGACATGTTTATACGCAGAATCTTGTGCATAATAGCTCCTTGATGCTAATGGTAGCTCTTTGATAGGTTGCAACCTGGCGATCTAGAAAAAGGCCCGGACTTGTCGTCCGGGCCTTTCTGTTTCTATCGATCCCACGTACAGGCGGCGACGATTGTTACAGTGACCGTTCCGGATGGATGGTTATGAAGCTAAGTCGAGCACAATGCGCCCGTCGATCGTGCCCGCATGCATCCGCTTGAAGATATCG
This sequence comes from Granulicella sp., assembly GCA_003138795.1. GTDB lineage: Bacteria > Acidobacteriota > Terriglobia > Terriglobales > Acidobacteriaceae > Granulicella. The sequence continues at coordinate 43,776 of PLHC01000028.1, read as the reverse complement.
TTGATGTCTTCGAGCTTCTCGGCCTTCGTGGTGGCGTGGACCAGACCCTCTCCGGCGAAAGACAGTGCCTCGGCCAGATCCAGACGTGTGCCCACGATGGAGCCGCGAATGGTGAGAGCCTTGAGCACTACCTCAAAGATGGGTAGAGGGAAGGAGCCGGGAGGCAGGCCGTTGAGAGCGATGGTGCCGCGCGCGCGGGTCATGCCGATGGCTTGAGCAAATGCCGGGGTGGAGGGAGCTGTCACGAGTACCGCGTGGGCTCCGCCAATCTCCTTCTGGAAGAAGGCTGCGGGATCCTGCGTTTTGGCGTTGACGGTAAGTTTTGCGCCGAGCGAACGAGCGAGCGCGAGCTTCTCATCGGAGACATCGACGGCCGCAACGTGGAAGCCCATCGCCTTGGCATACTGCACGGCCAGGTGACCGAGACCGCCGACGCCGGAGATGACGACCCAGTCGCCGGGCTTGGCGTTGGTGGACTTGAGGCCCTTGTACACCGTGACGCCGGCGCAGATGATGGGTGCCACTTCGATGAAGCCGACGTTCTTGGGTAGATGAGCGACGTAGTTCGGATCGGCAACGGCATACTCCGCATAGCCACCGTTCTTGGTGTAGCCGCCAAACTCCGCTTTGGAGCAGCAGGACTCCTGTCCAGCGAGGCAGTCGACGCACTGTCCGCAGGCTGAATAGAGCCAGACGATGCCGACGCGGTCGCCTTCCTTTACGGTCTTGACGTTCTTGCCAACGCCGGAGACGAATCCAACGCCCTCGTGCCCAGGGATAAAGGGCGGTGTTGGCTTGATGGGCCAGTCACCCTCTGCAGCGTGCAGATCGGTATGACATACGCCGCAAGCTTCCATCTTGATCTGGATTTCTTCCGGACCAGGCTCCGGGATGGCCACTTCTTCGATGACAAGTGGCTTGCCAAATTCGCGAACCACTGCTGCTTTCATTTTCTTCGACATTTGCTTTTCCTTCCTGACGTAAGACCGCACTATTTTCAAGAATGACGCATGTTTATCCCGCTTCTGAGCGAGGAGCGATCGCCACCCAATCTACACATCCTTCGTCGAGAAGGAATCAACCTATATATAAGAGGGATTCAACGCAATCCAACCCTTCCCGACCCGAGTGTTTCCGACTTATAAAACCATCCTGCCGTTGTTGCCGTGCTCTCATCTGACTCATTGGATGCATTGGGACCGCTCCTCAGGAAGCCGCTCCTCAGGGTCGGGAGACCTGAAGTTGTATCCGTCTGAGTCAGTTGCAATTCTGTAGCCATTCGAGAAGCTGCCGGGTCCGGTCCATGTCGATCGGGTGTAACTTATGGCTGCGCAGTCAGTTAGCTTGTTCACTCGTCAGCAGGGGCCGACCGTGACAGCCTGTAGAAGCAGTAACGCACTGCCTTCTGTCGCAGTTTGCGACGTTGCCGTGACTCACGTGCAACACTTTTCCTGTGTTTGCTGCTGGATATTCTGCGACGACCAGTGTGTGGGCGATACGCACTGACATCTGCATAAAGAATGCAATGACCGAGGAGTCTGTCGGGAATACGCAATCGTAGGCCAGCGTCCGAACATAAATAAAGGACCGAAGCCAATGATGACTCCGGTCCAGTTTTTCGGATTTGTGATTGCGCATCACCCCTAACCGACGGGTGACCTAGAAGAACGCAATGCTGCCCAATGCAAATGAATCCGAGGTGGTGAATACCCGCGCCTGCGACTCGGAACGGGTATGGGTATATTCACTGACCAGATTGACCCACTTCGTCAGCTTGTAGCGAGCCTGGCCGACATAGGATGCGTTGTATCTCGTGATGTCCAGCGAATTCGCGGTTTCTCCCTCGCTAGCCAGGCTCAGATTGCTCTGGCCGTAGCTCATACCAAGCGTCCACTTCCTGGCAACGGTGTACGTCCCCTGGGCGTAGTAGCCCTGGGAGTCGCGCGTTGCCCCCGATGGGCTGGTAGCGAGGAAGAGTAAACCCTCAGTTCCGATACCCGAACCGTTGTAGCCATAGAGCACGAGCTCGGCCGCGTGATACGAGAGCTTCGCGCCGTAGTCGACACCGTTCGCTCGAACACTTTGTCCCACGGGAATCTTCAGCGAAGGATCGTTGGTCAAGTCGGCGGAGTCAGCTTCCATGCTCTGGGTGAGATAGTTTGTCCAGAACTGGGCCTTTAGGCTCCCAGTCGTAGGTACCGTGTACGTCACCTTGGTCTGGTATTGGGGCTGCCCATGGCCGGTGAGCGGGGCGGAGTACGGCGTAGCTCCGAGCGTTGTGGAAACGACATCGCTCAGGGGCGAGAAGATCGCGCCCGCAACCTGTAGTCCGTAAATGGAAGGCGAGGTCCAGCTAATCTGTGGCATGAAGTCGGTGTAGAGATAGCCCAGACCAATGCGACCCAGCGTGACGCTGCCTGGCCCGACGTTGCCGTTCGTCGTACCTGCGCCGAGAAGGGTCATGTCATTCAGGATGGCCTCCTGGGCGAAGAAGCCAAGGTCGCGGCCAACTTTGAACGTTCCCATTTTGGCTTTGCCCACGGTCAAGTACTGCTGACGAAAGTCGACGCCGGAGACACCGAAGCCCGTCGGGTTACCGGCGGCCAGGTTCACATTACCCGTAGCGGTTTCGAGGCTCTCGATTCCAGGCCAGATGCCGAACATAACTGCCACGTCGTAGCCATCTTGTTTGGTCGAGATCTTTATGGACAAGTCCCCCGGCAGCAACCCGTTGCGTAGAGACGAATTGGGCACGGAAGAGGTGCTAGCCAAGCACAGGACGCAGGGAGAGCTGGCGGCCGGCAAGGTTCTATCCGGGCGGTCGTGGACGTAGAAGCCGTTGATTTCGCCAGAAAAGGTTAGATCAAAATTCCCGGCGTGGATCCCTACTGCGTCGTCCATGAAGGTAACAACCTTCGCTGGCGCCACTGACTGCTGTACCGCCAGCTCTGACGGTTTTGCCGCCTGCTCGGGCGTGGTCGCTTGAGCTTGCGGGGCAGGTGCCTGAGGTTCTTGTTTTGCAGCATAACGCTGCTTCAACGTATCGTACTGCTGCTGAGTGATGGTGCCATTGGCTAGAAGAATGTCCAAGAGGTCAATATTATTGGCGCTCGACGGCGCAGGATTTTGTGCCTGTGCGGGTACCTGGCTGAAAGCCGGGATGGAAGCGACACAGAGAAGAACGAGCAGAGTCAGGGTGCGATATCCACCGAACCAGCTCAAGGCTGGACAAACTCCGATCCATTTATGAGGAACAAACAAAGGTTTTTTCATGGCGGGCCTCTCAAGGTGGTTAGTAATGATTTCAGTCAGTACTTCTCCGCAACCGGACGAAGACCACCAACGATTGGACAGATCGCCATTGCGTTCTCCTGGCGATATGCGGGGGGGGGGGATGAACCGGCGTCTAGAAGAACCCAAGCTTTCTTGGGCAGTAGCTGACCAGCAGGTTTTTCGTTTGTTGATAGTCATCGAGAATCATGCGGTGCGTTTCACGGCCGATTCCGGATTGCTTATACCCGCCGAATGCGGCGTGGGCGGGATAGGCATGGTAGCAGTTGGTCCAAATACGGCCGGCCTGGATGCGGCGGCCCATGCGGTAACAAAGATTCGCATCGCGAGACCAGATCCCGGCACCAAGTCCATAGAGGGTGTCGTTCGCAATGGCCAGCGCTTCTTCTTCCGTTTTGAAGGTGGTTACTGAAACAACAGGACCGAGGATCTCCTCCTGGAAGATGCGCATTCGATTGTTGCCACGGAAAACAGTGGGCTGAACATAATAGCCGCCGCCGAGCTCGCCGGGGAGGGTCGCCCGTCCGCCGCCGATCAGCAACTCAGCCCCTTCCCGCTTGCCAATCTCGATGTAACCGAGGACTTTGTCCAGATGCTCGCTCGTTATCTGGGCGCCGATCATGGTGGTGGGATCAAGCGGACTGCCCTGCGTGATGGCCCTGACCCGTTGCAGCGCACGCTCCATAAAACGGTCGTAGATACTCTCCTGAATCAGAGCGCGGCTGGGGCACGTACAGATTTCGCCCTGATTGAGGGCGAACATGGTAAATCCCTCAAGGGCCTTATCGAAGAAGTCATCGTCTTCGGCCGCGACATCTTCAAAGAAGATGTTGGGCGATTTGCCGCCGAGTTCGAGCGTGACCGGAGTCATGTGTTGGCTGGCATATTGCAGGATCAACCGACCGGTTTCGGCCTCGCCGGTAAAGGCAATCTTGGCAATGCGCGGGCTGGAGGCCAGCGGCTTTCCAGCTTCAAGGCCAAAGCCATTCACGATATTGAGCACGCCGGGCGGCAGTAGATCGCCTACCAATTCCGCCCATACAAGAATGCTGACGGGAGTTTGCTCGGATGGCTTGAGGATGACGCAATTCCCCGTGGCGAGCGCGGGTGCAAGCTTCCAGGCGGCCATAAGAATAGGGAAATTCCAGGGAATGATCTGGGCAACAACGCCCAGCGGCGTCTGAAAATGATAAGCAACCGTGTCGTGATCGATCTCCGCGGCGCCGCCCTCCTGCGCGCGAATACAACTCGCGCAGTAGCGAAAGTGATCGATAGCAAGGGGGATGTCCGCGACCGTTGATTCTCGAATCGGCTTGCCATTGTCCCAGGTTTCAGCGAGCGCCAGGGTGGAGAGGTGTTCCTCCATCCTGTCCGCAATCTGATTCAGCAGGATCGAGCGCTGCGTGACGCTGGTTCTCGCCCATCCATCCTTTGCCGCATGCGCGGCGTCGATCGCAAGCTCGATATCCGCCGCGCTGGAGCGAGGGATTTGGCAGAAGGGCTTGCCGGTGATGGGCGTAACGTTATCAAAATAAATGCCATCAACAGGCGCTACCCACAGGCCGCCAATGTAGTTTTCGTAGCGGGTGCGGAAGGAAATGGACTCTCTCAGGTCAGGCTGCCGTGATGCTTGAGCCGTCCATGTGGCCATTCCGATCGCTCCTCTTGGGTCGAGAGACGCTCAAGTTGTACCCGTCGATGTCATAAGCAATTCTGTAGCCATTCCTCGAAGCTGCCGGTGCAGGTCTGCGTCGATTCGGATGTAACTTACGGTTGTGCAGTCAGTTAGCCATGTTCGCTCCTCTGCAGGGCCGAACCGTGGCAGCTTGCAGGAGGCAGTAATGCACTGCCTCCTGTCGCACCTTGCGACGTTGCACGCGACTCGCTGCAACACGTTTCCGCAGTTGCTGCCGGATATTCTGCGACAACCGCTGTGGCGAGATGCTACACTTCGCGCGTAATGCAGAAATCTCACGCATGCTCGTTCCGTAGCAAATGGGAAAACGAGAACGAGGAAACCGCAACGATGCTCCTGTCCGCAGACCAGTCTGCTGCCCCGCAGTGCCTGTCGCCGATCGCACGTTCCTGGGTGCGTTGCAGAGATCTGGGTCTTTCCCGCGCGAATCCGCCTAGCCTGGATCTGCTGGCGCAGGTTGAACTGGAAGGGCGTAAGGATCAACACAGAATTCTCGTTCACCTGGCGGCGAATGAACTGATCATTCTGCGGCGCGCCATCACTGGAGGTGATGGCATCGTCCTGCTTGCCGATCCCAATGGCACCATCCTGGATGGATGCGGGGAGAGCAGTTTTGCAGGGAAAGCGCAGAGAGTTTCGCTTCTCCCTGGAGCCACCTGGAGCGAGGGATCGGAAGGCACGAACGCGATCGGAACGGCGTTGATGGAGCGACGGCTCGTGCAGGTCTCCGGCGACCAGCACTTTTTGGATGAGAATCGCTTTCTGATTTGTACCGCGATGCCCGTGATGAATCCGACCGGACAGGTTGCAGGGATTCTGGACATTTCCGGCGACGTGAGGAACCCACCGGCCCACGCTTCAATGCTGCTGCTACTGGCAACGGCGAGGATCGAGCACGCTTGGGTAAGCCAGCATTGCGCACATGATCTGCTAGCCGCTTTCCATCCGCACCCCGACTGGCTGGGGACTGCGAATGAAGGCTTGCTTGCATTCCGCCATGAAATTCTAGTGGCGGCCAATCCCGCCGCTTTGCGCCTTCTGGGGCTGGACCCTGTGGCTATCAACAGGATTCGGTGGAGCGAGATTTTCAGCAACCCGCCTTCGTACGGAAGAGTTGAGCTTTTTCCGCGCAATCATTCCGGAGTGTTTTATGGCAACGTGCAAAAGCCACAAACAGCTTCGGTGACGGTGCGGAGTAGCGCGGAGAGCAACTCTCCTGAAATTCTGGTACGGGACGGAGCAATCTGGGATTCCGAGTCGATCCAGATGCTGACCAAAGCGAAACGCGCCTTTGAAGCCAGTGTTCCTATTTTGTTGCAGGGTGAGACAGGCACAGGAAAAGAGGTCTTTGTGCAGGCGTTGCACCGCCTTTCTTCCCGAGCCTCGGCACCGCTGGTGCCGGTAAACTGCGCGGCGATCCCTGAGGGACTGCAGGAAGCAGAGATGTTCGGTTATGAAGATGGCGCGTTTACCGGAGCGCGGCGCAAAGGCAACCCTGGCTACATCCGGCGCGCCGATGGAGGCACGCTTTTTCTGGACGAGATTGGCGACATGCCGCTGGCGCTGCAAGCGCAACTCCTGCGTGTCCTGCAGGACGGCGAAGTCACTCCACTGGGAGCCAGCCGTTCTGTTCGCGTCGACTTCAGGCTGGTGGCGGCCACGCATTGTGACCTGCAGGCCGCGGTTGCAGACGGCAGGTTCCGGGCCGATCTGTACTATCGGTTGCGGCACATGGTTTTATGTCTTCCACCCTTGCGGAAGCGTCGCAATCTGGCAGGGATTCTGGATGCTATGCTGGCCAGTCTCAATGGAGAAGCTCGCGGTGTGCGACTGACTCCTGCCGCACGGCAAATGCTGCTGGACCACAGCTGGCCAGGAAATCTGCGCGAATTGTCGAACCTGCTGCACACGCTTCTCGCGCTCGCGGAAGACGATAGCTGGATCGACACGGACAGCCTCCCGCAGGACATCGCGATGAGCATGGAAGTGGAGCAATCAGGAAAGCTATCGGACGTAGCCGATGACCTGCTGCGCAAAACGATCCATCAGCATAGCGGAAATATGACCGCCGCGGCACGCCAGCTCGGGCTGCATCGCAGCACACTCTACAGGCGTTTGTCCGGATTGTAGCCGGGTCATCTCCAGCCAATCACGGAAACAGTGAAAACGCCGTAGCGTCATCCTCCAATCTGGCTCATCGCCAACGGACTATCCATGGCGCTCGGCGGCACCTTGTCTACGAGATAGGATTGAAACTCCCGCCATACAGCCGGATCGTCTGCCGTTCGCATCAGACGGGGCAAATCCAGAAGGGTTGAATCCATCAGGCAGCGGCGAACCCGGCCCTGGGCATCCATGCGCAATCGCTCGCAGCTGTCGCAGAAGGGGTGGGAGCGCGGCGAAATCCAGCCCACGGTTAAACGGGTTCCACGCCAGTTCAGCAGCGTTCTTCGCGCGGGAGCCATGGTCTGCTCCTCGGAGGAAAGAATCTCCGTGTTCAACCCTTTGCAGACCTCGTCGACGGAGACAAATTCGGAGTCGCACCAGGTGCGTTCCGTGCCAGTGCGCATCAATTCGATAAAACGAATCTCGAAGCCGGCGGCAGCGGCGTAGTCCAGCAGACGCGGCACCTCCTGCTGCCAGGTCGAGCGCTGCAGGACGGTGTTCAACTTGATCGGAGTAAGCCCGGCATCCTGCGCCGCCTGAATCCCGGCCAGGGTGCGTTGAAGGCTTCCCCCACGCGAGACGACCTCGAATCGTTGTTCATCGAGGGAATCGAGCGAGATGTTGACCCGGCTTAAGCCTGCGGCCTTCAGGTCCCACGCCATGCGCGATAGCAGAGAGCCATTTGTAGTGATAGAGACTTCCTTTATTGCGGGGATGGCCGATAAGGCCGAGATCAAATATTCAATCCCTGGGCGCACCAGGGGCTCTCCGCCGGTGAGCCTCACCCTCTCGATCCCGGTATGGGAGGTTAGCCATTGAACCAGGCTCACCAAATGTTCCAGGCGCAGGATGTCGCTGTGAGCGACCCGAGGCACACCCTCCGCGGGCATGCAGTATCGGCAGCGAAAATTGCACAGATCGGTGACCGAAAGGCGCAGCAACCGCAAACGCGACATGGCGAGCGAACTATGGGCCTCCGCGGCTTCAGTGCGGGAATGTAGTTGTACGAGTGAGGCCGAGTTCATTTCTACCTTCCGGTCAGGAGAGATTGCTGCTGCAAGGGCACGTCGCGATTGCGAACTCACACCGGTTCGGAGGAGCGCTCCTCTGGGTCGCGAGACGCTGAAGTTGTACCAATTGGTGTCATTTGCAATTCTGTAGCCATTCTGCGGAACAGCCGGGGCAGGTCCGCGCCGATCGGACGCAACTTACGGCTGCGCAGGCAGTTAGCCTTGTCACTTGTCTGCAGGGGCCAAGCCGTGGCAGCCTGCAGAAAGCAGCAATGGATTGTCTCTGTCGCACTTTGCGACGTTGCAGCGACTCGCGTGCAACATGCCACACCGGGTGTCGCGGCTGGATAGCCGCGACACCCGGTGTGCGAGGTGCTTGAAACTGTCGCTTTCCGATCCTTATTTCCCTACGGTTTTGACGAGGGGACGAAGTGATTCAGGAAGTTTGTGGAGATCCTCGGGACTGACCTGGGCGGGGGAGATCGGCGTTGGACCATTCTCTTTTAGCGCCGCAGTTCCAGCGGGACTTAGTAACAGCTGCAGGAATTTCACCGCATTCTCGTGGTTTGGAGCATCCTTCAGCAAGGTGATTCCCCATGCCACGCGGGTGCCCGGAACCGGAATGGATTGCGCGCTTCTCGGTGTTCCCAGACCCGGAAGAACGATCACCGCATGCTTGTAATACGAATTTCTGGCGGGATCAGACAGATTGATTTCGTCGGGCAGATCCACATACCGGAAGTCTGGATTGGTCTTGGCAATCGCCTGTGCGCTGTGCTCATAGATGAGCTGGAAATCAAACCGCTTGCCCAGTGCAGGACCGGAGGAATTGTCCTTACCGGGAATCACAAGGTGCTCCATCAAGTTGTTGTAGAGGTTCGGGACCTTGTAATAATCCTGTGCAAGCTGAAAGATCAGGAACGCCCGGTAGGCGCCCGGATCCAGGAACGGGACTCCACCGCCGATCCTAACGCCGGGTGCAGTCAGAATCTCATACCAGTTTGCAGACGCCTTCGGAATGGAGTTCGGGGGATTGAATGGAGCGCTGTTGGGTTCGGTAATGGGGGGTAACTGACTTTCGGCGACACTGCTTGCCGAATACGCTAACACCATCCTGTCCTGGGCGAACACAATGTTGAAATCCGCATAGCCAGCGGGCTTCATGAACAGATCGATATCCGAATAATCGGCGGATGCGTAAAGGTCGGCGACCTGGCCTCCGGCCGTGATCTGCCGGGCCGCATCCACACTGCCCATCGTCACATCTTTCACCTGAATGCCGGTCTGGCAGGTGAATGTCGCCAGCAAAGGTTTGAATGCGCTATTCAAGCTGCCGGCACGATAGATGATGAGCTTCTGGTTTGACGGCGGCACGCAACTCGGCGTCTGCCCGCTGGAAGACAATGCCAACGACAGTACGAGCAGAGTGAATGCAAGCGAACGGGCGCGCGTTTGAAACACGATGTTTCTCGACATATCGATTTCCTTCTCAAATACCGATCGGAGTTGCTTTTCGCTTAGGACGTGAGACTTAGCCGATTTTCTGGAGAACTCGCGGGTGTATGTCCACTCGGCAAATCGCAGTTCGTAAAAAAAGCCAGGCGCTACACGTCCGATGGGACGAATTGCGTCTGGCTTCTATTCTAGAAATCGTACCGCATAGACGCCGTGATCAGACGCGGCTCTCCGAGATGTGCGAGGTCGGCGGCTGCCTGTCCCGTGATGCTGCCTGGGCCCAGAGTCGACCAGTAGTGAACGTTCGTGACATTGTTGACGGTGAAAAGCCACGTAGCTACTTTGCCAAAGACCTTGGTGCTGTAGCGGCCACCGAAATCGAAGGTGTTGTACTGGGGAACGTAGTAGCTGTTAATGTCGTCGACTGCACGTCGTCCTACATGCTGCCAGTCGAAGTTGAGGAACGCGGCGGTCAGCACAGGCAGCTGATACTCGGCAAGGATGTTGGACTTGTAATCGGGGATGCCGATAAAGGTCTTGTTGTTGGTCACGTAGCTGGGGCATGGAGCAACCGTGCAGGTGGCCGACGCGTACTGATTGCCTACTGGCAGGTAGACAACCGTGTCCGTCAGCTTGGGGTTCAGCGCTGTAATTCCGCCTATAACGTTCAGGCTATGGGTGATTTTGCCGGAGAGCATGGCTTCTGCGCCGTAGTTGATCTGCTGGCCGATGATCTGGAAGTTGTAGCAGACCTCTCCCGCCGTCAGTTTCGCAGTGCCGCACGTATTATTGGCGCCGACTGCAGAGCTATACGAAAAAAGCTCGACATCATCCGCAAAGGGCCGCCGGATGCGGAAGACGTCGGCCGTGAAGTTTATCCCTTGAGATACCAGTTTGTAGCCCGCCTCTACCTCTGTGCTGCGGTACGGTGCAAGCGGCTGGCTGGCATTAGCTATGATGACAGTGCCGGAGCTCCCAGGGGCCGTGTCCGGAGCCTGAATGCTATCCGCAAAGGTTACGTAGGCGGTCTGGTTGCGGGTCGGCTTGTACATCACGCTGCCGGTGGGGCTGACGCCCTGGGACATGTAATCACCCACACTAGGCTCATGCGTAAAGTTGGGGCTGCCGGAGTTCTTGTAGTTGTTCGTCCAAGTCCAATCCTGGCTGGCAGCCACTCTCACAAGCCACTTCGGCGTCAGCGAGATGGTATCGCCAAAATTGAATCCCTGCTGATGAATGATGCTGGTGACGTAGAGGCCGTGCGTTGGATTGATGCCTGTGCCTCCGAAGGTAGCAACGCCGGGGTCTGCATCGACCTGCGGGTTGTTGATGTTGAAGGAGCAAATAGTCGGTGCACCCAGTTCGCACAAGGCCGGCCTGGCCGGGTTTAGGTTGGGGTTCCAGGTAGAAAATCTGTAACCGGTGCTTCCAATCACCACCTCGTGGCTGAAATTCCACGTCTTGAATTTGCCGGTCACGTATCCCAGGTCGCTCTTGACCTGGAAACGGGCGGACAGCGTTGCCTGGAATTCGTTTTCCTCAAACGTCTGGTAATCACCCTTGGCGTCTATGAATGCGTTGACCGGCGTATTGATGTTGCGATCGGCAATCTGGTGCAGCACGCCGACAATAAGGTGCCAGTTCGGGCTGAAATCCTGCTTTACCTGCACTTCGCCGATCTGGTTGTTCATATCCACGCCTATGAAGCGCTGTCCATAGCCCTGGCGTTCCGGGTCGGGCGCTTGCACCGGCAGTTTGGAAAATTCCGTAGCGTTATAGGTTCCAGCAACAGCAGCCGTAGGCTGGAGGGTCGGATTGTAGGAGAACCAGCCGGGGTATCCATGCTGGAACAGTTCGTAGTAGCTGAAGCTGCCTCCAATAGTGGTATGGGCGAAGGGACGCGCATCCAGCGCCAGGGCTGCCAACTGGCGGCGAAGTTGGCTATGGGTGACGTAGCCGGTGCCATCGCCCAGAAGCAGATTGAGGCGATAGCCGAACATCTTGTTCGGGCCCACGCGGTCGCCCAGATCGAGATGACCGGTGACGACGGAGCGACTTTCATACTCCAACTCGGCTTCTCCCACCGGTTTTTCGGTGGGGTGCTTGGTGACAAAGTTAAAGGTGCCCGACGGGTTGGAGGGGCCATACATGGAGCCTCCCACGCCGCTGAGAACTTCGATCTGCTCGTATTCCTCAAGAGCGGAGGGCGTAGTGACCGCAAATCCCATTCCATCCCTGCGGTCGCCCTGCATGTTGGTTCCCTGCATTCCACGGGTTTCGGGGCGCAGAATCTCCGGTCCCTGCATCTCCTGGAACGAGACCAGGGGCAGGTACTTTGCCGCTTGCTTGAAGTTTCTCGACATCGTGTCGTCGATCAACTGGCGGGAGACCACATTGATCGTGTAGGGAAGGTTAATAATTGGCGTCGGGCCGAACGGATTAGCCGGCTGCAGGACGTCCACGCGATACGCGTTTTCGAACGCACCGGACGAGACCGTTACGCTCTCCGTATTTCCAGCTACTGCCAGGGCGAAATTGGAGTTTACAACCTGGCCTTCCTCCACCATGAGTTCACCGCTTGCGCTCGGCTTGAAGCCCTTGGCATCGATTTCAACGATATAGGTGCCCGCTTGCAGAGCCGGAAACGTATAAACGCCCTGACCGTTGGTGGTGGCTGCAACCTTCACCTCGGTCTGCACATTGGTGAGAATCACCTGGACGCCGGGAAGAACCGCATGGCTGGGATCCTGCACTGTGCCGGTGATCTGAGCAGTGGTTGAGGCGGTCTGTGCAAATATGTACTGCGTGGCAAACAGGAATAGAGAAGTGATAAGTAGAAGCTTTTTCAACGTGTATGTCCTATCGATTGCCCGGATGACTTGAACAGGCTGTGTCATTTTCGTGACAATTGTAGTGTGCGTTTATCCTAAACAGGATGCGTGCAGTACGCAAGACAATATTTATTGCATGTCGCGTATACGTTACACGGTCAGATGACGCCCAATTCCCGTTGATCACGGCTATTGGAGGTGCCGCCGGAACCCGGTTCTTCGGTGTGCATAGACCTTCGTATCAGTGTCATTGATCGCGTATAGAATACAGATCATCTCCCTCAAGCAGAGTTGTGACCACGGGCTATGGACGTTCGAACGAATCTCGCAGAGTTGAGAGCCAGAAGAGGGCTCGGAGTCTCGGAGTTGGCGGCCAAGGTTGGCGTCAGCCGCCAGACTGTGTATGCCATCGAGTCAGGCACCTATGTTCCGAATACAGTGGTCAGCTTGAAACTGGCGCGCGTTCTTGACACCACGGTCGAGGAGATATTCCAGATCGAGCCGGAGGATCAGGCGCCGGACGAAATCGCTGAAGTAACTCTCCTGGGCGATACGGGGTCAATGGCTCCGGGACAACTGTTGCAGCTCTGCAGCGTTGACGGTCGCCTTGTGGCTGTGGTGCCTGAGCCGGGGAGCAGGGGGCTGCCGCCTGCCGATGCCGCACTCCTCGAACCTGTACACGGCGGAAAGCGCAATACCAGCGCGAAAGTCCAAATCCTTGGAGACAAGTGGAAGAAATCGACCCGCATCCTGATTGCGGGTTGCGATCCAAGCGTGTCCATCCTTGCGCAAGCGCTACAGGCGCAGGGCTGCGAACTAGTGATCGCGTACGAGAACAGCTCGCAAGCGCTCCAACTCCTCCATGACGGCCTGGCGCATATCGCTGGCACCCACTTGGTGGACAAGGCTACCAGCAAGACCGATCTAGTGCCCATCACCAAGCTATTCGGCCGAAACTCGGTGGCTGTCATTTCGTATGCTCTGTGGGACGAAGGACTTGTAACGGCCCAGGGCAATCCGAAACGAATTTTCGGCATTGCCGATCTCGCTCGCAAGGATGTGCGGTTTACCAATCGCGAGCCGGGAGCAGGCTGCCGTCGTTTGCTGGACGACATGCTACAGAAGGCCGGGATTGCCACCAGCCAGGTGAAAGGTTACGAGCGAATCACCGCAGGGCATCTTCCTGCGGTGCGCCTCGTCCAGAGCGGCGAGGTAGACTGTTGCATCAGCACGAATGCCGAGGCGCGCGCCCTGGGGTTGGGCTTCATTCCTTTGGCGAAGAAGCCTTACCATCTTGTTATCCGCCGCACACAACTGAATTTGCCTCCGATTCAAACGCTGATCGAAATATTGGGCCGCGCATCATTCCGTCGTGAGGTGGAAGCCTGCACCGGATACAGCATGAGAACTGCCGGCGATCGTCTCGTCTGAGAGATATGTCGACCCGTGTTGTTGCGCCACACGATGCAGTACTTCTTCCCGTTCCACCAGTAAGTATCCGATGAGATACATCTTTAATAAATTGTCAGAGACTTAGCATGACCGAATTGTTTGAAATCACATGCACGTTAACTTCATCGCCTGCTGAAAATGACGATCGCTCCGCGGGGAGCACGGCTATTCCGTCCGCCCTGAGCAGCGTTTTCAACTTGCCGGTAGTCTGATCGCCCGAGCTGAACGCCAGAAATCCATCGCCGCTGGGCTCCAGCCTGACTCTCAGAAACTTAACCCGGCCCACTTTCTTGGACACGTTTTCCTGTAGAACCGCGCGGATAAAGGGCTGGAATATACGCTTGTATCCCATCGCTTTCAGAATTGCGGGTTTCACTAATTCATCGAAAACAATCATGGACGCAACCGGGTTCCCGGGCAGACAAAAGACCAGTCGGCCATCTTTGACTCCGAAGGTGGTTGGGCCACCAGGTCGGGCATCGATGGAATAGAACACCTGCACCATACCCAATTCGGCGAGCACGTCTCGCACAAGATCGCGTTCTCCAACGGATACGCCGGCTGAAGTGATCAAGATGTCTGCTTGAAGACCGATTGTCATCTTGGCAACGTGGCTGGCACGCGTATCCTTTGCGATGCCCAGTTGCTCAACCACCGCGCCACACGCTTTCACAAGCGCTGCCAGCGACACTCCATTGCTATCGACGATCTTGCCTGGCAGAAAGGGTTCGCCCAACTCAACCAACTCGTCGCCCGTGGAGAGGATTGCAACCCTGGGTCTGCGAAAGACCGTTACGCGGCTCATGCCGTAGGATGCCATCATGCTGATTTCCGGCGCACGAATCACGGTTCCTGCGGGAATGATTACCTCGCCGCGGAGCACATCTTCCCCTGCAAAGCGAATGTGCTGATTCTCTCGTATCGGGGCTTTGATCGTCACGTAGTCGTCGCGGCCTTCTGTTTGTTCGAAGGGGATAACAGCATCGCAGCCCGGCGGAATCCGCGCACCCGTCATGATCTTGACCGCACAACCGGAGTCTACCTGGGCCATCGACAATGAGCCCGCAGGAATGAATCCGGTGATACGTAAACGGGCAGGAGGGGCGCAATCAACTCTTCGAACTGCGAAGCCATCCATCGCCGAGTTATCGCACAACGGCAGGTCGCATGGGGCTGCAAGGTTCTCGGCAAGCACCAGGCTCAGCGAGTCGATCAACTCCACGGATTCTGTCCCGAGCGTATGCGTGTGCTCGAGGATCAAGCGACGTGCTTCTTCAAGAGTTGGCATTGTCTCTCCCTGTGCTGTGCGGGAATTCGCTGGAGGGCGATGGCCCTGGCGTCCGGCTCAACTTTCCGTCTTCGAGATGGATCACTTTGGCACCTAACTTTGCGCCCAGAAGCTCGTCGTGACTTGACATCACGATGGTCATGCCGCCAGCCGCAAGCGAAGCAAGCAAGGACTCAAGCAGGTCGGCAGTTGCCCGATCCACGTTGGCCATCGGCTCATCCAGAAGCAGCACATCGGTCTTGCAGGCCAAGGCCCGGGCCAGGGCTACGCGCCGACTCTCTCCACCGGAAAGCTGCTTGGCCTTCCTTGATTCAAATCCTGTGAGGCCAACCCTTTCGAGCGACTCCTTCACAACGCTCTGCGCGCTTTCCTTGCTGAAACCTCTTGCCATCAGGCCGAAGGAAACGTTCGCAGCCACGGTGCCTGAAAACATATAAGGATTCTGATGCAGCAATGTAACGCGTCTGCGCAGAAGAGTGCACTCTTTCGGTTCCCAGTTCACAGGCACGCCGTCAAAGCTCATCTTTCCATGTGAGGGTCTGTTGAGAAAAGCCAGAATGCCCAACAGCGTGCTCTTCCCCGATCCATTGGCTCCCACCAGGACGTGGAGTCCGCCGGCAGTGATCGTGAGTTCATCCACATCAACTCCCAGGGTGCTGCCGTACAACGCCTGGATGGATGAGAGTTGGTACTTTGCGATACTCATGCGCGGTGGCTCTCTTGCGCGACGGTGAGGAAAACATTAACCGCTAACGAAATGGCCATGAGGATCACTCCAAGAGCCAGGCCAAAGGCAAACTCTCCGTTGCTTGTCTGCAGTGCGATGGCGGTCGTAATGGTGCGCGTGTAGAAACGAATGTTACCGCCGAGCATCATGGCGACGCCCACCTCGGAGATCACTCTTCCGAAGCCTGCGATGATTGAGGCGATAATTCCGAACCGGACTTCACGTATCAACTGGAAGAGACTCTGAAGCTTGCTGGCACCGAGAGTGAGGGCGGTCGGCAGAATTCTCTCATCGGCTCCCTGAATTGCAACCAGTGTGTAATTTGCTACCACAGGGGTGGCGAGAATTGTCAGACCGATGATAATGGCTTTCGGCGTGAACAGGAGTCCAAGAAAGCCAAGCGGCCCCTGGCGGCTGATGAATCCATACACCAGAAGGCCGACCACAACCGTTGGCATCGCCATGAGGCTGTTCAGAAAGACCCGGACTGCACCTTTCATCGGGAACTTGCCAAGCGCCACAGCGATTCCAACCGGGACTCCGACGACCGAAGCAAATACAACCGACCAGAGCGCAACATCAAGGGATGTCCAAACCGCGGAAAACACCTCCCGGTCCCCCGAGAGAATGAGCCCAAGCGCCATCCGAAGCGATTCTACGATGAAGCCCACTCGTTACTTCCCCTTGAAGGTGAAGAATACCGGATCGCCCTCCACCTGGTAGTTGGCGATAATGCGCTGGCCCTCGGGCCCCGTGATGTATTCCTCAAACTTCATTGCGAGATCAAATTTGGTATGCGGGTATCTTTTGGGATTTACTGCGATCACCCCGTAGGGATTGAAGAGTCCCTTCGCTCCCGACAAGGCTGTAACCTGCTCGACCGTGAGCTTCGGCAGCGGCTTGCCGTCATTGGCCAGATTGCGACGCCCCTCATAAAGAAGGACCAGGTCTGTCTTCCCATGGCGGAATGCGTTATAGGTTCCACGGTCCGTCAGGGTGTAGCTTCGCAACTCAGTTGCCATCAGGATGACCGCTCCCATGCCCTGCCCGGCCGAACGGTACCACGCGCCGGATGGTGTGATGCCCGCGGCTGACCAGATTTCCATCTCTTTCTCATTGGTGCCCGATTCGTCCCCGCGCGATATGAAGGTGGACCGAGTAGCCGCAATTCGCTTGAACGCATCCACTACAGAGGATGCATGTTTCAGGTCGGCGGGATCGTTGGCCGGACCGATAATCACGAAGTCGTTATACATCACGTCGCGCCGATTTATGCCAAAGCCAGCAGCGACAAACTTGTCTTCCAATTCGCGCGCATGAACCAGCACAACGTCGACATCTCCAGATTCACCGAGCTTCAGGGCCTTGCCCGTGCCCACGGCAATCACGTCGACCTTGCACGAGCATTCCCGTTCGAAGGGCGGCAGCAGGACATCCAATAACCCTGAATTCTCGGTCGAGGTTGTCGTGGAAAGCTTGAGACGATTCTGTGCCGATGCGGCGCAACACATGAATGAAACCACCAGCGCGGCCAGCACAAATCTAAATTTCAAGGAGAACCTCAACAGATTGACATTCAACGAGCAGTCTCTTGGTCGCCAACGTCCTTCGCGCATAAGCTTCGGACAATACCAACGGCAGCCGTGCCTATGATGATCTCACGGCCTATTGGGAACACCGTCGCCCAACCCCCTCAACCCAGGTTCTGAGAGTCAGGTCATTCGGATTCGTTGCGCTCATTTCCGGAAAACGTCTTGCCAATTCTGTCACGTGGCGAGGTCAACGTCAGGCCCATACGAATGGCAGTGACAACGAATTGCGGGATATCCTGATGCAGGCCATGATGAGCAAACCCGACCGGCATCATCTGCACGAACCCGGATCGGAATGACTCCATTTTCGATGGCTCAAATCGGTGACGGATTTGTGCGACACAACGATAAATTACGGGAGGTTCGCTTTTGATTCCTGATATGCATCCTCGTGCATTTCGAGATGTTCGACTAGAGGGCTTTGCGAACCGTACCTCGATGGACGAAGCGGCCAAGTGGATCGATAGCCATTCGAACACCTTCGACTCTGAAGAGGTTCTCGTGGAGATGGCCGCCGGGCGTGTGCTTGCGAAGCCTTTCTTGTCTCCCAAGGATATGCCGCCGACGGACACCGCCGCCATGGATGGCTATGCATTGCGGTGCGCCGAGACGATCGGCGCGGGCAGCTACAATCCCCTCCCCTTTTGCACCCAGGAGGACCAGCGTGCGCTACAGCCTTCCTCTGCGGTCCTCGTTTCTTCCGGCACTCCAATGCCGCAGGGTGCGGACGCCATTGCTTCATTCGACCTGGCTCGCGTTGGGACAGACACAACCGACTTGATTGGGCCGGTAGCTCCAGGCGCCGGCGTGAGTCTCAAGGGTAAGGAAGCACGAGAAGGAACGCCTCTGGTCGACAGTTCTCGACCGCTGCGGCCGTCGGACCTCGGGGTGATCTCCTCATTCGGCATCACCGTGGTGAATGTCGTGCGGCGTCCCAGGGTTCGGCTCATTCTTACAGGATGCAAGTCATCTTCGGATTGCGAGTTGGGTGATGCCAACGGCCCCATGCTGCGCGCGCTGATTGCACGGGATGGGGCCGTGATTGAAACAAGCGCGTACGGGCTCTCAGAACAGTCCGCCATTGCCGAGCTGATCGCTCGGCCGGAAGTGGACGTAGTCCTGGTTTGTGGGCTCACCGGTACTGGCCCGGACGATGTGGCACCGCTGGCTCTCGCTGCTGTTGGAAACCTTTCTATTCACGGAATTGCTTTGCAGCCCGGGGAGTCTACTGGAATGGGGACGGTCGGAGGCGTTCCGGTGATGCTGCTTCCGGGCAGCCCTTTGCATTGCCTGTGCGCTTACGATTTGCTCTTTGGCCGCTTGATTCGGAGGCTCGGGGGGCGTAGTTCTCAGCTTCCCTACCGTATTCGGAATGCAAAGGTTGGACGCAAGATTGTCTCGTCCATCGGCAACGTCGAACTCTGCCGGGTGCGACTGGTTTCAGGTGAAGCCATTCCGTTGGGCTCGGCTGGGTCTGGAGGGCTGGTTTCCGCTGCCCGTGCAGAGGGGTTCGTATTGATTCCCGCTCCTCTGGAGGGATATCCCCCCGGGGCATCCGTATCCGTCTACATGTACGACGAGGCCAATGACATGGAGGGCGAGTGCATATGACGCGGAACTCAAACCCTGACCTGCTGCGCGCGGCGCAACAACAACAATTTCTCGAAGTGATAGAGCGCGACGAAGCCGAGACGAGATTCCGGCAACACCTCGCATTGAAGCCCCTGGGAGAAGAACTGGTCCCACTGGCCAAAGCCATCGGGCGCGTTCTTTCGCGCGACGTGATATCCAATGTTGACGTTCCGGGGTTTGATCGATCGCGGGTCGATGGCTTCGTCGTGCGGGCGGCCGACACAACTGGAGCCTCCGACGATGTTCCATGCACCCTGCGGCTCAATCCCGAGATTCTTACTCCGGGCGTTGTGCCCCAGGCGGATGTAGCGGAAGGAACTGCAACCATTGTCGCGACGGGCGGCATGATCCCGCGCGGTGCTGACGCCGTCGTGATGGTCGAGTATACGGAAGCACGCGGGCATCTCGGCCAGGTTGTGACCGACATCTATAGGACCGTTGCACCGAGCGCATTTATCGCCGCTGCCGGCAGCGATATAGCACAGGGAGAGACTATTCTGCGCGCAGGCCAGATCGTCACTTCGCGTGAAATCGGTTGTCTCGCGGCAATCGGTCTTGCAGCGGTTCAGGTTTGGCGCAAACCCACAGTGGCCATCTTCTCGACTGGCGACGAACTCGTTGCCCCCGGAGAGCTGCGACCTCTCGGCGGCGTCTACGATTCCAACAGCGCAATCTTTGCAGCCGCTATCGAAGAGACTGGAGGCACGCCCGTGCAGTTGGGTATTGCGCGCGACGTCGAAAGTGAAATTGCGGCGATGCTGGATCGAGCCCTGAAATACGACATCGTGTTGCTGTCAGGGGGAACCTCGAAAGGCGCAGGCGATCTTGCTTACCACGCCGTCAGTAAACTCACGCAGCCCGGCATTGTTGTTCACGGTGTGGCACTCAAGCCAGGCAAGCCACTTTGCCTTGCGGTTACCAACGGAAAGCCCGTCGTGATTCTTCCGGGGTTCCCGACTTCAGCAATTTTCACCTTTCACGAGTTTGTCGCGCCGGTGATTCGAGCCTTTGCCGGACTTCCTTCGGAACGCCCTGAGTCAGTAAAAGCCACAGTGGCAGCACGCGTCGCTTCGGATCGTGGCCGCACGGAATTTGTCATGGTCTCGCTAATCCGCGGCCTGGATGGGAACCTTGTGGCATACCCGACGAACAAAGGATCTGGGTCGGTCACCGCTTTTGGTCAAGCCGACGGCTTTTTCATTGTCGGCTCGCAGTCGGAGACCGTACCAGAGGGCGCGGAAGTTGACGTCACCCTGATTGGCGCGCATCACAAACTGGCGGATTTGGTGATCGTTGGCAGCCATTGTGTCGGTCTCGACCTGCTCGTCGGTCGGGTTATGAGCGAGGGTTTCTCGGTGAGAGCACTCAATGTGGGCAGCAACGGCGGATTGATTGCAGCCAAGCGGGGGGAGTGCGATATCGCCGGAATACATCTGATGGATCCAGCCACAGGTGAGTACAATCGCCCCTTTCTTACCGATGATCTCGAACTCGTTCCGGGCTACTTGCGCCTGCAGGGAATCGTCTTTCGGCCAGGCGATGCGCGCTTCGAAGGCCGCTCGGCGGAAGAGGCTGCGGCGGCGGCAATTGCAGACCCCTCCTGCCTGATGAGGAACCGGAATGCCGGATGCGGCACGCGCATCCTCATCGATCGGCTGTTGAACGGTTCTCAGCCGCCGGGATACGCCAATCAGGCGAAGACGCACAATGCCGTTGCCGTTGCCATCGCACAGGGCCGGGCGGATTGGGGCGTGGCGATCCAGACGGTAGCGCGGCAATACGGACTTGGGTTTCTGCCGCTGCAGGTGGAACACTATGATTTTGTGATTCCAAAAAGCCGGGCTCAGCGCGACCCGGTGCTGAGATTCGTGTCCTTGCTGTCGGACCCACTGGTCAGAGTGGCTCTTGGCCAACTTGGATTCGAATTGGAGAACATCACGACGCCAGGACGCGGCTAGAACAGAACGACAGATATACTTCCGGAGTAGTCGTTCCGCTACAAGTACGCAGATCGGAAGGAGAAGGCGATTCTACCGATGAATGGCGAAGTTTGACTGCAGATTGATTCCCCACAAAGAAGCACATCCCCCGTATGAACTTGCGGCGAGGATCTTGTAAGGAGCCTGTTCGACGCGAATGAAGATATGCCAAATCGACCATTTTGCGGAGTTGCGACTTCCTTCCAGCCTGGGGAATTGCCAAGATGGCTCAATACAGTTCCAAGCCTGAGATGCGTTTCACTATGGCTCTATCGCATGAGGAGTTGGCCAAACTGGCTGACACATCGCGCGAGACCGTGACTGAGGCACTCGGCAAGTTCCAGAAGGAGAAGTTGATCGAGTCCAGGGAGCAAGTGTGACGATTCTCGCTCCCGAGGGACTGGCGCATATTTACTCCTAAAGCCTGCGTCAAATCCCACTGATGCCGGTGACACCTGTCACAGAACAATTTCAGTTTTGGCTTGTAGGGTTACTTCCAGCGCCGTGATGATTGAAGTAACCCGTGAACTCCAGATTAATGGTGCCGGATCAAAGGCGGTTATTCCCTCAAAGTCTAATGTCTTCAAGCCGATTCTCGTTTCTACGGACTTTTCAGCGACATCACATGCAGCATTGCAAACCGCTCAAGATCGGTGCAATTCGGGTGGTTTAGACCAAAAATGGAGATTTCAGATTAAACCGAACCATACACGTGGGCGGGAGGATCCAAGATGAATTATCCAGTTTGGGACGTAGCTTTTGGCGCTGGTTTGCTCATAGCGCTGGTAGCGGGACTCCACGTATTTGTCTCTCATTTTGCGGTAGGTGGAGGGCTGTTTCTAGTTTTGACGGAGCGTAAGGCCCGTCGGGATCAGGATGCAGCACTTCTCAACTGGCTAAAGCTTCACACGAAGTTCTTCGTGCTCCTCACGGTCGTATTCGGAGTTGTAAGCGGTGTCGGAATCTGGTTCACCATTAGTCTGATCAGTCCGACGGCGACAAGCAACCTGATCCATATTTTCGTATGGGGCTGGGCTATCGAGTGGGTCACCTTCTTCATAGAGATCACTGCCGCGCTGCTCTACCTATACGGTTGGGATAAGCTGGACCCAAAGCTGCACGAATGGTTTGGATGGATATACTTCATAGCAGCATTTGCCAGCCTGGTGGTGATCAGCGGGATCATTACCTTCATGTTGACCCCTGGGACCTGGATTGATAGCCACAAGTTCTGGATTGGGTTCTTCAATCCGACCTATCTCCCTTCCGTATTGTTTCGCTCCGCCATTTGCGTGGCATTGGCAGGAATCTATGCGCTGATCACGGCAAGCGTGCAGAAGGATCCCGACCTGAAAGCGAGAATCGTGAGATGGGGCGCGCGCTGGACAGTGCCGTCCCTCGCCGTTCTGCCCTTATTAGGGTGGTGGTATATACGCGAAGTTCCCGCTGAACTCTGGGCCAGCGCTCGTGGCCCGATGCCGACAGGCACACACTTTGCTCTACTCGCGTGCATTTTGCTTGCGGTAACATTTGTGCTGGCCCTGTTGGCTTTTATACGGCCTGGACGTCTACACCTGGTCTTCAGTTTGCTGGTCGCGCTGGTCGCACTCGGGGCGATGGATTCATTCGAGTACGTGCGCGAAGCTGTGCGCAAACCCTATGTCATCGACAACTATCTGTATGCGAACTCGATCTACGCTGCGCCTATTCCGGGGGACGGTGGATTCACCGTCGACAAGATTAATGAACTAGGCGTCCTCCAGGCAGCCACGTGGATAAATGACCGGGAACTGACCAAGGACAACCAGGTGACGGTGGGTCATGAAATATTCCGTGTGGAGTGTCAGAGCTGCCACACCCCATACGAATACCGGGGGATCCATCAGTACATCGTTTTACGTCAATGGGATCCAGACAAGGTCCGGGCCATGTTGGGCAGCCTCTCCGTGATGCATAACGGCGTGATGCCCCCCTTCGTTGGAACAGAAGCTGAGCGCAACGCGTTAGCGGCCTATCTCAGTTCGCTCCAATCGGTAACCGCAAGTGCGGCTGGCCCGGCAGACGGAAAAACAGTCTTTGAGCAGAACTGTTCCATGTGTCATCAGGTGCGCCCTGACGACCATCTGTTTGCAAACATGCCCAGTGATCCACAAGCGGCAGCTGATGCACTCAAAGACCTTACCAGTCTGTTTCCCTTGATGCCCGACATTAAACTATCGGACGCGGAACGTCAGGCGCTCGTTCAGTGGGTGAACACGCAGCGCCACGCACCGAAGACCAGCACGGTGGCCCAGGGAGGTAACTGAAATGATCAACCCCAACATGGTTCCGATACTTGATCCGAATCCTCTGCCCGCACCGTACTGGGTCTTCAAACTGCTTCTTGTGGTGACGTTTTTCCTGCATATTCTCGCCATGAACTTCGTGCTGGGCGGAGCCGTTATGGCGCTGGCAGCGCGGTGGCGCTCAAAGAGCAACCCGTACAACAACCGTGTTTTCTTAGATGTTGCCAAGAAGGTGCCATCTCTGCTGGCTGCAACCATCACCATAGGCATAGCTCCGCTGCTGTTCGTGCAGGTCTTGTATGGGCAGTACTTCTACACTTCATCCATCATCCTGGCCTGGCCGTGGTTCCTGGTGCTTGTGTTTCTCATTGCTGCGTATTACGGCTTCTATTTCGTCTCTTACAAAGGTGAGCGGCGTCCTGACGTGGCCGGACGCGTGATGCTGCTCAGTGTCATACTCGTCCTCATCATTGGCTTCATATATAGCAACAATCTTATGTTGAGCCAGGTCCCGTCACGTTGGGCAGCAAAGTACTTTGCCGGCACTGCCGGATGGAACCTCAACCTATCCGAGCCAACCCTGATTCCGCGCTATCTGCATTTCATGACTACAGCCGTGGCAGTTGGTGGAATTATGCTCGTTCTGATCGCATTGGCGAAATGGAAGCAGGATTCCGAATATGCTCGCTACATCTTCCAGTTCGGCGGCAAAGCCTTCATGTACTCCACCATGGCCCAGTTCGTGATTGGCATCTGGTTCTTGGCCAGTCTGCCGCGAGACCTCCGCATGTTGTTTTCAGGCGACAACATGCTCGCGACCGTCCTTCTCACGTTCGGCGTCATCGGAGCAATCGGCTCAATTTTCCTCATGTCCGAGGCCCTGCGAAAGGAGAACATCCGCCTCGCGGCCTACGTCGTCTCCGGCATCACGGCCCTCGTGATCTTGAGCATGAGCGTAATGCGAGACATCCTGCGTGATGCCTATCTAAAGCCGTACTTCCATCCCCAACAATTTGCGGTGAAGACGCAATGGTCTGTATTTCCGCTTTTCTTGGTTCTCTTCATCGGCGGAGTTGTCCTCTGGTTCGTTATGTTGAAGCGGTACGGTTTGTTCACGACTACGAAGGCGACGGACCAGTAGTCCGGTATAGAACCATAGGGACTGAAGTAATCATACGGCCAGCTTAGTTTGCCTCAGACATGCGTCCGGTTAGTCGACGATCCATGCTTAATCCGGAAGCTCTTCAACCCCGCCGCAACCCATCGCAAGGCGGCTTTGCAGGTCTGATATTTCCTTCCTGGCTGGTCCTTCAGTACCGCCTGCCTGATCGTTCCGATGGATACCAAACCTCACTGAAATGATTGAGGCTCAATGCTTGCACGTTCTTCGAGAAGTGCGCAGGAATCAGTACTTCTCTTGTCCGCGCATGGCCTCGAACGAAGTGATGATATCGAGTAATTCAGAGGTAATTGCTGTTTGCCGAAACCTTCGAGATTCGCTGGTTAGAGCCTGCAGATGATCGTCAATGTGGCGCTCGGCCATTTGCATGGCGGCCAAGCGGCTGGCGTTTTCGCTCGACATGGACTCGGTGAATGCCCGGAAGAGCGAAACAAACAGGTATTCTCGTACGAGCCGCCGGAATAGCCGAGTTTCGTTCATCGTAAATGTCGGGAGCACTCGAGACGGCCAGTGTCTCGCTTTCAGTCCATTGATCCATTCGGCATCCAAAGGGAGCAGGCGGATGCCGCGGATGCGATACCAGGCTCCGGCCACTGGCCTTGCGTAGAACAACACCACGAACTCGATCTCACGCTTCGTGTACCAGTCGTCGATTGTCTCAAGAACTTCCTCAACCGCCGTACTGATTCCGAAGGTAGACCAGGGAACACGTATTACTGCCTCCGCAGGACGTCCAAGAGTATCGAGTTGAGCGGCAGCACGGCTACCTACTACAGCCAATACCACCTGGCTTTCGCGTCGCGCGGCCAGCTTTCCCAATGCGCGTGCTGCATGGGAGACAACCCGGTCGTTTAGTTGTCCACACATACCCTGGTCCGATCCGAAGATGACCGCTCCAAGCTTTCGCCCAGAAGGGTGCAGCGGCGGCATCGCGTTCGCTCGCATCCTCTGGAGAACAACCTGCAGCCCCATTTCGACGACCCTGTCGTACTCCGCGATAGCATGCGCCGCGCGTTCGTACTGCCGGATGTTCACGCCTGCGAGGGCTTTCATCGTTTTCACGACAGCTTGGAGCTCTTGCGTGACAGCAACCGCCTTCCTTAATGACTCAGAGCTTTCCATGCAATTGCATTCCTGACTAGTTGTAGAAGAGTCTCGCGATCCTTTTCGCTCAATTTGTCGCCGGCTTCAATCGACGAAGAAATTTGCGATCTGCTTAGCTCACCGCGTGCTCGCTCCATCACCCCAGCCACCTGCTGAGAAGGTAGGTTATCGAGCAGGCCAGTAGTCGCGGCCAGCAGAACGGCAATCTGTTCGGTGGCCGAGAGCGGATGATATTGTGGCTGCTTCAAGACCTCACGGATTGCGTGGCCGCGGGCGAGCATCGTCTTTGTCCTCTCGTCGAGCCGCGAACCAAAACGTAAAAATACTTCCAACTCCTCAAACTGCGAATAAAAGAGTCTAAGATCGCCTGCCACGGCGCGATAGGCAGCAAGTTGAGCCTTGCCCCCCACCCGTGATACGGATTTGCCTACATCCACAGCCGGGAGGATGCCCTTTTGAAACAACTCGGGGGTCAAATAGACTTGCCCATCGGTAATAGAGATCAGGTTGGTGGGAATGTAAGCTGAAATGTTTTGCTCTTCGGTTTCTACGATCGGTAGCGCCGTGATCGAACCGCCGCCTCTCTCTTTGCGCAGATGGGCCGACCTCTCGAGCAGCCGCGCATGGACGTAGAAAATGTCGCCGGGAAAGCTTTCCCGTCCAGGCGGTCGGCGCAACAGCAGCGAAAGTTCGCGATATGAGCGCGCGTGACAAGTCAGATCGTCAAAGACGATCAACACGTCACGCCCCTTCCGCATAAAGTACTCCGCCATCGACATCGCCGCGTACGGGGCGACAAACTGCAAACCGGGTGGTGAATCCGCGCTTGCGACGAGTACGATCAACTGACCCATCACGCCATGATCGCTGAGATCCGCGATCACCTTCGCCACTGAGGAACTACGCTGTCCAATTGCGCAATAGATGCAGATGACGGAGCTTCCCTTCTGATTGAGGATGCAATCGATAGCAAGTCCGGTCTTTCCTGTCTGACGATCTCCAATGATGAGTTCCCGCTGCCCTCGTCCTATAGGAATCAGGGCATCAACCACCTTTGTACCCGTCATCAGCGGAACGGTCACGGGAGCGCGGTCCATGATTGGAGGAGCGGGGCACTCGATCGGAGCCCGCGTGACTCCGGTCAGCGGTCCTAGCTCGTCGAGGGGCCTTCCCAGCGGGTCGACGATCCGGCCAAGCAATCCCTCACCCACAGGAGTATCCAGCACCCGGTTGGTGCGCTGAACCTGGGAACCCGAATCGATGTCGGCGCATTCATCGAGCAATATGACGCCTATTTCATCTGGGTCAAGGTTGAATGCCATACCCAACCGGTTTCCTTCAAACCGGACAAGCTCCTCCGACCCGACGTTTGGTAATCCCGAAACATGAGCCACTCCCTGGCCTACAGAAGTAACCACGCCATACTCCTGTAGTTCGGGTTTAATCGGCCACTCCCGGGAGAGTTGTTCGATGTCCTCCAATGAACCGTTAAGCGCCGCAAGCACTGGATTGTCCTCGGCCATATATCTATCCAATCACAGTCCGCTGAGCCATCTCCGGGTGGTCGAGATCGGTCTCGAGCCGCTGCTCGAGCGAATCGAGATAACTTTCAGAACTCCACCCAAGTCGTTGTCCGCTTCCCCGCATTTCTATACCCCAGCTCATGGTCTTGGTCTGTTCGAACTGCACCGTGACTGGAGTGCCCAGACGTTCCGCCAGGGTCTCCTGTATTTTGTGTTTCAGCTCTTCGGGTAGCCCTTCAGCAGTCAGCACTTTCACTTCTCCGACCGTGAGCGTTCGCAACGCTGTGATGTCGAGAGATCTCAGTTTCTCCAAGAAAACCTGAAATGCAGCCTGGCGCAAATCGTAGGATGCCAGCTCGCTTAGCGCGCGTCGGATGATAGTCAGGATTACCACCGCTGCACGCTGGCGGAAGTCCGCGAGAAATACGCTCCTTTCATGCACCAGATTCTCATCCCACTTGGTTTCCAGAGCAGTCACGGATGCACGTGCTTCCGCGAGCATTTCCCGCTGTTGCCGATCTACTTCCTCTCGTGCTTGGGCCTGCAGTTGCTCACGCTGTTGTTCCTGTTCGAGCAACTGAGCGTGAACCTGCTCCAACTGGCGGTCGGCATTTTTCTGCTTCTCTTCCGCTTCCGCAAACCTCGCGACAATACGTTTCTGCCGTTCATCGATAGTCCGTATCAGGCGCCCATACAGAAAGTACTTCATCAGCAGCACGAGAACCAGAAAGTTGACGATTTGAGCGACGACCGTGAACCAATCGATCAGCATCGGTCATCTCCCTTTTCCGATTGCATGATCCCAAAATGGATTTGCGAAGATCAAAATAACTGCAATGACGAAGCAGTAAATGGCGATCGACTCCACCATCGCCAGACCGATGAATAACGTTCGACTGATATTCCCGGCTTCATCCGGCTGCTGTGCCATCGAACGAAGTGCCTCAGCGATGGCCTTTGCCTCCCCGATCGCAGGGCCGATCGAGCCGATAGCCATGCAGAGGGCGGAAGAGACGATCGAAGCCACCCCGAAAATCGTCGCACTATCCATAAAAACCCTCCATTATTTGTTGTCTTGAATCTGTTCTGATTGCACTGCTGCGGCGATGTATACCATGGCCAGAATCGCAAAAATATACGCCTGAATCAGGCCGGTTAGCAGCCCGAGTACCTGCATCAGCACGGGAAAGAAAAACGGCGTGATCGCTAGGAGAATTCCAACAATCATCGTGCCACTCATGATATTTCCGAACAGTCGAACAGCGAGAGCCAGGGTGCGCGAAATCTCACTCACCAGGAGGAACGGCAACATGAGGAACGTCGGTTTCACGTAGTGACGGAAGTGCCCTAAAACACCTTGGCGGCTTATCCCGAAAGCCGGAACGGCTACTGCGACGCAGATTGCGAGTGCAGCGGTTGTCGATAATGATCCAGTCGGTGGACGCCAGCCAGGCACGATCTCGAGCACACTCGATATTGCGATGAATAAAAATAGCGTACCGATAAAGGGTATGTAAACATCGCCAGGTTGCTGTGAGCATATTTCGCCCCCATCGCCACGCTGCTGTGAGCATATTTCGCCGATCTGGTTCCGGATCAACTCGACCACCAGTTCGAGCGCATTCTGCCAGCGGGAGTGAGGCAAATCGACATTATCAATATTTCGTGTTGCCAGCCACGAACCCAGCGTGAGCAGCAACATCAGAATCCACGTGTAAAGAATGGTTGCGTTGAGATGGATGAAACCCCAGCTCCAAAAGACCGTCTGATCTGGCGTTATAGGCATCTCACAAACCTCGATATCGCGAAACGGCTCGCCACAAGCCCGATTAGATATGCCAGCGCATTCTCCCATCGTCCGTGCAGCACGAATAGTAATCCAGCCAGCACGAGTGCGATGCGGAGCCATAAACTGCCGAAGGTCAGAATCACAGGATGACGCGAAGTCTGGAGTTCACGCACTGTGATCCACAGACCTCCATAAAAGAGCAGGCCGAGCGCAACGCCAGCCGCCAGACAAATGACGGTTTGTGCAATATTCTCCATTTACCTCCCCTTTCTGATGCGCATCCACGCGACGGCGCAGCCGAGCACGAGCCCTGCAAGCAGCAGTATGAGGGTCCACGACAGACGGCCGGGCCAGCGGTTGTCGATCCAGATGCCGACTGCAACGCCAAGGAGCATTGGGATCGTCACCGACCAGCCTACAACGCCCAACATCGCAATGGAACCAACAACGCTGTCTTTCTCGGTGCGCGCTCGCAACATACGTTCCTGCTTCGTGCGGACATCGTGGATCATCCGCTCAGCCGAGGGCGGGAGTTTGCCGGGCGGTCGTGAACCGGACTCAGGCATTTTTTCTCGACTCCATCAGATGCCGAACTAGATCTGCCTCCAGCTTTGCTTCTGAAGCCTGGGCCTGGTTCTCGCTTTCCTCGCGGCGGCGAAACACAGTTTCGACACTTTTTTCTAGCTCGTCGAGACTAGCACCACGGACGGCACTTCGGGTTGACACCAACACCTCCGGACCACACTTCACCAATATCCCTTGGTCAATCGCAAGAAACTCCTCGGCGTTGCCTTGCGCTTGATAAGTCAAGATCCCCGGCACTAGGGCCGTAACGAAATCAATGTGTTTGGGCAGCAAACCGAACCACCCGTCCTCCGCCTCAGCCTTGACGCGTATCACCTCTTCTTCGAGAAAGATCTCGGTTGGCAACCACACTGTGAGTTTCATTGGCGTTGAACCTTCTTGTCCCGTCGGGCCTCATCAATAGCACCGATCATGTAGAGTTCCTGTTCGGCCACATCCGCATACTCATCATTCAGAATTCGATTGCATCCATTGAGCGTTTCTTCGAGTTGAACCAGTTTCCCCGGTTGGCCGGTGAACTGTTCCGTGACAAAGAATGGTTGCGTAAGGAACCGTTCCAGCCGCCGCGCCCGTCCGACAGTGCGCCTGTCCTCTTCAGAAAGCTCTTCAAGGCCAAGCATAGCGATGAGGTCTTTCAACTCCTCATATTCAGCCAGCGTTTTGCGAATCTCCTGTGCGATGGCATAGTGCCGATCCCCGACGATCGGCGGTGTGAGCATCTTCGATCCGGAGCGGAGAGGATCGATCGCCGGATAGAGCCCTTCGCTCGCTCGCTTGCGCGACAGAACAATCGACGCGGAAAGATGCGCGAAGGTGTGAACCGCTGAGGGGTCGGAAAAGTCATCTGCAGGAACATACACGGCCTGCACTGAGGTGATCGCTGCGGCGGGCGTATTGCAGATCCGTTCCTCAAGTTCGGCAAGTTCGGTAGCAAGTGTGGGTTGGTATCCAAGCCGTGAGGGAAGTTGTCCCATGAGACCGGAGGTCTCAGATCCCGCCTGGATAAAGCGAAAAATGTTGTCGATCAGAAGGAGCACATCTTTGCGCGCATCGTCGCGAAAGAACTCTGCCATGGTCAGCGCTGAGTGTCCCACACGGAACCGGGAACCAGGAGGCTCATTCATTTGTCCGAAGACGAGCACCGTCTTTTCGAGAACCCCTGCCGCTTGAATCTCACGATAAAGCTCCTCGCCCTCCCGGCAGCGCTCACCAATTCCACAGAACACACTGACACCCCCTTGGTGCTTGATGATGTTATGGATAAGTTCCATAATCAGGACTGTCTTCCCGACACCCGCACCGCCAAATAATCCGCTTTTCCCTCCTCGTTCGAGCGGAGCGAGTACATCAATCGCCTTAATTCCGCTGATGAACACCTCGGAAGTGCTTGAACGGCGCAGAAGTGGCACTGGAGGCGGGTGAATAGATCTCCACTCGCCTCCTTCCATCGGCTCTTTCCAGTCGATCACTCGCCCCAGAACGTCAAACATGCGCCCGAGCACACGGTTGCCTACCGGAACCTTCAATGGTTGTTGCGTATCGATCACGCGAGATCCGCGCGACAGCCCCTGGGTCGGGGTCAAGGCAATTCCGCGCACCGTGGAAGCATCAAGATGGGATGCGACCTCAATAACGATCTTACTTTGGTCGCCTGCTAACAGGACAGTAAGGATGGAGGGGATGTGCTCGGCAAACGAGACATCGACTACACTGCCTCGGACAGCGGTAACGATTCCGGAATTGCCAGATATCGCGGAAACGCTATCCATGTTAGTTTCCCCGGCTGCTAACTTAGTCTCCATATGTTGGTCATTACAGTGACCCATATCACAAGACAAAGTGAACGTGCACCTGGAGGCCAGGGGCATCCAGATCGCGACCGCGCCGCACGCACAGGACATGACCTGCCGCCGGACGAATTATAAGAACTATGTGGCAGATCAACTCACCAGAAACCTCTTCCTCGGCTACTTGAAGTTGATCGTCAATGTCAGTCGCGACGATGTAACTACCCCCATTCAAACGAGCCGACTTATTCCGGCCATTGGAGCAGCCTGCACTGCTGCTTGACGAAGCGGCTCATCACCCTCACCACCGTTGCGGAGTCGACGCTTCCGTCACCTTTCACATCAACGGTCATAACCACCCTTGTCCTAACCTGAGAGCACTCAAGAGCCTTTCTGACAAGTGGGAATGGCGATGGCGAGAACGCGGGGCTTCTGCACGTCGGCCTTCATTTGGCCATCAGACACCGAACCTCCAAGGCCAGGAAATAGAAGGAAATTGTAAGCAAATCTCATAAAGTGTTCACCTCGCGGTTCGTGGTGCCGGAGTCCCAAAATGCTATCCTAAACACAGTCTTATGCCAGTAATCCACCGCAGAAAATCCGTTCCAGTCACCATCGGCAGCATCCGCGTCGGCTCGGACGCGCCGATCGTCGTGCAGTCGATGACCAACACCGACACCGCTGACGTCGAGTCGACCATCCAGCAAATCGCCGCGCTCGCCCGCGCCGGCTCCGAGATGGTCCGCATCACCGTCAACAACGATGACGCAGCCAGGGCCGTTCCATTCATCGTCGAAGGCATTCACGCCAGGGGCTGGACGACGCCCATCATCGGCGACTTCCACTACAACGGCCACCAGTTGCTCGCCAAGTATCCCGACTGCGCACAGGCGCTCGCGAAGTACAGGATCAACCCCGGCAACTGTTCTATAGGCCGAAAAGATGATGACAACTTCCGCACCATGGTCGAAGTCGCGGTCAAGCATCAGAAGCCCGTCCGCATCGGCGTCAACTGGGGCTCCCTTGATCAGGCCCTTCTCACCAAGATGATGGATGAGAACTCCAGGCTCGCCGAGCCGCGCGACGCCCGCGACATCATGATGGAAGCGATGGTCGTCTCCGCGCTCGACAACGCTGCGGCCGCCGAGCGCTATGGCCTGCGCCGCGATCAGATCATCTTGTCGGCGAAGGTCTCCGGCGTACGCGACCTCGTCGACGTCTACACCGAGCTCGCCAGCCGCTGCGACTACGCGCTGCACCTCGGCCTCACTGAAGCTGGCATGGGCATGAAGGGCATCGTCGCCTCCACCGCTGGCCTCGCTCCGCTGCTGCTCGCGGGCATTGGCGATACCATTCGCGTCAGCCTCACGCCCACTCCCGGCGGCGATCGCTCCGAAGAGGTTCGCTGCGGCCAGCAGATTCTGCAATCGCTCTCGATTCGCAGCTTCATGCCGCAGGTTACGAGCTGCCCAGGCTGCGGTCGCACCACCAGCACCTACTTCCAGGAGCTCGCCGAGCGCATCCAGAACTATCTCGTCGAGTCCATGCCCGAATGGAAAAAAGTCTACCCCGGCGTCGAAGAGCTCAAGCTAGCCGTCATGGGCTGCATCGTCAATGGCCCCGGTGAGTCCAAGCACGCCAACATCGGCATCTCGCTCCCCGGCACCTTCGAGGAACCCAAAGCCCCGGTCTACGTGGACGGAAAACTCTTCACCACGCTCAAGGGCGACCAAATCGTCGAAGAGTTTCAGGTCATCCTCGATGAGTACGTTGAGAAGAGATATGGGCGTCAGCCCGTGGAAGTCTAAGCCCAGAAGCGCTACGGCCAGCAACTCATCGAGGCCTAAGAGTTCTTTTTTCTCTTAGCAAGCTTTCTCGCTAGACGCTGAGCGTTTATCTCTTCATCTCTTCGCTTCCGCGCAGCCCGTTCCCACATGAACGGGCTGTTATGCCTGCGCAGGTCGCGCAGCGGATAGTACGTCCCGCGCCAAACCACACCGCGCCGCACCCACACCACCACCATCGATCGCAACATCGCAAACATCAGCGCCAACGCCCCCAGCGGATACAGCCACGCATAGCGTGCGTCGATCCGGCTGGCCTCGCCCATCACGCGGTACGATGCGCCAATGCAGCACAGCACGACCAGCGCCGGCAGCACCGTTGGCAGCCATACAAGTCCCACCAGGGGCAGCAGGCAGAACACCGCAATCCAGAGCCACGCCAGCAGTACCAGGAGCGGCTGAAAGTTGAACGCCGAAAACAAGTTCTTGGTCATGCCGCGCAGCAGCCCACCTGCGCCCTTGGCCCAGTGCACCAGCACCAACCCCGGCGCAAACGCAACTCTCTGCCGCATGCCTGCAGCCCGCATCCGGCGTCCCAGCGTAATATCCTCCAGCACGACTAACCGCTGGGGCAGCCATCCACCGATCTCGTTCAGCGCATCCCGCCGCACCAGGTTGAACGCTCCAACGCCAACAACATCGCTCTTCGCTTTCGGATCTTCGACCTTCCACAGACGCGACGCCCACAGACCGAATATCTGGAAAAATCCCAGCACGATCCCCTCGCCACGCGACCGCACCTGCATCGTCGGCATCACCACCAGGTGGTCAGCCTTCGAGTCCTGCGCATACACCAGCGCACGGCGCAGAATCGACGGCGAAAACAGCACATCCGCGTCGGTGAAAAGCAGATAATCGGAGTCGCTATTCTCCGTCGCGACCATTAATGCAAACGTCTTGCCCAGCCAGCCGTCGGGCAGATCGGCGACATGGATCGCTGCGAGCCTGCCTGGCTTCCGCTCCCCATACTCGGCCACATATGCGTCAACGATCGCGCCAGTTCCATCCGTTGAGCGATCGTCGACCACCAGTATCCGCACCCACGGATAATCGGCCAGCAGCAGCGCATCGAGAGTGGCTGCAATGTTCTCCGCCTCATCGCGAGCCGGAACCACCACCGTCAGCGTCGGCGACCCCGCCGGAGCCGCGTCCCAGTCCACCGTCGTAAGGTCCGGCAACGTCGGCAGCAAGTGCACGGCATCGTACGTCCTGAGCACCCACGCCAGCGCAATCGCCCAGGACACCGTCTGGATGATGCCGCGCCAAAACTCCGTCACATGAATACTCAAGCCATGAAAGCTCAAGCCGCCACGTCCTCCAACGAATCACTAAGCGGCGGCGCGAACCTCGCTCCGATAAAGAAGATGATCGCCGCCAGTACAAACGTAATCAGCGTCATTCCCAGTCCCAGCCGCAGGTTGGAGTGGTCGCTGATCACCCCGATAATGCTCGGGCTGATCGCATCGCCCAGCAGATGAATCATCAGCAACTGTCCGGCCATCGCCGTCGCGCGCACGCTCGCGGGCACCGCATTCAACGTCGCCGCATTCACCGGCCCCGTGCCGAGAAACACAAAGAACACCGCCGCCGCCAGCCCCGGCACCGTCATCGATGGCGGCCCGAAGAAACACAGCAGCGCTGGCGGCACCGCCAGCAGCGCGCTGATGGCGGGCACCAGGTACAGCGCGCCCTTGTTCGTCTTCTCCCACTTCTGCGCGATGATACCGCCCAGAATCGTACCCGCGATCCCGCACGCCACCGTGATCGCACCCATCACAAACGCCGCATCCGACTCCGACCTTCCCGTCGCGCGCTGCAGAAACGACGGAATCCACCACGATAAGCCGCCCAGCGAGAACGTCACCATCGCATACCCGAAGATTGAGCAGAGATACGCCTTGTTGCCACCCAGATCCAGGACCGCACTCAGTGTGAACTTCGTCTTCGCTTGCTCCCGCCCCTCATTATCCCGCCGCTCCGGCTCGCGCATCAGGAAGATCATCAGCAACGCAATCACGAGCCCCGGAATCCCCGAGAACAGAAACGCGTGCCGCCATCCATAGTGCGACCCAACCACGCCGCCCGCCAGATATCCCAGTGCAGCTCCAAAAGGAATCGCTACGTTGAAGATTGTCAGCACGCGGTTGCGCTGACCCGGCGGATAGAAGTCCGCGATCATCGCCGGCGCAAAGATGCCGAAGCTCGCCTCTCCGATCCCCAACGCCGCATGCCGGATATTGAGCGAGCTGTAGGAATGCACACTCGCCGTAAACAAATTTGCGCCTGACCAAAAGAGTGCCGCCGCGATAATCATCGGCTTTCGCGGAAAGCGGTCGCCGAGCCAGCCTGTGAACGGCGATGCAGCCATATAAGCGATGAAGAACCACAGCATCAGCCGCCCAATCTGCGCGTCCGACAGATTAAACTCGTCCTTGATCTGCTCCTGCACCCCCGGCAGGATGTAGCGGTCGATATAGTTCACCAGGTTCAGCGCCGTCAACAGACACAGCGCCATCGCGGCTCCCTTGACCGGACTACTTTTTGGTTTCGTCGCCGTCGTCAGGGCCGTCGTCATGATGAGCCGAGGATATCAGGCCAGGCGAGCCATGGTCGCCAGGCTCTTACTGCAACATCCTCTTGGCCGTGCTCAGAATTGCTTCCCAGCCCTTGCGCGTCTGCTCCACAAATTCGGACTGCACTCCCGTATGCGTCAGCGTCAGCTCGCAACCTTCGCCGGCTGGAGCGACGTCAATCTGCACCGTCGTCAGCTCGCTCGAATGCTCCGGCACGAGCAAGGTAAAGATGATTCGCGACGGCCGGATGAGCTCCAAAAACTCGCCTGTATGCAGTACATCCTTGCCACCTCGCCGCTCAATCAGCGTATACCTGCCTCCAACCCGAGCGTCGATCTCCGCCCGCACCATAATTCCAGTTGGCGTAGCGAAGAGGAACTTGCCTGCAATCGACGGATCGAGAAACGCGTCATAGACGTTTCCAGCGTCAGTAGCAAACTTGTGTTTGACTATCACCGTCTCGCTCTCAATGGACAGCATCTGATTTCCTTCCTTCCTGGATACCGCGGCTTTCCATAGTTGAGATGCCACCCCTCGGCCGGAAGGTGCCCTTAACCTCGGCCCACACATACCCGCCGAAGCAACTACTTCTTCCAGTCTTCCGTCCTCGGATACCGTGCCGTCACCACCGTCGAGATCCCGCCTCGCGGCCGGAAGTCGCCTTTGATCTCGGCCCACACCGGGTCGGTCGCCTTCACCACATCATCCAGCACCTGGTTGACGATGTTCTCCTGAAAGATCCCGAGGTTGCGGTAGGTGAACAAATACTCCTTCAGGCTCTTCAGCTCGAGACACTTCTCCCTTGCCATATAGCGGATCGTCAGCACGCCAAAGTCGGGCAGCCCGGTCTTCGGGCAGACGCTGGTGAACTCCGGATCTTCGATCAAAATCTCATACGCGCGAAACTGGTTGCGCCACGTCTCAATCTCTGGAAACCTGGTCTCAAGCCCCGCCTTAGCGTGGTCGTCGGTATAGCCGGTTGTGTGCTCTGCCATGCTTTTAGTTTATCTCCGCAGACAGCAAAAGAGGCACAGCCTCAGCCGTGCCTCTCTACTGTCTACCCTCTAATCTCTACCCTCTAATCTCTACGCCCCAGCGTCGGCTGATCGGATGTACTCGACTGCGGCGCATTCGGATCATTATTGGAACTCCCGACACGCCGCAGCGTGGGCCGTTTGCCGCCCTTCTTGTCCTGGATGCCGCGCTTGTTCTGAATGCGCTCCAGCCGCGCCTTCACCTGGTCGAACTCCGAGGTCGTCACCAGGTAATCGGGCCGGGCCGGCAGGATCGTCGCAATCTCATGCTCCACCGCGGCGATGCGCTCCGGCGTCGCAGGGTGATCGCTGAACGCCCGCGAGATCGCGCCGGGCTTGTGCTTCTCCAGTGCGTCGAGCTTCTCAAAGATCGACACCATCCCCTGCGGATCGTAGCCTGCCCTGTACATATATTGAATGCCCAGATAATCCGCCTCGGCCTCATACTCGCGCGAGAACTGCAGGAACGTCAGCGGCACCGTCAGCTGTGCGACCTCATAGATCCCGTAGCCGGTCCACGTTCCCTGCGAAAATATCATCAGGGGGATCGAGCTGAGCTGCATAAAGTTGAGCCTGGTCATCTCGCGCGCTGCGTGGTGCACCGCAACATGA
This sequence comes from Granulicella sp., assembly GCA_003138795.1. Classification (GTDB taxonomy): domain Bacteria; phylum Acidobacteriota; class Terriglobia; order Terriglobales; family Acidobacteriaceae; genus Granulicella. The sequence goes on along the minus strand of PLHC01000028.1, from coordinate 6,341 downwards.
GCGATCTCGTGCGCCATCACACCAGCAAGCTCGTCCTCCGAGTCGCATGCCAGGATCAGTCCCGAGTTCACATAGAAGTATCCGCCCGGCAGTGCCATCGCGTTAATCTCATCGGTGTCCAGCACCTTGATCGTGAACGGCACCTTCGCATCGGAGTTCTTCACCAGGTTTTGCCCGATACGATTGATGTACTCCACGACCACCGGGTCGGTCACCAGGTGCGACGACTTCTCAATCTCCATCGAATACTGCTTGCCCGTGCTGATCTCCCAGTTCGTCGAGTACCAGTTGCGCATGCCGCGGCCGCCGATATTGCGCTGGCCCACTGCATCGACATCCTCCTCTGTCCCCTTCTTGATATGCGGATCGAGATCCTCACCGGGTGACGCGATTGAGCCCGGCTTATCCGTCGAAGCCGTTGCCGTGACATCCTTCGCAGCGACATCCTTCTTTGCGTCCGGAGCCGTCGCTCCGGTCGTCGTCGAAGCCTGCGTCGAACTCGCTGCGAGCGCAGCGTTGGCCGCCGGCGTTGTACTCGGCGCCTGCGAGGCTTGAGCGGTGCTGGACGGATTGGTTGATGGGTTGGCCGCTGCAGACGTCTGCGCTGCGGGTGTCTGGCCTGAAGTTACGGGCATCTGGCTTGCAGACGCCGAACCTGGCTGTGGGGAAAGCTGTTGCGCCAATGCAATCGATCCAGAGAGCGTCACAAGAACTGCGATCGTCAGGATGCGCATGGGAACTCCCAGGAGAGCCGGCCTCTACTGCCGTTCAGGCGCAGCTCACATGCCTTATTGTAGACGGTTGCTATGCGTCGTCACCAGGTGTTGTAGGTCGTTCCCTGGCTCGACATTCCCTCCGACCCCGAATGCACATCGTCCATTCCACCCTGCGTCTCGTTGATGTCGGTCATCGTGTCCGATTGGCTCGTCATCCACGTGTCGTTGCGGCTGGTCATCGGGTCGATCGGCACTGTCTTCAGATAGCCCGCCTGTACCAGGTCGTCGAGCGACTGCGGCGCCTTTTCCTTGTCCACCGTGTAGCTGTCGATCGCCGTCCGCATCGTGTGCAGGTCTTCCCTGAGCACGGCTTCCCTGGCCTTCTGCACGGCGCGGATGTAGCTCGGAATCGCAATCGCCGCCAGAATCCCTATGATCGTCATCACGATCATCAGTTCGACGAGCGTAAAACCGCTCTCGCCGGAGCGATTGCGCGCTTTGTCTCTGCCTCGAATTGGATTCCGCATCATCATACGTTGCACATTTGCTGCTTGCCCTGCTCGTTAGTCGCCAACTCGTTGTCTGCCCGCTCGTTGCCTGCCCGCTCGTTGACTACCAGGTGTTGTACTTGGTTCCGTCCAGCCCCGTTCCCTGGCTCTTGCTGTACACGTCGAAGACGTTTTGGCCACCGAAACTGTCCGAGTCGGCCTCGTCCTGGTTCGACCGCAGCCCCCAATCCGCGTTGCCCGTCATCGGATCGATTGGGATGGCGCGCAGAAACCGCATCTTCTTATCCTTGACGTCGACGCCATCCACCAGCGTTTGCAGGTCAGGTGGGTAGTTGTTCGAGTCCGCCTTGGTCTTAATACCGCCAAGATCTGCTACATCCTTGTACATATCGATAGCCCGGCGCATCTCCCAGAGGTCCGCACGCAGTTGGCTCTCCTTGGTGCGCTTCACCTCGAACTTCACCGCGGGAACCGCCGCCGTCGCCAGGATCGCGAGGATGGTGACGACGATGATCAACTCCGTCAGCGTCACCCCCATCTCTCTGCAGCGAAGCGACCTCCGCAGTATCCCAGTCTTGATCCCGGTCCTGTCCACCATCTTGCCTCCTTTCCCGCCAGCCTGCTCAGCCGATGCGCGTGAACCGCCTACTTCACGTGCACAACAGCCTGAACGCCAACAGAAGCAATGCGGTTTTGCTGGCTATCCTTAGCGCCGATCCGGGTCAGCGCGAGTGTCGCATCCCCCGGTGCCAGCGCCTTGAACGTCAGCGTGCAGATCGCTCCCTGCCCGTCAACACCCTTGGTGCCCGGCGGCCTCATGGCCGATATCGTCACCGCTCCATTGCCCTCATCGCGATGCACCAGCGCCACAGCCTGTCCATCGCGACCCAGCAGCTCGCCAGAATCCACATTCACCAGCGATAGCACGCGCGGATCGAACTGCATCTGCAGCGGCACCGCAAACAGGTCATGTGCGTTCGATGCCATTACCGACACCTGGAAGGTCGAGCCTACAGCCTGGTTCATCATGGCGGGCACCACCGTCAGCGTCATCGGTGATTCAGACACAGTCCCGTTCGGCGATATCTGCGTGGAACCCATCGCAGCCGGCGTCATCTGCCGCGCATCCGCGGCCATCTTTCCGATCATCGCCTGCGCCGCATTGGCTGCCGAGGTCGGCGACAACGCAGCCGGTCCGCCCGCCAGCGTCCCGCCATTCGCCGTCAATATCTTGCTCGGCTCCTTGCGCATCAACTCCACCGACTGGCTCGTTCCCGTGTAGATCGCCCGCGTATTCTCGTCCGTCAGGATCGACTCGCGAACGATGTGCGGAATAATCAGGAACACAATCTCATCCGATTGCTGTGTCTTGTCCGTGCTGGCGAAAAAATACTTCAGGAACGGCAACTCACCCAGTCCAGGCGTTCCGCTTATGCTCTTCGTATCCTGCTGCTGCAGCAATCCTGCCAGGATCGCCGGCTCGCCATCCTTCAGCTGAATCACCTGTTCCGCGACTCGCTGCGAGATGATCGGTTCTGTCACTCCCGAGATCGTCACCGATCCGTTCTGCGCCGAAACCTCAACCTTCATCTTCAGCGAGACCTCGCGGTCATAGTGCACCGTTGGCGTGATGTCGATATTCACGCCCACATCCAGGTACGTAAACTGCGTCTGCACACCCAGCGACGCCGTCGTGATGGCTGTTCCAGCCGAGTACGATCCGGTCGCCACCGGAATCTTCGATCCGATCTTCAACGTTGAATGTTGACCGTCGGTAGCGCGGATACGTGGGTTCTGCAGGATGCGCGTGTCCGCATCCGACAACAGCGCATTCACTGTTCCGCCGCCCAGCGTCACCGCGAAGTTCGTCGCATTGAGATTGCCCAGCGTGTTCAGCGTAATGCCTGAGGTCGTTGTTGTAGAGGTCGTCGGTGTCGTTGAGGAGGTCGCCGCATTCGCATTGCTGTACTGCGGCGTCAGACCGAAGCTCGTCGGCAGCGTAATGCCGAGATTACGCTCCAGTTGCCGGCTTACCTCCAGCACCGCAACGTCCACCACCACCTCCGGCCTCGTGCGGTCCAGATCGTTGATCAGTTTCTCGGCCAGGATCAGCTCATCCGGGGTTCCGCGAATAACCAGCGCGTTCTGGCTTGCCACCAGGTAGATCTTCAGCCCCGGATCCAGAAGGTTGCGAATCGCCACCATGATCTCGTTGGCGTCGTTCTGCTGCGACACATTGGTCAGGTAAAACGTCTGCACCGCCAAGTCGTCCAGATCGGTCCGCTTGGTGCGCGTGTTCTGCGCCACGAAGATCGTATTGCTGGTTACCGGCTTCCAGAACGTCCCACTCAGAACTTCCACAATATGCAGCGCATCGGGCAGCGAGACACTGTTCAAATCTACCGGAATCCGCTTCGAAACGAACTCCGGATCGAAGATCACGTTCAGCCCAGCCGCCTTGCAGATCGCCTGATAGACGACCTTTGTGTCCTCCACCATGTGCAGCGTAATCGGATCATCGGACACCGGCTGCAGCGTCACCGGCCCATCCATCGTCGAAAGCTCTTTCTGCACCTCCGCCTGGTGTGGCGTCTGCTCGCTCAGACCCGGCACCAGCACATTGCCGGGCGACGCCCCCCCCACCGAAGCTCCACCCTCCCCGACGCCACTGGACACGCTTCCGGAAGGAATCCCACCCGGCGCCACTCGCTTCTCCGTCCCCTGCAACTCCTGCGCTGCGGCCTGGTTGCCCGGATCGATCTGCAGCGCGCGCGCAAACTCGTTGATGGCCCCGTCGACGTCGCCCGACTGCCGCAGCACGCGCCCGCGATCGACGTGCATATTCGCCGCCTGAAACCGCAGCCGTTCATACCGTGTCCTGTAGCGCAGATCGCTGGGCTTCTTCAGGTGTGCCTGCCGAAAGGACTCAAACGCTGCGTCGTAGTCCTCGCGCGCCTCCGCCTTCTCGCCTCGCTTGTTCCAGGTGCTGGCCGATTGAGCATGCACACTGGTTACCGCAACGCCCGAAAACAGCAAAACCCCAAGTATCATCGCCACGGGGAGCGCTGCAAGCTTTCTCTGTAAAGACAGAGGAGAGCGTTTGACAACGCAAAGCTTGAATACTCGACAAATTCCGTTTGGTAGCCGTACCTGCATGCCTGCGACCCGCTCCACGATGCCTCGGACACTGGTCTCGAAGGCTCGCCGCGCGATCGCCCCGAACCCTGCGTAAAGGTGCTTCGGAGCGGCCTCTGCTGCGGTCTCGAGCGGTTGGTCGGGCTCGTCTGATGATACAGCTAATACCGTTCGCTTCACTAATCTCTCCGCCTCAAAACATGCTGCGTTTGCCCGTCCGCGGAGGTCTTCTCTGCCCTCTCGCAGCGGTAGTTTCGATTCGCGTACTACCCTCTCGTTCCCTCTTTGGACGAGTTCGCAAGCACGAAGTTGGCGTCCAAACATCTCCGCCCGCGTCTATCTATCTGCTAGCATCACAGTTTTGGACGTATCGTCCAGACATTTGTCGTACTCTATCGTCCTCATGGCCCGTTCTCTCTCCAATCCGACCGTCCCTGCACCGCCCAAGCCCTCGGCCAAACCCAAGGATCGCGATCCCGTTGCCTCCGGACAGCGCGACGCTGCCTACAATCGCTCCGCCAGCTTCAACTACTTCCTCTCCGACCGCTTCGAGGCCGGCGTGGCCCTCCGCGGCACCGAAGTCAAATCCATCCGCGAAGGCAAAGCTAATCTCAAGGACGCCTACGGGCTCCTGAAAGACGGCGAGTGCTTCCTCCTGAACGCCCACATCGGCCCGTTCTCGCACGGCAACGCCATGAACCACGAAGCCCTGCGCACCCGGAAACTGCTGCTGCACAAGCGTGAGATCGACAAACTAGAGGGTTTGACGAAGCAAAAAGGCTACACGCTTATCCCTGTGAAGCTTTATTTCAGGAACGGTCGCGTCAAGTGCGAACTTGCCCTCGCCAAGGGCAAGCAGGACTGGGACAAGCGCGCCACCGAGCGCGCCCGCGAAGGCGACAAGGAAGCCAAAGCCGCCATCGCCCGCTCCCAGCGCCGCTAGTATTCAGCGCCAACGGCGCGTTCTATACCAGCCTAGGGCGAAGCNNAGGCCCGACATATCTCTTCCGCGCCACCCATACCCTGTCATCCTGAGCGTATAGCGCGCCGTCGAAGGACCCCGAGGGTGCGCGCGTCACTCATACCGCCCGCACCGCCAACAGCCCTGTGGCGAGCGCTGTCGCCTCCCGCGTTACCATGAACCTGTGACCACCAAGCTTCTCTTCCAACAGACCCCCTCCGACTTTGCCACACCGCTCCTCGCCGTCTTC